>CAYGMD010000061.1:0-24356 GCA_964350785.1 uncultured Acidobacterium sp. | reverse complement strand
CGACACCGCCGCGATCGCCCGCGTCAAGCAGCCGGGCGGGGTGCTGCTGGCCACCGACATGTTCGGCGGCACGCCGTCGAACCTCGGCATCACCTTCCTGAAGGAGGACGCGGTCGAGATCGTGACCGGCGTCAACCTGCCCATGCTGATCAAGGCCGCCAGCCTGACCGACGGCCAGCGGCTCACCGACGTGGCGCGCCTGCTGCGCGAGCACGGCCGTAACGCGATCTGGGTGGCGTCCGACTTGCTCACGGGGACGAATGCGCCGGGCGGCACTGGCAACGGTCCGGCGGAATGACCACGCGGACGTGCGTGATTCGCAACCGGCTCGGGCTGCACGCCCGGGCGGCGGCGAAGTTCGTGCACCTGGCGGCGCGCTACACGTCGCAGATTCGGGTTTCGCGCGAGGGCCGCACCATGGACGGCAAGAGCATCATGGGCATCCTGTTGCTCGCCGCCGCGCCCGGCGCGAGCATCGTCATCACCGCCGACGGCCCCGACGAGGCCGAGGCGGCTGACGCCTTGTGCCGCCTGGTCGAGGGCGGATTTGGAGAAGAACTGTGGAACGCCTGACCGGTATCGGCGTGTCACCCGGCGTGGTCCTCGGCCGCGCGGTGGTCCTGACCCAGCGCACCGAGGTGATGCGGTTCCCGATTCCGCCCGAGCGGGTCGACCAGGAAGTGGCGGCGCTGCTGCGCGCCCAGGCCGCGTCGAAGCAGCAACTGCAGGACATCAAGTCGCGCGTCGAACACGGCCCCGGCAGCGAGCTGGCCGCGTTGTTCGACGCCCAGTTGCTGATGCTCGACGATCCGATGCTGGTGGGGCGGGCTGAAGCGATCATCCGCACCGAACGCGTCAACGCGGCCTGGGCGGTGCATCGCGCTTACGAAGAGCTGTACCACGTGTTCATGTCGATGGAGGATCCGTACCTCCGCGAGCGCGAGACCGACGTCGCCGATGTCGCCGGACGCCTGCGGCTCAACCTCCGCCACGGCGCGAAGGGCCCGAAAGAGTTGCTCAGCCAGGTGGACGGCCCGTCGGTGCTGATCGCCGACGAGCTGACCGCGTCGGTGGCCGCCCAGCTCGATTGGTCGCGCGTCCAGGCCTTTGCCACCGACGCGGGCAGCCGTACTTACCACACCGCAATCCTGGCGCGCTCGCTGAAGGTGCCGGCCATTGTCGGCCTGCACGACGCGTCGCTGCGGATCCCGGCCGGGACGCCGGTGGTGCTCGACGGCACGACGGGGGAGTTGATCGTCGCGCCGACGCCCGACCAGATCGACGAGGCGCACCGGCAGGCCACCCGGCCGCGCCGCAAGAGCCAGCCACACGGCGAGCCCGGGCCGGTGCTCACCACCGACGGCGTGCGCGTGCGGCTCGAGGCCAACATCGAACTGCTCGAGGACCTGCCGTTCCTGAACGAGCACGGCGCCGAAGGCGTCGGCCTGTATCGCTCGGAGTTCATGCTGTCGGGGCGGCCGATTGCCAGCGTCACCGAGGACGACCAGTACGCGCTCTATCGCAGCCTGATCGAACAGGTCGCGCCGCGCCCGGTCACGATTCGGACTTTCGACCTCGACGAGCGGCAGTTTGCCGGGCCCGGCCGCGGGCCGGAGCGCCGCCGCACCCGGCCCGGCCTGCGCGGCCTGCGCCTGGGACTCGCCAACCCCGACGTGCTGCGGACGCAGTTGCGGGCGCTGGTGCGGGCCTCGGCCCATGGCCCGCTGCGCATCATGTTCCCGTTCGTCACCGCAGTGGAAGAAGTGCGCGACGCGCGCAAGATTCTCGCCGATGTGGTGTCCGAGCTTGGCCGGACCCATCCCGGTCAGTTCGATCCCGCGCGGATCAAGGTCGGCGCGATGATCGAGGTGCCCTCGGCCGCGCTCGCCGCCGACCTGCTGGCGCCGGAGGTCGACTTCTTCACCATCGGCACCAACGACCTGATCCAGTTCTGCCTGGCGGTGGACCGCACCGACGACCGGGTGTCGGACCTCTACGAGCCGTTGCACCCGGCCGTGCTGCGGCTGATCCGCACCGTGCGGCGCGCCGCCGCGCGGCATCGCATCCCGGTGTCGCTGTGCGGCGAGATGGCCTCGGACCCGGCGCTGGTAGGCCTGCTCGTCGGCCTCGGCCTGACCGAGTTCAGCATGACCCCGGGCGCCATCCCCATCGTCCGGCACGTGATCGAGGAGATGAGCGCCGCCGAGGCGCGGCGGCTCGCCGGCCACGTCCTGCTGTTGCCGACCGCCGCCGAAATTGAGCAGTATCTGTTCGACGCGCTGGCCGCGTCGGCCTTCCAAAGGAGTCCGTTGTCGTGAGTGAACCGTTACATCGCGTCGAGAAGCCGTGGGGCTACGAACTGTGGTGGGCCCGCACCGACCGCTACGTCGGCAAGCAGATCCACATCAACAAGGGGCACGCCCTCAGCCTGCAGTACCACAACAAGAAGGACGAGACCATCTTCGTGTGGTCGGGAAAGATCCTGTTCGAGCGGGAAGTGGACGGCAAGCTGATCGCCACCGAGATGGGCCCGGGCGAAGCCGTGCACGTGACGCCGCCGACCGTGCACCGCATGACGGCGATCGAAGATTCGGATGTGCTGGAAGTCTCGACCCCCGAGACGGACGATGTCGTCAGGCTGGAAGATCGGTACGGGAGGAAAGGGACTTAGCTGATACAGTCGGGAGTCGGGAGTCGCCCGATCGACTCCCGGTTCCCGGTTCCCGACTCCCGTCTAGAACGGAATGTCGTCGTCGGTGACAGGGGCGGGATCGCGCATCGGATCCTGGTAGCCGCTGTCACCGCCGCGCTCCACCTGGCGATCGCCGCCGCGGCTGGCGCCGCCGCCACCGCCGAGCAGCACGATCTTGTCGGCCTTCACCTCGGTGGTGTAGTGCTTCTGGCCTTCCTTCTCCCACTGCCGCGTCTGCAAGCGGCCCTCGAGATAGATCTGCTTGCCCTTGACCAGGTACGGCTGCAGCGTCTCGGCCGTCTTGCCCCACAGCACGATGCGGTGCCACTCGGTCTGTTCCTTCTTCTCGCCTTCCTTCGACGTCCAGTTCTCGGTGGTGGCGACGCTGAAGCTCGCCACCGACTGTCCGCCTGGTGTCACGCGCACTTCGGCATCCTTGCCGAGGTTGCCCACCAGAATCACCTTGTTCACGCTGCCCATGTCTCGTCGCCTTTCTACCGTGCTATCGCGCTTCGATCGCTGTCGTCGCGTTGAGAGATCGCGCCTTACTGGCCGCCCGGGGGCTTCGCCCGCGCCATCGCGTCGAGCCGCTGCTTGGCCAGCCGGGCCAGGTCGGAATCGGGATGGAGCTTGATCAGCGTTTCGTACGCCTCGCGCGCCCGATCCGGCTGCTTGGTGGCGGCGAGCGCCAGGCCCATCTTGTAGTAGGCATCCGGCACCCGGTCGCCCTTGGGGTAGCCGGTGATCACGCGATTATACGCGTCGATCGCCTCCGTGAACTTGCCGTCTGAATAATAGCAATCGCCGATGTACCACTGCGCATCGTCGGCGTTGTCGGTGCGCGCGAAGCTCTTGAGATAGGTGTTGAAGCCGTCGATGCACAGCGTCCACTGGCCGGCGGTGAAGTCGGCAAGCGCGGTGCTGAACAAGCGCTGCGGCGACATGCCCGGGGCCATGGTCACCGGCGGCGCCGGCGTCAGCGGCGCCGGCACGTCGCTCGGCGGCGCGGCCGGATCCGCCGGCGCGGCGGGCGGCGCGGCCCGCGACATGTCGGGAATGGCCAGGCGCAGCGCCTCGACCTCCTGCGACAGGCTGGTAATGCGCACGTTGCTTTCGTCGATCCGCTCGCGAACGATGCGCAGATCGGAGCCGAACTGATCGACAGCGAGCTTCTGATCGGCAAACGACTTGCGGGTCGCGCCGGCCTGGTCGTCGACCCGCGTCGAGATGGCCTTGAGCTGGGCGTTGATGGCGTCAAGCGCGGCCTGCAGCTGCTGCTGCATCTGCTGCGTCTGCTCCTGCAGCATGCGGATGTCGGCCATCATCTGCATTTCGCGGCGTGACTGCGCCGCGGCCGGGGCGGCCGGCAGCACAGCCGCCGTCAGGACCAGGAGGGCGGGGAACAGTCGTCGCGTCATACGACCCATCTTACTTTGCCGTAATCACGAAATGGGCCCGCCGATTCTTGGTCCAGGCCGCCTCGTCGTGGCCCGCGTCGAAGGGGAATTCCTTGCCGTAACTGACGGTCTTGACCTTGTCGGCGGGGATGCCTAGCGAGACCAGGTAGGTCCGCGCCGCCAGCGCGCGGCGCTCGCCCAGGGCCAGGTTGTACTCGGCCGTGCCGCGCTCGTCGCAGTGGCCCTCAATGGTGATCTGCCAGGCCGGGAACTGCTTCAGCACGGCCGCGTTGGCCTGCAGCACGAGCTGGCCCTCGGCGTCGACCTCGGAACTGTCCAGGCCGAAGAACAGCGGCTTCAACGGCGAATCGCGATTGAGGTCGTCGAGCGACTTCGAGCCAATGGTGTCTTCCACCGGCATCGGCGGCACGGGCACCGGCTCGGCGACCGGGCGCGGCGGCGGTGGCGGCGCCGGCGGGGCCGTGGCCGTCGGCATCGGGGGCGGCATGGGCCGCGCCACCGGCGGCGTCTTCTTCGAACACGCGCCGACGACGATCGTGACCAGCAGCGCAAGAACCATCAACGCAGTCGTTTTTCGTGTCATAGCTGACCTCTACCTAATCCCGTCTTCCCGGCACCTTTGGCACCCCTGGCACCCTTGGCACCTTTGGCACCCTATTACTGCTTACTGCGACCAATTAGGCGTCGTGTTATTGCCGTCCTTGGTGATCTGCCGGAGGTTGCGGCCGTCACGATCGACCGTGAAAATCTGGCTGCGACCGGCGCGCGTGGACATGAACGCCATGTGCCGGCCGTTGGGCGCCCAGGCCGGGCTCTCGTTGCTGCCTTCGCCAAAGGTAATCTGCCGCGTCTCGCCGGTAGCGATGGCGAGGATCTTGATGTCAAAACCCGGCCCAGTGCGCGCTGCAAACGCAATCTCGTTGTACGGCGGCGGCGACCACGTCGGCCGATCGGCAAACGACTCGAACGAAATCTGCCGCAAGCCGGTGCCGTCAACGTTGACCACGAACACCTGCGGCTGGCCCCGGCGATCCGACGTGAACGCGATCTGCGTGCCGGTCGGCGACCACGTCGGCGTCACGTCGATCGACGGGTTGTTGGTGATGCGCGTCACGTTCGAGCCGTCGCGGTTCACCACATAGATCTCGTTGTTGCCGTCGCGATTCGACGTGAACGCGATGCGGGTGCCATCCGGCGAAAACACCGGGAGGTAGTTCTGGCCGATTCCCTTGGTCGGCGACTCCATCGTGCCGACAAAGATGTTCGAGATGAGCAGGTCCGGCACGCCTGAGCGGTACGACGTGTAGGCGATCGAGCGGCCATCGGGCGACCAGCTCGGCGTCAGGTTCATTGTCCGGTTGATCGTGATGCGCCGCGGGTTGGCGCCATCGTAGTCGGCGATGAACACTTCCTTGACGTCGCGCTTCTCGACGGTCGCCACCACCGCCTCGCGGTTGCGATCGGAGATGAACGTCAGCTTGGTCCTGGCCACGCCACGCAGCTGGCGTTGCGAGTTGTGCAGCTCGTCGGCCATGGTGTGCGCGTAGACGCGGGGATTGGCGGCCGAGCCGGTGTACTCGCGGCCGTAGGCCGATTGCCGGGCCCGCACGTTATACAGGCGCATCTCGACGCGGATGCCGGCCGGCGTCTTCTGCACGGTGCCGATGATCACGCCGTCGGCACCCAGTTCGCGCCAGCGATCGAACGGCACGGCGTCGATCGAGCCGGCCGCCGGGATCGACTTGTAGGTGTCGCGCGGAATCAGCGCGAACTCCCGCTCGAAGTCGAGATCCGCATACAGCACTTCGCTGATGGTCCGGGCCGCCTCCTGGGTTTCGCGATCGGGCGACAGCGCCAGCAGGTCGGGCACCGCCAGCCGCGGCGGCGAGCCGGGTTCGCCGGTCAGCCGCAGTTCCACGCTGGTGGGCTGCTGCGGCGGCGGCGCCGCCGGCTGCTGGGCGGCCAGCACCGCCGAGGCCGCCACCAACACCGCACCCAGGAGCTTCGTCGCGATTGATTTCGTCATACTCACGTTCTCTGTTTACCGCACGTACTCGAACCACAGGTGGACGGGGAGGACCGCGCCCGGAAACTCGGCCGGCAGCGGCGGCAGCTTGGCCAGTTGCAGCGCCCTGGTCGCCAGGAAATCAAGGTCGGCCCGGCCGCTCGACTGCTCGACCGAGACATCGACGATCCGGCCGTCGCGCTGGATCACGAACCGCATCTTCGTCTCGGCGACGGTGCCTTGCTTCGAGCTCCAGTTCAGCAGGATCTGGTCCTTCATCGTCGCCAGGTAGCCGGGACAGCAGAAGTTGGCGACGTCCACCACGGCGCCCTTGCCGCCGGCGCCCGACGACAGGCCGAACCCCTGTCCCTTGGCGCCGGTCTCGGCGATGGCGGTGCCTTTCTGGATCTCGGCGCCCTTGGTTGGAATGGTGCTGCGAGGATCCTTCGCGGCGTTCTTCGCCGGCGTGGTCTTGCGCGGGGGCGCCTTGGTCGGCTCGATCATCGCCGGCGTCTCCGCCGCGGGCGGCCGCACCGGTTCGACGGTCTTCTTGGTCTCGACCACCTGCTGAACGGTGCGCCCCCCGAGCGTGGCGAGCCCGCCGGTGGCCGGCCCGACGGGACCGCCGAGGCTGACCTGCATGATCACCTCGGGCTCGCGCTCGATCGCGCCGAACCAGGCGCCCGGCACGAAGGCCACCACGGCCACCAACGCAAGGTGCGCCATCGCCGACCAGCCCACCATCGAGGTGAGGCCGTCCGACCTGGCCGCCCGGGCGACGAGGACCTCGGACACCGCATCCATGCTTAGCGCGCCGCCCTCGGCTGGGCGGTGATGCCGACGTTCTGCACCCCGCCGGCCTTGAGGCGATCGATCACGTCATACAGTTCCTGCAGGGTGACGCCGGCGTCGCCGCGCAGGAAGACGTCCTTGTCGGTGCGGGTTTCCATCAGCTGGCGCATGCGCTCGGCCAGCACGTCGGCGCGGACCGGGTCGTCATCGATCCACACGCGCTGGTCGGTGCGATAGGAGAGGGGCACGCTGATATAGGGGCGCACCGAGGTCAGCTTGTCGGCGCGGCGCGAGACGGGCAGCTTCACCTCGATGCCCTTCTGCATCATCGGTGCCGCCACCATGAAGATGATCAGCAGCACCAGCATCACGTCCACCAGCGGCACGACGTTGATCTCCGACAGCGACGTCGTCACGCGGCGGCCGCGGCGGCGGCCGGTGTTGGCGTCGGGCGGGGCCGAAATCTTCGGCACTAGGTGAAGTTCCTTTCCGAGATGTTCAGGAACTCCAGCGCGAAGTCGTCCATCTCGGAGGCGTAGTTCTTCACCTTCGAGGTGAAGTGGTTGTAGAAGTAGACCGCCGGAATCGCGGCGAACAGGCCGAGCGCGGTCGCGATCAGCGCCTCGGCAATCGGTCCGCTGACCACGGCCAGGTCGGTCGAGCCTTGCGCGCCGATGTTCATGAACGCCGTCATGATCCCCCACACTGTGCCGAACAGGCCGATGAAGGGCGTGATGCTCGCGGTAGTCGCCAGGAACGTCATCCGCCTTTCGAGCTTGGCCACTTCAATGGACGAGGCGCGCAACAGCGCACGATCCACGGCCGTAATGCTCTTCAGGGTAGGACGTGGCGCCGGCACTCCGGGACTGGCCGTCCCATGCGATTGCCGCAACTGGGCCGTCAGTTCCGCATACCCGGCCTGGAACATGCCCACCAGCGGGCTCAGGGCCAGGGAAGGGCAGACCGCCTGCACTTCAGAGAACTTGGCGCTTTTGCGGAAGACCTCGAGAAACGTCACCGATTGCCTCTCGATGCCGCGAAACGCCCAGAATTTATGGAGGACGATGCCCAGGGAAATGACTGAGAAGATGAGCAGAATCGCCATCACCATCATGACGATGGGGCTGGCGGCGAAGATTAAGTCGGCGAAATCCCCGGCAGCCGCTCGAGCGGGCGGAAGACCGCCCTCGAGTTGCAATGCCAGGACAAACGATCCAGGCGTCGGCAACAAAGCCTCCGAATCAGGTCCATTGGGAAAATGCGCGCTGGGAAGCGCCGTACTGTGCAACCGTAGCACGCTCAGCGAAATTCTGTCAAACCCATGATACGATGGCAGTTCCGCTCGCCACAGGGATTCCCGCAACACGAGGCGCCACCCGTATGATCCGCTACCTCGCCATCCGCAACCTCGCGGTCATCGAGTCGGTCGCGGTCGATTTTGAACAGTCGTTCAACATCCTCACCGGTGAGACCGGCGCCGGCAAATCCATCCTCGTCGAAGCCGTCGGCCTGTTGCTGGGCGGCCGCGCCACCCAGGATTTGATCCGCACGGGCGAAGACATCGCCAGCGTCGAAGCCGTCTTCGAGACCGCCGACGGCGAGGAACTGATCGTCCGCCGCGAGATTACCTCCCAGGGCCGCAGCCGTGCCTTCATCAACGGGGCGCTTGCCACCGCCGCCGCCCTCAAGGACCTGTCGAACCGGCTGGTCGAGCTCCACGGCCAGCATGAACACCAGCAGTTGCTGGATCCCTCGCAGCACCTGGCGCTGCTCGACACGTGGGCGGGGCTGGATGCCCCACGCGAGCGGGTGGCAGCGGCCTTTGCCACGGTCCGGGGGCTGCGCGACCAGCTCGACCGTCTGCGTATGGACGACCGCGAGCGGGCGGCCCGCCTCGACCTGGTCGAGTTTCAGCTGAGCGAGCTGCAGAAAGCCAATCTGCAGGCCGGTGAGGACGAAACGCTGGCCGCCGATCGGCAGTTATTGCGTAGCGCCGACACGATCCACCGCCTGTGCAACGAAGGCTACGCGGAGTTATACGACACCGAGGCGGCCGCCCTGGGCGCCCTGGGCCGGGTGTGGAAACGGGTGGGGGAGCTGGCCGCGATCGATCCGAAGTTTGCGCCCTACCTGGACGCGCGCGACGGGATCAAGGCCCAGCTCGAGGACCTTGCCTTCACGCTGCGCGACTTCGCCGACGGCATCGACGCCTCTCCTGGCCGGCTACAGCAGGTGGAAGACCGGCTGGCCCTGATCGAACGGCTGAAGCGCAAGCACGGCGGCACGCTCGAGTCGGCCATCGCGTATCGGGACCGCCTGGCCGCCGAACACGAGGCCCTGACCGGCGGCCAGTCCACGCTGGCCGAAATCGAGCAGCGGCTGGCCGACGCCGGCCGGGTGTTCCTCGAAGCCGCCCGCACCTTGTCGTCGGCGCGCCGGTCCGCCGCCGCGCGGTTTGCCAAGAGCCTTGAAACCGAGCTGGCGGACCTGGCCATGGCCCGGACGAAGTTCGAAGTGCGCCTGACGAGCGGCGAGTCGGAGTCGCACTGGACCGACGCCGGCATCGACGCGGGCGAGTTCTTCCTGTCGCCGAACGTCGGCGAAGAGCTCCGGCCGCTGGCGCGCATCGTCTCGGGCGGTGAGCTGTCACGGGTCATGCTGGCGCTCAAGACCTTGGGCGCCAGGGACGGCATGGCGGGCAAGACGCTGATCTTCGACGAGGTGGACGCCGGCATCGGCGGGCGAGTGGCCAGCGTGGTCGGCGACAAGCTGGCGGCACTCGGCCAGCGGTTCCAGGTCCTGTGCATTACCCACCTCCCGCAGATCGCGGCCAGCGGCCGGACGCACTTCCTGATCGAGAAACGGGTGCAGGGAAGTCGGACCGTCACGAGCGTGACGCGTCTAACTGCAGAGGACCGGGTCCCGGAGATTGCCCGCATGATGGGCGGGTCGGCGGCCGGCGTCAAGGCGCTCGAGAGCGCCCGCGAGCTGCTGGACACCGCCCAGGCGAAAGGTGAAGCCGAGGCGAAAGCGAAAGGCGAAAGCCCGCGGCGGGCGAAAGCGAAAGCGAAATGAAATACTTCATCGAGACCTACGGCTGCCAGATGAACGTCCACGACTCCGAGCGCATGGCCGGGCTGCTCGAGCAAAGCGGCTACGATCCGGCCGCCTCGGAGCTCGACGCCGACATCGTCTTGATCAACACGTGCAGCGTGCGCGAACGCGCCGAAGAGAAGCTCTACACGCGGCTTGGCGAGATCAAGGAGATGGGCCGCGAGCATGGCCGCGATCCGCTGGTGGTCGTCGCCGGCTGCGTCGCGCAGCAGGAAGGCAACAAGCTCATCAAGCGCTCGAAGGGCGTCGTCAACCTGGTGGTCGGCACGCAGCAGGTGAAGATGCTACCCATGCTGACCAAGCAGGCACTGGACGAGCGGCCGGCCGTGTTCTACGGGCGGTCGCGGGTCGACGGCCTCGTCGCCATCGCGAACCCGTACGAGGAGCCATCCTTCCCGCTGGGCGTCGTCCGCCGCGGTGATCCGGTCCGCTCGTACGTCACGATTATTGAAGGCTGCAACGATTTCTGCGCTTTCTGTGTCGTGCCGTATACCCGTGGGCACGAGCGCATGCGGTCCAAAGCCGAGATATTGGCTGACGTGCGAGAAGCGGCAGCAAGCGGGCGGCGGGAAGTGCAGCTCCTGGGGCAGATCGTGAACCATTACCAGGCGCCGGATGATCCGTCGTGCGACTTCCCGGCGTTGCTCGAGGCGGTGCACGAGGTGGCCGGCATCGAGCGCATCCGCTTTGCCAGCCCGCATCCGCGGCACACCAGCGACCGGCTGATTGCCGCGGTGCGCGACCTGCCGAAGGTCTGCAAGCACCTGCACCTTCCCGTGCAGTCGGGCTCCTCGCGGGTGCTGTCGCTGATGCGGCGGCGGCACACGCGCGACGAATACCTGGACCTGGTTGCACGCATTCGCGCGGCTATCCCGAACGTGCAGCTATCGACCGATATGATCGTTGGCTTCCCGGGAGAGACGGCAGCCGACTTCGACGAGACGCTGAGCCTGACCGAGACGGTCGGCTACCACAGCATCTTCTCGTTCAAGTACTCCGAGCGTCCGAACACGCTGGCGTCGAAACGGATGCCGGACGATGTGACGGACGAGGAGAAGAAGCGGCGCATCGTGGCGCTGCAGTCGCTCCAGCGGTCGATCCAGTCGAACCTCTTCCAGCGGTCGATTGGCACGACGCACGAAGTGCTGGTGGAGGCGACCAGCCGGCGCAGCGAGTGGGAACTGACGGGCCGCACCGGCGGCAACACGGTGGTCAATTTCCCAGGACCGCCGGAGTGGCTGGGGCGGTTGATGGACGTGACGATCCGGCGGGCCGGTCCCAACAGCGTGTGGGGCGAGCCGGCAGTTGAAAGTTGAAAGTTGGAAGTTGAAAGTTCAAGCGGGGCAACGGAAATGATCGAAATGAATATCAAGGGGCTGATGGTCGATCCCATCACCAACATGCCCATCATCATCCTGCGCGACTCGGACGGGCAGAAGGTGCTGCCGATCTGGGTCGGGGTGTTCGAGGCCAACGCCATTGCGTTGCAGATCGAGAACATCCAGACGCCGCGGCCGATGACCCACGACCTGCTGCGCAACATCATCCAGGACCTGCAGGCCACGGTCGACAAGATCGTGGTGTGCGACCTGAAGGAGAACACCTTCTACGCGATGATCCACCTCAAGACCCCGCTCGGCCCGGTGGCGATCGACGCGCGGCCGAGCGATGCGATCGCCCTGGCCCTGCGCACCCGCGCGCCGATCCTGGTCGACGAAAAGGTGATCGACCACGCCAAGACGGTGGACCTGTCGAACGAGAAGCAGGACAGCGATCGTCTCCAGCAGTGGTTGGAGCAACTGGATCCCGACGATATGGGAAAGTACAAGATGTAACGGATCTCGTGATTTGGTGGGCTGGTGGGCTGGTGATTGTCGGCGGGCCGACAATCACGCTAACCCACACGCGCACCTAGCTTTAACTCCTGGTATTTCCTTCGAATCCCTAATTCACAAGATCGCAAGATCACGAGATTCTCATTCGTGCGCTAGAATGCGTTGAACGCGCACCCAGCCCGAATGATTCTCAGTATCGCCAATCAAAAAGGCGGCGTGGGGAAGACCACCACCGCCATCAACCTCGCGGCAGCCCTCGCCATGCGCGGCAAGCCGACGCTGCTCATCGACCTCGATCCGCAGGGCAACAGCAGCATGTCGTTCATCGACATCCGCACCGCCACGCGGAGCATGTACGACGTCTTCGTCGACGACGCGGTGCACCTGGCCGACGTGATCGTGCCGGCGTCGTTGCCGAACCTGTCCATCGCCCCGGCGCGCATCGCGCTGGCCAAACTCGAATCGCGGCTGGTCGGCGAGCTCGACGCGCCGTTCCGCCTCAAGGACGAACTTGCCGCCCTGCAAGGGCAGTTCGCCCACGTCGTCATCGACTGCCCGCCGGCCCTGGGCCTGCTGACCATCAACGCGCTGGTGGCCTCCACCCATTTGCTGATCCCCATCCAGTCGTCCTACTTCGCCCTCGAAGGCACGGACGACCTGCTGGAAACCATTGAAAAGGTCCGGCAGCGGCCCAACCCCGAACTGCAGATCCTGGGCGTCGTCATCACCATGCACGACAAGCGCACGGCGCTGGCGCGCGACATCCAGGAACAGATTCGCAAGGTGTTTGGCGAAAAGGTCTTCCGCACGGTCATCAGCAAGAGCGTGCGGCTCGAGGAGAGCCCGGCCTACCGGGAATCCATCTTTACGTTCGCGCCGGAGTCGTCTGGCGCAACCGAGTATTACAGTTTGTGTGAGGAGGTGATCGACCGTGCCTAAGCCTCGCGGATTGCCCGACAACCTGCGAATGCGCCACGACGCGCATTACGTCGAAACCCTGGCGGCCTCAGCCGGCGCCCCGGTCGGCCGCATGGTGCCGATCGACCAGATCGACCCCAACCCCGACCAGCCGCGCCAGGCCATGGGCGACCTGGCCGAGCTGATTTCCTCGGTCACGGAAAAGGGGATTATCGAACCCCTCGTGGTCCGCCAGCGCGGACCGCGTTACCAGATCATCGCCGGCGAGCGCCGGTATCACGCCTCGGTCCAGGCCGGCCTGACCGAGCTGCCGGTCGTCATCCGCGATGTCGACGACCGCGAGATGCTGGAACTGGCGCTGGTCGAGAACATCCAGCGCAAGGACCTGACCCCGTTCGAAGAATCCGAGGCCATGCAGGCCCTGGCGCAGCGCTGCGGTTACACCCACGAGGATCTGGCCAAGCGGCTGGGGAAGTCGCGGACGTCGATCACCGAAGGCCTGTCGCTGAACGGCATCCCGCCGGACGTCCGCAAGGTCTGCCGGCTGGCCGGGATTACGAGCCGGTCGTTGCTGCTGCAGGTCGTCCGCCAGGGCGACGCCCAGAAGATGCTGGCGCTGGTCGAGAAGATCGCCACCCAGGGCGCCACCCGCGAACAGCTCCGCAAGGACACGCAGAAGGTGAAACCCGGGCGCCCCAAGGCGTTCGTGTTTGCCTTCCGGCCGCCCAGCAAGGCGTTCAACATGCGCCTCAGCTTCAACAAGAAGACCGCGAGCAAGGACGAGGTCATTGCCGCGCTCGAGAACATTCTCCAGGAACTAAAGCACGCGAAGTAGAAACCAGGGCCACGAGTTCCTACAGGGATTCGCGGCCTTAATCTCCCGGTCTCAGGCATGTTAGTTAACATAACATGTATTATCAGACTTCATGTAATGGGCTAATAAAACGCGCCTGTGGATGGTTTGTTGGCGTTGCAGAGGGGCTGAGCGGGCAACTGCCCTAGAGATGCCAGTCCGAGGCCGCGGTTGCCCCGACGGGAACCGCGACCGACCAGCAACCGGCCGGCGGCACCGTTTCAAGAACGGCGTCGGTCAGCGACCGGACCTGGACGCCAAACTCGAGACGCTGGCCTGGAATCACCCCAAGGTCAGCGATCGGGACCACGACCTCGACCAGTTCATCCACGGCCAGCCAGGACGATTCGATCGGGACCTGGCGGGTATCGGGGGCCGACACCAACACGATGAGCGTTGCCGTCCGCGACGACAACAACCCGGCGACCGGGCCGGCCAACCGCAGGCACAAACCGCCGCCGGCCTCGAATGCCACCAGGAGTTCGGTGATGAACGAGGCGGACGCCACCTCATGCATGGCGCCGGCCGGCCGGGTCAGCGACGGCCGGGCCGCGCCCGCCCACTCCAGGAAACTGGTGGCCCGGCCATCGAGCCGAACCGAGGCCAGTCCGGACGGCTGCACCTCCTGGGCCGCGGCCCCGGTCGAGATGTTCGACACGTACAGCTCATCAGGAACCGCCACGCCGAGGGCCGTGTATGCGTTCCGTAAGTGGAGCCGGAACAACTCGTCGAATTCGCGGTCGTGGTCCGACGAGTGGTCATCGCCGTACCACCAGAACCAGTCGCTGCCTTCCGCGATCAGCAGTTCCTCGAAGGCGCGATCCCGCAACTCAGCCGTCACGCCGGCCGCGTGGCGATCGAACACGTCGCGAGCTTCGGCCAGTTGCGACCAGGCCCGGTGGTCGTCGCGGTGGCCAATCCAGATGTAGAAGTCGGCGTTGATCCACGAGCCCGCGTGCACCGTGGCCAGCGGCGTCGCTGGGGCCGCGGCCGCCTCGGCCAGGGTGACGGTGCGAATATCGCCGGCCGCGGCCAGGGCGGCATAAAGCGCCCGCAGGAACGGACGGCCGCCGCCGGGGTAATGCTCCCAGGCGTTCTCCCCATCCAGGATCACGCTCACGGTGCCGGCTTCCCCGCCGGTCGCCGTCCCGTAACGCCGGCCCGCTTCGCGCACCCGCCCGACGAAGTCCGCGGCCGCCGCGTCGGCGTCCCACGACTGGTAATGGAAGCCGATGCGATCCGACAGCGCGTGATCGCGGAACAGCGCGACCGGACCGCCGGCGCCGATGCGATACGGCCGGTACAACACCTCGGGTCGCAGCGCGTGACCGGACTCGTCGCGCGGCAGGGGCACGCCGAGCGAGCGCGCCAGAATGTCTTCGTCGGTCGCGATCCACTCGACGCCGGCCCCGGCCATCACCGCGACGGCGGCGTCCGACACTGACCCTTCGGAGGGCCACATGCCCCGGGGCCGGCGGCCAAACGTACGGGTGTGGAAGGCCAGCGCCCGTTCGACCTGGGTCCTGGCGTCCCCGGGACGGGCAAACCGCGTGCGGGGCCGCCCCGCGGCCGGGTCGGCGCCGAAGCCGACATCCGAGTCGTGCAGCAGCGGCAGGATCGGGTGATAAAAGGGCGAGCACGCCAGCTCGACCTGCCCGCGCTCGCTGGCCTCGCGGTACGCCGGCACGACCAGGCGCAGCAGTTCGAGTTCGATGGCGCGCAGGGCCCGCTTGTCGTCCTCGGTGTAGTCGCGGTCCCGGGCAACCAGCGCCTGCAGCCGCGCGTCGCCGGCCAGCCAGTCCGGATCCATCCAGGCCAGCTTGTGCCACACCTGCAGGTCGCGCAGGTCGCTGAGCGAAAACGGCCGCCCGGCCTGGCGCGCCGCGTGCAGGCCGGCGTAGCGCGGATACGGGCCAATCATCCGGCCATACGGCGCGTGAAAGCCGTTGGCAACGACCCAGCGCGCTTCCTCGCCGCTGAGGGCCTCGGCGGGCTTGAGGCCCAATTCGAGGTGCCGGTCACGAGCCCGGTCCTCGGCAAAGGCCTGGATCTGCACCACCAGCGACGGCACGAGGTTGAAGGTCGCCCGGACCCCCGGGAACTCGCCGAGCAGGGCCACCATGCCCCAGTAGTCCTTGATGGCGTGCAGCCGCACCCACGGCAGGATGTGCTCGCCGGTGGCGAGGTCCTCGTAATACGGCTGGTGCATGTGCCACAACAGGGCCAGGTTCACCATGGGCGATAATAGGGGGAACTTGCGCGCCCAAGAGGCGCGCTTGCGCGCCCAGGAGGCGCGCGGAACCCCATGCGAATGCGCATCATCGACCGGTACGTCATTCGGGAAATCATCCCGCCGTTCCTGATTGCCCTGCTGGTGTTCACGTTCATCCTGATTATCCCCTTCATCATCGAGCTGGCCGAGCAGATGATTGCCAAGGGGGTGCCGTGGGTCACGCTGCTGCAGCTCATGGGCACCCTGGTCCCGGGGGTCGCGGCGCTGACCATTCCCATGGCGCTGCTGATCGGCATTCTGGTCGCCATGGGCCGGTTGTCGGCCGACCGCGAAGTGGTCGTGTTGATGGCCTGCGGCGTCAGTCCCTACCGGCTGCTCCAGCCCATTCTGTTCCTCGGCGTGATCTGCTGGGGCGTCGCCTCGTGGGTGATGCTCGAGGCCATGCCCAACGCCAACCAGACCTTCCGCGAGATCTCCAACAAGATCGTGATGGACCGCGCGGAAGGCGAGGTCCGGCCGCGCGTCTTCTTCGAAGACTTCCCCAACCTCGTGCTCTACGTCAACGAGGTGCCGATGGGCGGCACCGGCTGGACCGACGTCCTCGCCGCCGACTCGCGCAATCCGGCGCAGCAGGTCATCTATCTCGCCAAGCGCGGGCGCATGGTCATCGACCGCGACGCCAGGACCATCCAGATGGTGCTCGAAGACGGCACGCGGCACCGCACCGACCTGGCCGAGCCCAGTTCCTACGAGGTGGCGCGGTTCGCGAGCACCATTCTCTCGCTCGATCCCGAGACCGTGTTCCCCCGCAAGGGGCCGGCCCGCGGCGACCGCGAGCTGTCGATCGAGGAACTGCACGCCAAGGCCGAGGAGTTCCGCGCGCAGGGCCTGTCGCCCCACAACCAGGTCATGGAGATCCACAAGAAGTTCTCCATTCCGGTCGCCTGCTTTGTCTTCGCCATTCTCGGCCTGGCGCTTGGCGCCACCAGCCGCAAGGACGGCAAGCTCGCCGCGTTTGTTCTCGGCATCGGCGTGATCTTCAGTTACTACGTCGTGATGTACGGCGGCGAGGCGCTTGCCAAGGGCCATTGGCTGCCGGCCTGGCTGGCGATGTGGCTCCCCAACTTCCTGCTGGGGGGCGCCGGCCTCGCGTTGCTGGCGTCGCGCTCCCGATCCGCCGGCTCTCCCATCCGCATCACGCTGCCCGGCTGGCTGGCCCGCCGGCGCGCCGCCGCGGCCACCGCCGACGCCGCGCCGGCCGCCGCCGGCGCCCCCGCCCGCGCCACCCGCGTCGTCGTCGTGCTGCGGGTGCCGCAATTCCCGCTGCCGGGGCCGCGCCTGCTCGACGTCTACCTGGCGAAGCAGTACTTCCGCATCCTCGGCATGACCACGATCGGCATGCTGGGCCTGTTCTACATCTCGACGTTCATCGACCTGTCGGACAAGTGGTTCAAGGGGCAGACCTCGTTCGGCATGCTCGCGCAGTTCCTGTTCTGGTCCACGCCGGAGTGGCTCACCTATATCCTGGCGCTGGCCGTGCTGCTGTCGGCGCTCGTCACCATCGGCGTGCTCACCAAGAACAGCGAGCTGATCGTCATGCGGGCGTGCGGCATCAGCCTCTATCGCACGGCCCTGCCGCTCGTGCTGTTCGCCGTCGCCGCCAGCGCCGTGCTGTTTGCCATGGAAGAACGGGTGCTGGCCACCGCCAACCGCAACGCCGATCGGCTGAAGCACATCATCCGCACCGGCTCGCCGCAGACCTTTGGCGTGATGAACCGCAAGTGGATCGTCGGCCGCAACGGCGAGGTCTATCACTACCAGTTCTATGATCCGCGCAAGCGCGAGCTGAACAGCCTGTCGGTGTTTGATTTCGACGAGCAAGCCCACACCATTCGCTCGCGGATGTTTGCCGCCAGGGCCACGTACGTCCCGGTCGCGGGGCCGGCCGGCCTCGTGCCGCAGTGGCGGCTCGAGCAGGGCTGGTCGCGCGACTTCAGCGCGAAGACCCAGGTCAGGGACTTCGCGAAATTCACCGAGCGCATCGTGCCGCTCGAGCCCGCCGACTACTTCGTCACCGAGGCGCGCGAGCCGGACCTCATGAACTTTGGCCAGCTGCGCAGTTACATCGCCGAGCTCCGCGCCAGCGGCTACAACGTGCTGGAGCACGAGGTGGGCCTGTATCGCAAGGCGGCATTCCCGTTCGTGACCGTCGTGATGACGCTGATCGCGGTGCCGTTTGCGGTGTCCACCGGCCAGCGCGGCGCGATGTACGGCATTGGCATCGGCATCGTGCTTGCGCTCGTCTACTGGGTGATGATCAGCGTCTTCGCCGCCTTCGGCGCCGGCGGACTGCTCGATCCGATCCTGGCGGCGTGGGCGCCCAACCTGATTTTCGGCGCCGCCGCCGCCTTCCTGTTGCTGACCGTACGCACATGACCAAAGTCCCGCAACGTCCCTCGCCCACCCGCTACGTCACTGCCGGCGTGAGCCTGATCGGCGCCATGGTGTGCCTGCCGGCCGGCTTCATCCAGATGGTGGTCGCGCTGCAACGCGGCGGCTACGGCACGGTCTCCATGGCCTACCCCATCGCGTGGCTCGCGCTCGGTGGCGGGTTGCTCGGCCTCGGGATCGCGCTGCTGATCTGGGAGCTCAGCGTCCGCCACGGCGTTCGGCACTAGCCAAGGGTGCCAGGGGCGCGACTAGCGGACGAATGCGATCTCTGACAGCGTTATCGATCCCGACGCCCCGGGGCGGTGATTGAGCGTGTCCACCACGAACAGCAGCGACTCGATGCGCTCGAGAGGCGGTGCCGCCGTGGACGTCGCGCCAATCGGCGGGAAGTCACGCAGCGACAGCTCCACGAGCCGCGGCTCCCCGTCCGCATAAAAGGTCTTTCCCCACCGTTCGCTCGCCTGGCCACCCCGCAGCTGCACCCACGCCCGCACCGGCGCCGCCGAACTCACCATGAACCGAACGCGATCGAAGGCCGCCAACCCGCCGGCCACCGGCAACTGCACGGCCGCAAACTGCCCGGCCGGCACGCCCGGCGAGAGCACAAAGCGCCAGCCAATCGGCTGCTCCCCCGCCAGCCGCCGCTCGCGAGCATCAGCCAGGCGCACGTCCACCAGCTCGCTGACATCGCCGGCGCCATGCTCGACGACGGCTTCGGGTGTGCGCGCGGGAATGCGCGACAGCGGCGCCGGGATCGGCGTCGCCGCGCGCCCGGCGCGCGCGAGACCCACGTAGATTGGATTGGAGAGAATCCACGGCACCGGGGGCTTTCCCGAAGTGCCCGCCACGTGGGCCTCGACGCGGTACACCCCTGACTCGCCGATCGCGACAGCCAGTTCAGCCGCGCCAGCCTCGCGGATCACCTTGCCGTCCTTCAGCAAAACGAGCGTCGTGCCTGTTGGCCCGTTGACCCGCGCCCGCAACGTCACCGCGCCGGCCGGGACCACCTCGCCCATGCGGGCCGTGCCACCGGCCGTGTCGGCCGCGAACGTCAATTCTCCTGGCGTGGCAATCGCGTCCACGACGGTAAATACCCGTCCCTGCCTCACGGCGGCCAGCACGGCCGCCGCGTCGGCCTGGCCACTGCCCGTCAGCGCCTGGTCGAGCACCACATGATTCGAGAACGTCCGGAACACCGTTTCGTATCCCGGCAAGGGCAGGTGCAGCGCCGAGGGGGCGGGATCATCGGCGCCGAGCCGGGCGTGCGCATCGGCCGCGGCAAGGGCCGGAACGGACCGCGTGGTCCCCATCGCATCCCATCGGGCCAGCAGGTCCACGGGCCGATCCAGCAGCGACGCCACGGCGCTCGCGGGCCGCAGCGGAAAGCCGAGCAGGGCGCGCGCCAGCGCCGCGGCCGGCTCGTCGCGCCAGCCACTGTCGGCGTTGATCCATTCGAGGCCATCGGCCGGCACTTCCCAGGCCGCCCATCGCAGGGCGGCTCGCGGCGAATCCGGATGGGCGGCAATGCCGAAGCCGCCCAGCCGGCCGACATCCGCCATCACGTCAGCCGGCGTGCCCGCGAAAGGATAGGGCGTGGCCGGCAGTCCCAGCGCCACCAGGTGACCGCCGGTCGTGCTGAGTTCAACGGCATCGATCACCAGCACCCCGTGGCGATACTGCGGCGCGTCGGGCTCGCGCGTGCCGTCGCCGTGATCGGTGACGATGATGAACTGCAGGCCGGCCCGCCGCGCGGCCTCGGCGATCTCGGCGATGGTGCCGCTGCCGTCGGAGCGATTGGAGTGGATGTGGTACGCGCCCCGCGCCGTGATCTGGCCGGCGCCGGGCGCGGCCGTCGGCAGCGGCGCGCGCGGCAGCAACCCGTACCACGCGAGTCCGATCAGCGCGAGCAGGAGGACGGCAAGGCGTCGCGTCATGAGCGGGGATGAAAGCGGTCGTACACCGCTCGCAGTCGCGCCTCCAGAATATGCGTATAAATCTGCGTCGTCGACAGATCACTGTGGCCGAGCATCATCTGGATGGCCCTGAGGTCGGCGCCGCGTTCGAGCAGGTGCGTGGCAAACGAGTGGCGCAGGACGTGCGGACTGAGGGCGCCGCTCAGGCCGCACTGCGTTCCGTAGGCCTTCAGGATCTTCCAGAAGCCCACGCGCGTGAGTCCGGTACCGCCGCGGGCGTTCACGAACAGGCGCGGCGACGTCCGCTTCTTCAGCAGCACCGGCCGCGACTCCTGCAGGTAGCGCACGACCCAGCTGGCCGCCTCGTCACCCAGGGGCACCAGCCGCTGCTTGCGCCCCTTGCCGGTGGTGGTGAGGTAGCCGCTCTCGAGGTTCACGTCCTGCGGCTTCAGGCTAATCAGCTCGGTCACGCGCAGGCCGGTCGCGTACAGCACTTCGATCAGAGCCCGGTCGCGCAGCCCCCGCGGCACGGTCGTGTCGGGCGCCGCCAGCAGCTTGTCGACGTCCTCGATCGACAGGAACTTGGGCAGCGTCTTCCAGGCCCGCGGGGCGCGCAGGTCCTCGGCCGGGTTGACCGTCCGGTGGGCCGAGACGATGAGGAAGCGGTAGAAGCCGCGAAAGCAGGCCACCGCGCGGGCCACCGAGGCGGGCGAGCGGCCCTCACCCATGAGCTGCCGCACCAGCGCCTCGAGGCCGCGGCGATCGAGGTCGGCCACGTCCCGCTCCAGGCCGGCGGCAAACTGCTGCAGTTGCGACAGGTCGCGGGCGTAGCTCTCCACGGTGTTGGGCGACAGCCGGCGCTCCACCGCCAGGTGGGTCAGATAGGCGTCGACGAGCACGCTCACCGTACAAGGATAGTCCGGCTGACGCCGCGCACCACACTTCTGCCGGTGATGCGTCATTGACAGCAGCGGCACCGGGGACTAGCATCAGCTTCTGCCGTGATCGAAATAGAGACGCACTAGTGGCCGCAACCCGTTCCCGATGGCAGTCGCTCCCCACCGAAGCCATTAACCCCGCTTCGCTGAACATCGACAAGCTCGATGCCGGCGGCATTGTCGACCTGATGCTGGCCGAAGATCGCCGCATGCTCACCGCCGTCCAGAAGGAACGCGACCGCATCGCGCTGGGCGCCGACATGTGCGCCAAGGCGCTGCGCAAGGGCGGCCGCCTGGTGTTTGTCGGCGCCGGCACGAGCGGCCGCCTCGGCGTGGTCGAATCGGCCGAGATGCCGCCGACCTTCGGCACCAACCCGCTGCTGGTGCAAGGCATCATGGCCGGCGGCAAGAACGCCATCATCCGCGCCAAGGAAGGCTCGGAGGACAATTACGAGGAAGGCGCGCGGGCGATCACGCGGCTCGACCCGACCAAGAAGGACGTCGTGATCGGCGTCTCGGCCAGCGGCATGACGCCGTTCGTGCGCGGCGCGCTGACCAGCGCCCGCAAGGCCGGCTCGCGCGTCGTGTTCGTCACCTGCGATCCCCGCAACGAGCTGCAGGCCTTTGTCGACCTGACCATCGCGCCCGCCGTCGGGCCCGAAATCATCGCCGGCTCCACCCGCCTCAAGGCCGGCACCGCCACCAAGATCGTCCTCAACATGCTGACGACGTCGGCGATGATCCTGATTGGCAAGACCTACGGCAACCTGATGGTCGACGTGAACGCGCTCGGCTCGGAGAAACTGCGCGACCGCGCCCGCCGCATCGTCCACATAGTCACCGACCTCGACTACGAAGAGGCTGACAAGCTGCTGAAGAAGGCGCACTGGAACGTGAAGGTCGCCATCGTCATGCAGAAGGCGGGGCTGACCTATGCCAAGGCGATCACGCGGCTGCGCAAGTCCGACGACCTGATTCGCGACGCCATCGGCGAAGACATCGAACCCCGCCTCAAGGCGCTGATCGCCGGCGCCCTCTAAGCGAGCCGCGCCCCCGCGCCGCGGTCGAGCATGACCGTCACCCGCGAGTGCACCTGCAGAAACGACGCCGGCACCCGCGTCGTAATCGGGCCGTCAATCATTTCCGCCACGGCCGCGCTCTTCTCCGCTCCGGTCGCCATCAACACAATTTCCCGCGCGTGCAGGATCGTCGCCATGCCCATCGACAGGGCGTGGGTCGGCACGCGGCTGAGGTCGCCGCCAAACAGGCCGGCGTTGGCGGCGCGGGTCTCGGCACAGAGCACGGCCACGTGCGTTTCGGCCTCCAGGGCCTCGCCCGGCTCGTTGAACCCGATGTGGCCGTTCGCGCCGATGCCGAGCAGCTGGATGTCGATGCCGCCCGCGTCCTCGATGGCGCGTTCGTAGCGGGCACATTCCGCGGCGAGGTTGGCGGCGCGGCCGTCGAGCATGCCGATGTTGATCGGCTCGATCCGCACGTGGCTGAACAACTCGGCCTGCATGTACGAGCAGTAGCTGCCCTCGTCGCCGGCCCCGAGGCCGACGAACTCATCGAGGTTGAAGGTCCGGACCTGCGACCAATCGACGTGGCCGCGCTGGCTGCGCGAGCGGATCTCCCGATAGAGCGCCACCGGCGTCCGCCCGGTCGGCAGGCCCAGGACGATCCGCGGTTTGAGGGACAGGGCTTCGATCAGGCGGGTGGCGAGCGTCGAGGCCAGGACATCTTCGTTGTCGAATCGTTCAATGTTCACTGAGTGGTCGCACGGAAGGCATCGAGATAAGGAGGGATGCGGATGCCGCCGTGGGCCTCCGCGAGGGCCAAGCGCACGGCGCCCAGGGCCGGTTCGACATCGAGCGCCGCAACGGTACTACGAGGGGCCACCTCGGCCAGCCGCAGCGTGACCTCGGCGGCCAGCCACTGGGCGCCCCGGACCATGCCGCCCGACAACAGCACGGGGAATTGTTCGCCGCGCATGTCGAGCCTGGCGATCACCGAGGCCGCGGCCAGCGCCAGTTCGTCGGCGGCCTTGCGCATGATCTCGGTGGCGACGATGTCACCCGCGGCGCGCGCCTGCTCCACCAGCGGTCCAAGCGACGCGATCGCGCGCTTGCCTTGCGCGTGGTCGTAGATCTCCGACACCAGCTGTGCCGGCCGCGACAGCGAGAAATGCGCGAGCACCAGGGGGGTCAGTCGCGTCCGGGGCCCGCGGCCGTCGGCATCGCGCGCCACCGCCTCGAGCGCGCGGCGGCCAATCCAGTGGCCGGAGCCTTCGTCACCGAGCGAGGCGCCCCAGCCGCCGGCGCGCGCGGCCACGCCCTGGCGGTTGACGCCATAGGCAATCGAGCCCGTGCCTGAAATCAAGACGAGGCCCTGCCCCACGGCCGCCGTGCCCGCCGGCAGCGGCACGCCGGCGACCAGGGCAATCAAGGCGTCGTTGACGATCAGGGTATGCTCGCGGAAACCCAGGCGGCGCATGATGCCGCCAATGACCTGGCTGTCGCCCTCGCGATCGACACCAGCCAGGCCGAGGCACACCGCCGCCGGTGCCACGGTCCGGCCGGCCATGGCCTGGTCGATCACGTGATGCAGGACCTTTTCGACCTCCAGCTCGCCATGCGCCTGCAGGTTGGCGCCGCCGGACCGGCCTTCGCCGGCCACGCGGCCATCCGCGTCGGCCAGGAGCGCCACCGTCTTGGTGCCTCCCGCGTCTATGCCCAGCACATGCATCCCCCCTAGCTTACAACCCGGGCGCGGTCCGCGCCGGGGGGCAGTCATGCTAAATTGACGTGTTGTCCATGCTTCGCCACACTCCCCCCGTGGCGGCGCGCCCGGCCTTTTGGCTGGTGCTCGCTGCGTTGGCCGCCATCTCGGTGTTCCCCACCTCCGCGCAACGCGCGGAGGTGAGCACGCGCGCGTTGTGGGTGACGCGCACCACGCTGACGTCGCCGGAGGCCATCCGGCAAATGGTGCGCGCCGCCGGCGCCGGCGGCTTCAATACGCTGATCGTCCAGGTCCGCGGCCGCGGCGACTCCTATTACAACGGCACGCTGGAACCGCGCGCGTCGGAGCTCTCGGGCAAGCCGGCGTTTGATCCGCTGGCCTCGGTGATCGAGGACGCGCACGCGGCCGGCCTCAAGGTGCACGCGTGGTTCGCGGTCAACCTCGTGTCCAGTTCG
>CAYGMD010000060.1:0-24793 GCA_964350785.1 uncultured Acidobacterium sp. | reverse complement strand
ACGTGAACCCGGATGAGATCAAGAACATCAAGATCGTCAGGACGGTCGTGGGTGGGAAAACGGTCTACGAAGCATGAGTGACGATCGCAAGTACAAGCAGCGCGGATATCAGGAAAGCGATCGCAAGCCTGCCGGTCCGCGTCCCGACGGACCCTCGGCGCCACGGCCGGACCGTGAACCCGGCGCGCCCGCCGGCGCCCGGCGGATCTCGTCGGAGGGGGCGCGCAATCCGCGCATGATGAGCTCGCGCCAGGTTACCCGCTGCGCCCGCTGCGGCACCCTCGTCGACCCCGAGATCATGCCGCGCAGCAAGTGCCCGAAGTGCCAGGTCGACCTGCGCTCGTGCGTGCAGTGCGTGAACTTCGACCCGAGCGCCAGCCTCGAGTGCGCCGAGCGGATCCCGGCGCGGGTCTCGCCCAAGGACACCGCCAACGACTGCCCCCTGTTCTCGTTCCGCACTTCGTTCGAGCGCGAAACCACCGCGGCCGTAAGCCAGAATCCCAAGGAACCGACCGGCGCCAAGAAAGCCTTCGACGACCTGTTCAAGTTCTAGTGTCGGACGTTCCGTGCGCGACCACCGGCAAGCCGGTGAGGGATAATCAAGGCATGGGCCTGCTCTCCGCGCAAGACGAAGTCGTCCTCAAGCAACATCTCTCGGCCATCACGCAACCGGTGCAGCTGCTGCTGTTCACGCAGGCCTTCGGCGGATCCGAAAGCGGGCCGGTGGCCAAGCGGATCCTCGACGAGATCGCCGGCCTCAATGACAAGATCACCGTGATCGAGAAGAACTTCGTCCTCGATCTCGACGACAAGGCGAAATACAAGGTCGACAAGGCGCCGGCCATCGTCATCCTGGGCAACGGCGTCGACACCCGGATGCGGATGTACGGCGCGCCGACCGGCTACGAGTTCGTCGGGCTGGTCGAGGCGATCCTGCTGGCCGGCACCGGCAAGATCGATCTCGAGCCCGAAACCATGGCGTGGATCCAGGCGGTGACGACGCCCGTCCACCTCCAGGTGTTCTCGACCCCGACTTGACCGCACTGTCCGAGGGCGGTCGTCCTCGCACACAAGATGGCAGCCGCGAACCCGTTGATCACGGCCGACGCGGTTGAAGCCACGGAGTTCATGGACCTGAGCCGGAAATATCGCGTCACCGGCGTGCCGAAGACGATCGTCAACGAGACGATCGAGATCATGGGCGGATTGCCGGAGCAGGATTTTGTCCGCGCCGCGCTCGACTTGCCGGAGACCCCTTAACCACGAGGGGCGCGAAGGACACGAAGAAACAACCATTTGAGAAAGTCGTCAATCCCGACTGACCGGACGGCCACCTCGACGTGCCCGGCCGCGGTCAGGGTCTCAGCGGTTGCCATCGGGCGCCGTCTTCGAGCACGAACCGGGTTTCCTCGGGCACTTCCCAGTCCGGGATGGCCGGGAACAGGGGGTCGCCGGGCAGGGTCAGCATGGTCACGGTGTCGGTCTTGATGAAGCCGGGCATGACGCGCGCCACTTTTCGCTGCCGCGCCCACGCGAACACCTCGTCGATCGAGGCCAGCTTCTCGAGCTGCCGAATCGTGGTCCAGGTTGGCGGGGGCAGCAGCAGCTCCCGGCGCTCGAACCGGGCAATCGCGGCCTTCGGCGACATCCACTCCAGCGCCGTCATCTCGCCTTCGTCATGCCGCGGATCCTGGCCCGCAGGCATGCGCGCGAGGAAGAAGCGCGTGTCGTAGCGGCGGATTTCAATCTCGGGCGTGACCCAGTGCGCCAGCGGCGCCAGGTCGGCGGGCGCGATCGACACGTTGGCTTCTTCCATCAGTTCGCGCACGGCGGCCTGGCGATACGCGGCCTCTTCGGCCTGGCTGAGGTCGGCGAATGAGGGCGGCGGCAGCGCCGCGCCCTCGGCGGGATGGTCGGCGGGATCCACCCGGCCGCCGGGGAACACGTACGACCCCGCCATGAACGCCACCTTGTCGTTGCGGCGCAACAGCAGGAACTCAAATGGTTCACCTGGGCGCAGGACGATGACGGTTGCCGCGGGCCGGGCTGGTACAGGCTCTCCTGAATTCTGTGTAATCTGTGTCATCTGCGGCCCTGTCTGTGTCTAGGATAATCTGCGGAACATGATCTCTCGCGAAGATCACGATGGCGTGCGTGTGCTCCGGCTGTGCCATGGCAAGGTCAGCGCCCTGGACATCGAGCTGGGCGAGGCCTTCACCGCGCAACTGCAGACCATCACGCCGTTTGTCGACACGCGCCAGCGCGAAGTGCGCGAAGCGGTGGATGAATTGCGCAATGTCGCCGAGGTGGCGCAACGAGCGGCGGCCATGGCGCGCCGGGAGATTGAACGGCCGTGGGCTTCGAGGATCGCTTCCGGCGAACGTGATTTGATTCGTGACCTTCGTGCGCTTCGTGGTTGCCTTCACTCCCAGACCCAATCCCTGATCGACAACCCGAGCACGCGCGGGTCGTTGCGGCCGTAATCGTGCGGCCGCCACAGCCGGCTGATCTCCGACTCGATCACCATGTGCGTGCGGCCTGGCGTGGCCGGGATGTCCTGGAGAATCGCCGTGCTGCGTTTCAGCCCGCCGTCGTAGACCAGCCGCGAGTCGGCCCAGATTCGGACGTGCACGGGACGCTCATCGCCATCGGGATGATCGATCCACGCGGCGAGCTTCAGCACCTGGCCCTTGACCGGGGTGACCGATAACGATCGGTGGTCGAGCGACGTCCGTCGTTCGGGCTCGCCGGCGGCATCGCGCTCGAGGTTACCGAGGCCGTAGCGATACTCCCAGCCAAAGCGCATCGATCGGTTGCGCGGCCGCAGATCGCCGCGCGCATCGGCAAAGGTGATGGCGGCGTGTAAGGCCACGATCGCGAGGGTGATGCCCCACGGCACCATGGACCGCGTGCCGGTGGGGCCGGCTGGAATCTCCTTCGAGGCCGCAAACCAGAAGGCCAGCGTCCAGAACGTCAACGCCACCGGCAGCGATTGACCGGCCATGCCCAGCACCGAGACCACGCCGAAGCCAAACAGCAGGCCCCTCAAGGCGCCGCTCGCGAAGCGGTCGGTGCCGCCGCGCGTGAAGAGCGCCAGGCCAAACATGCCGGTCCACGCCAGTAACGGCAGGCTCCCGAGCAACCCCAGTTCGGCAAGATGGTGGCGATACCAGTTCTGCGCGTTGTCGGGCACGAGATCCTTGCCGCTGGTGACCAGGGCGAAGTCGTGGACCAGCGTGTGGAAAGTGCCAACGCCGACGCCGGCGACCGGATGTTCCGTGATCATGCGGACCGCTGCCGACCCGTACCCGAAGCGTTCCCAAAGCAACTCACGCGCCGACTCGCGAATGGGAATGTCGCCGAAGCCGGGAATGTAGCCGAGGCTGCCCCGGGCGACGACGCTGGTGATCGACGAGCCACGGGCCACCAGCACGACGGCGACGATCACGGCCAGGACGCCGAGCAGGATCGGCGCGAGCCGCTTCGTGGCGGGCCGCGCGCCGGCGCCGCTGCGGCGCCACAGCAACACCCCCTCGGCCATGACCGCGGCCAGGCCAATGCTCATGGCGAGCAGGGATGTCCGCGAACCTGATGTGAGGACGCCCACCATCGCCAGGGTGACGCCGGCCACGGCCGCGATGTGCGACCACGGCGCGCGCCAGCGCTGCGCCAGGACCACGACGGCCGGCCCCCACAGCGCGGCCAGCATGCCGAAGGTGTTCGCGTCGCCAAGCGTCCCTGACGCGCGGTTCATGTGCGGCCACAGGTGAGGATTGACGAAGCCGATGTCGACAAATGCCTGGTAGGCGCCCACGCCGCACGCGAGCATGAGCGCGCCGGCCAGCGGCATCACGACCACCTTGCGGAACCGATCGGGATCGCTGGCATACCAGCCAAACAGGCGGTCGAACCAGAGCAGGCCGACGTTGTGCACCAGCGTCCAGTACGTGGCCGCGGTCACGGCATCCCACGGCGTGATGCCGATGCTGGTGTTGGCGACCCTCGGCAACGGCAGGATGCCGATGTAGAAATCGACCTCGCGCAGGAAGACTAACGGCCACGACACCGCCACGACCAGCGCCCACGTGACCAGCGGCCAGCGCCACGGCGCCGGCAGGTGCCAGCGCGTCGCCCCGCGCCCCGACACGATCAGCCCCAGCAGCGGCAGCGACCACACGATCTCGAAGCTGTAGTTCTCGAACCCGGACCAGATCACGTATGCCGCCGGAGCCAGGTACGAGGCGGCCAACACGATCGCCGTCGCCGGCCCCGGCCGCCACGCGCCCACCGCCACGGCGACGACGAACGCGCCGGCGACCGCGAAGCCCAGCGGCACGTTGATGAGCCTGGTCGCGAGATAGAGCTGGACGAACGCCGCCGCCAGCGTCGACGCGATCACCACGCCCTTGGTGATCTGGTTCATCCCTTGCTGGGTGAACGGGTTCATCCGCGCGAGAAGGCCACCACGGTTTCGATGTGGTCGGTGTGAGGAAACATGTCCACGGGCTGAATGCTGGTCACGCGATATCCGGCATTGAGGATAACCGGCAATTCGATCGCGAGGGCCTCGGGGTTGCAGGACACGTAGACCGCGCGGGCCGGGGCAATCTGGTTGAAGACCCCGTCCAGCACTTCGGGCGGGCATCCCTGCCGCGGCGGATCCAGCACCACCGCGTCCCACTGGTCCCTCGCCACGCGCGGCAGGGCTTCTTCGACGCTGGCGGTCATCA
Organism: uncultured Acidobacterium sp.; assembly: GCA_964350785.1. Taxonomy (GTDB): domain Bacteria; phylum Acidobacteriota; class Vicinamibacteria; order Vicinamibacterales; family UBA2999; genus 12-FULL-67-14b. Next base: position 20,063 of record CAYGMD010000060.1, on the reverse strand, counting down.
ACCGGACCAGGCCGCCGGGAATGCGGTTCAGGCGGATATTGGCCTCGGCATCCTTCATGGCCTGCCGGTTCTCTTCGACCGCCGTCACGCGCGCGCCGGCCTTGACCAGCGGCAGTGCAAACAACCCGCTGCCGCTGTAGAGATCCAGAACGTGTGGCGACCAACCTTCAGGTTTGTCGAAGGCACCGACGCCGGCCATCACCAGCTTCACGAGCTCCCGCGCCGCGCCGACGTTGGTCTGGAAGAACGCCGTCGGCGACACCAGGAACGACGTGTCGGCGATCCCGTCCTGCTTGACGTGGCTGTGGCCGTCGATCTTGATGGTTTCCGACCCGACCATGAACGGCCCCGGCCGATCGTTGATGTTGATGAAGAAGCCGTCGGGGCGATCCGCCGACGCCAGCAGCCCGCGAATGGGCGTGCGCAGCGCCTTGTCGTTCTTGGTGACCACCAGCATGGCCACCGCCTGGCGATCGTCTTCCGTGGTCCGGACGATGATGTGGCGGACGAGGCCGTTGCGCTGGGCGCCCACGCCGTAGATGCGCGCGCGCATCAGCCGATCGCGCAGCGCAAACGCAATGCGGTTGCCGCGATCGCTGTGGACCGGGCACTCGTCCACCCTGACAATCTGCCTGGACCCGCGGGCGTAATGGCCCATCACCAGGCCGCGTCCCTGCCCTTCGGGCCCGAACACGAACGCGACCTTGGTGCGGAACCGATCCTCGCGCGGGGACGGCACGAGCGGCGGCACCGGCATGCCGAGCAGCCGCGCGAGCCGCGCCTGCTTCTGGAGCAGCTGCTCGGCGTACGCGACACCGGGCAGGCTGCAACCGCCGCAGACGCCGAAATGCTTGCAGTTCATCTTGGTAGCCAGTATCCAGTAGCCAGAGGCCAGAGAGACAAATGAATTTTCTGGCTACTGGTCTCTGGCTACTGGCTACTTCACCTCGAGCAGCTCGACCTCGAACACGAGCGTCGCGTTGGGCGGAATCACGCCGCCGGCGCCGCGCGCGCCGTAGCCCATGTCGGGCGGGATCGTCAGCACGCGCGTGCCGCCCACCTTCATGCCGGCAAAGCCCTTGTCCCAGCCGGGAATGACCTGGCCGCCACCGAGCGGAAACTCGAACGGGTCGTTGCGGTCCTTCGAGCTGTCGAACTTGCTGCCCCGCTTGTCGGCCTTCGACGCGTCGAACAGCCAGCCGGTGTAGTGCACGCGCACCACGCGCCCCGCCACGGCTTCGGCGCCGGTGCCGACCTTGGTATCGACCATTTGCAGTGCAGTAACGCCGGTATCAGCCATGGGTGCCCCTTCAGTGGGTTCGGAAGCAGGAGTGGAGCCGCCGCACGCAACCGTGGCGCACAAGAGCAGCGAAGAAATCAGTAAGTGTCTCATTTGATGATCTAACTCGTAATCCAGTGATGTGGCTTGCCAACCGTAGCTCGCCAAGAGTCCCGCGAGCGAAGGTTGGCGGAGGGAGAGGGATTCGAACCCCCGATACCCTTTCAGGTACAGCGGTTTTCAAGACCGCCGCCATCAACCACTCGGCCATCCCTCCGCGTCCTGCTATTTTAGTGTGATTTCTGACCGTAGACCACGAACCTACTCGGGCGCGAGGCTACCCGTGCCAATTGAGCGCGACCACCGATCGCCGCGTGCCACCAGTCAGGTAAGGGGTGCCCTTCACCATGAGCGGTTCCCCGCTCACGCCGGCCGTGGCTCGATCACTCCGCGCCCGCCCATGAACGGCCGGAGCGCGTCGGGGATCACCACCGAACCGTCGGCCTGCTGGTAGTTCTCGAGAATCGCGATCAGCGTGCGCCCCACCGCGAGGCCCGAACCGTTCAGCGTATGCACGTGCTCGGCCTTGCCCGTGCCGGCCGGCCGGAACTTGATGTTGGCGCGCCGCGCCTGGAAGCCTTCGCAGTTCGAGCACGACGAGATCTCGCGATAGCCCTTCTGGCTGGGCAGCCACACCTCGATGTCGTAGGTCTTGGCCGCCGAAAAGCCCATGTCGCCCGTGCACAGCGCGACGGTGCGGTACGGCAGTCCGAGCAGCTGCAGCACGCGCTCGGCGTTGGCCGTCAGGCTCTCCAACTCGTCGTACGACGTCTCGGGCGTCGCGAACTTCACCAGCTCCACCTTGTCGAACTGGTGCTGGCGGATCAGCCCGCGCACGTCGGCGCCGTAGGAACCCGCTTCGCTGCGGAAGCACGGCGTGTAGGCGGTGAACTTCAGCGGCAGCAGCCGGCCGTCGATGATCTCGCCGCGATAGAGGTTGGTGACCGGCACTTCGGCGGTGGGGATCAGGTAGAGGTCCCAGTCGCCGGCAATCTTGAACAGGTCCTGCTCGAACTTCGGCAGCTGGCCGGTGCCGTACAACGTGGCCGACGACACCAGGAACGGCGGCAGCACTTCGGTGTAGCCGTGCTCGGTGGTGTGCAGCGTCAGCATGAAGTTGATCAGCGCGCGCTCGAGTTGCGCGCCGGCCCCCATCAGGATGGCGAAGCGCGACCCCGAAATCTTCGTGGCGCGCTCGAAGTCGATGATCCCCAGCTGCGGGCCGAGGTCCCAGTGCGCCTTGGCCTCGAACGCGAGCGTCACCGGGTCGCCCCACGTGCGCACGACGACGTTGTCGGCCGCGTTCTTCCCCACCGGCACGCTGGCGTGCGGCAGGTTCGGCAGCGTCTCGAGAATCAGCGTGCGCTGCCGCTCCGCCGCCTCGAGCTCCACTTCCATCTGCTTGATCTTCTGGTTGCGCTGCTTGCTCGCCTCGTACAGGTGCTGCACTTCCTGGCCCTGCCGCTTGGCGCGCGCCACCTGGTCGCCCGACGTGTTCTGCTCGCGCTTCAGTCCCTCGATGGCCGGGATCAGCCGCCGCCGCTGGGTTTCAAACGTCGCCAGCTGCTGGAGCTCGGCCTTCGCGTCGAGCCCGCGGTTGCCAAGGCCCTGCTGCACGGCTTCGATGTGGTCGCGCACGTAGATGGGGTCGAGCATAACTGCACTATTCTAATAGGTATGAGCGCTGCCGTTCGCAAGGTCGTCTTCCCGGCCGCGGGCCTGGGCACCCGTTTCCTGCCCGCCACCAAGGCGCAGCCCAAGGAAATGCTGCCGCTCGTCGACAAGCCGACCATCCAGTACGGCGTGGAAGAAGCCGTCCAGTCGGGCGTGCCCAACATCATCCTCGTCACCGGCCGCGGCAAGAACGCCATCGAAGACCACTTCGACGTCTCCAAGGAACTCGAGTCGTTTCTCGAAGGCCGCGGCAAGCACGACCTCGCCGAGGAAGTGCGCAAGATCTCGAACCTGATCAACGTCTCGTACGTCCGCCAGGGCGAACCCCTCGGCCTCGGCCACGCCGTGCTGGTCACCGAAACCCTGATCGGCGACGAACCCTTCGCCGTCATCCTGGCCGACGATGTGATCGACGCGACGCCGCCGGCGCTGGCGCAGATGATCGCGGTGTTCGAGAAGGCCGGCGGGCCCGTGCTGGCGGTCGAACGCGTGCCGATGGACCAGGTGTCGAGCTACGGCGTGATCGCCGGCGAGCCGGCGCCGGAATTCGGCCCGGGCGTGTACCGGGTGACCGATCTCGTCGAGAAGCCGGCCCGTGAAGACGCGCCCTCGGACCTGGCCATCATCGGCCGCTACATCCTGACGCCCGACATCTTCCCCGCCCTCCACGCGACCGCGAAGGACAAGTCAGGCGAAATCCAGCTGACCAACGGCTTGCGCAAGCTGCTGCAGTCGCGCCCGATCTACGCCTATGAAGTGGACGGCGCGCGGCACGACACCGGCAACAAGCTGGGGTTCCTGAAGGCGACGGTCTACTTCGCGATGAAGCGGCCCGAGCTGGCCGGGCCGTTCCTGGAATACCTGAAAGAGGTCACCAGGAGGGCGGAACTTTAGTTCCGCCGGCTCAGTCAGCTTTCGCGGCCGGTTTCGACTCGCTCTTGGTCTCGGCCTTGGTCTCGGACTTGGTTTCCGAGGCCTTGGCTTCTCCGGTCGAACTCGAACCCGATGATTCCTTCGCGGCCTTCGCCGACTCGGTGCCGAGGTCGCTCTTGCCGCCGCGGCCGTAGTCGGTCAGGTAGAACCCCGACCCCTTGAACTGGATCGCCGGCGACGAGAACAGCTTGCTCACCGCGCCGCCGCACTTGGGGCAGATGTCGATGGGCGCATCCGAGTACTTCTGGATCACTTCAAAGCGGTGCGCGCAAGCGTTGCATTCATACTCGTACAGAGGCATGTCGTTACTCCAGCACCACGTCGTTCGACCCGTCAAGCATGAGGCGCCGCAGGGCCCAAAAGGGCGCGGAGCCCTGGGCCAGCAGCGCGTCGTGGAACGCGCGCAGCGAGGGCTTGCCGCCTTGCTGCTCGTACCAGTCGCGGCGCAGCTTCAGCAGCATCAACTTCCCTGCTGAATAGACAAGATACGTCGGATCGAAGGTGCCGCGCTCGGCTTCGCGGCGGGCATTGGCTTCTTCCAGGAACGCCTCGTCGCGGAAGAACCGCACCCCCTGCTCGACCGACCAGTCCTCGGTGTGCAGGCGGATGCCGACGACGAAGCGGGCAAGGCGCACCAGCGACTCGGCCAGCTGGGCCAGCTTGAGGCTGGGGTTGTCCTTGCCGAAACCAGCCTCGAGCATCATCTGCTCGCAGTAGTGGGCCCAGCCCTCCATGTAGGACGCCGGCGCGAACAGGGTCGAACGGCGGACCTTCGAATCCACCTTGCGCAGGTGCTGATAGTGCAGGAAGTGGCCGGGATAGACCTCGTGGATCGAGATCGTCCACAGCGTCGGCGTGTTGAAGTCGCGCAGGTGCTCGATCTTCCGGTCGCTGTCCCACCTCTGGTCGACGTCGGTCAGGTAATACATCGCCCGCGAGGGCCTGGTCTCGTACGGCCCGGGCGTCCACATGCTGGCCGACGACCACCGGAAGAACTCGGGCGTCGGCGCCACGGCCACGCCGGCGCCGTCGGGGATGCCGACGACGGGGTTGCGGGAGAGGAAGGTGTGCAGCTCGTCGAGTTGCTCGCGGGCGGCCGCAATCAGCGCGCCGGGGGCCGGGTGCTTCCCCTTGGCCTTGCGCCAGGCCTCGATCGGGTCGCCGCCGTTCTGGCGCCCCGCCAGCCGGCGGAACTCCTCCTGGGTCGCGGCCAGCTCGCGGGTGGCAATCGCCAGCAGGCGGTCAACCGGCAACGTGATGCCTTCTTCGAGCCGCAGCTTCTGTTCGAACTTGTCGCGGCCCAGCCGGAACGACCCCTTGGCCCTGGGACGAATGTCGTGTTCGAGATCGCCGGCGTAGGCGCCCATCGTCCTGACGGCCTCGGTGCAGGCGTCGGCGAGGTCGCCGAGCAGGTGCATGTCGTCGACGTTGGCAAAGGCCCGCGGCAGGTCGGTGTCGATGAACGCCATGGCGCCGCGCCAGGTGTCGATGCCCACCTTGACGAAGATTGCCGGCGGATCCTTGATGTTGTCGCGCGCGGCCTGGACGAGGCGGGGCACCTGGCGCAGCTTCGACAGCACGCGGCGCGCGCGGTCGGTTTCGGGTGCGTGCGTGAAGATGGCCTGGGCCGCCAGGCTTGACGCCAGCGTGTCGGCGTAGACGTGCGGGTTGCGTTCCCAGTTCCGCGTCGCCTCGAGGTCGAACTGGCGGGCGCGGATGTTGGCCGAGACGATTTGATGCTCGACCTGCTCGCGCAGCGGCAGGTTGGCGTGGGGAATGCTGTCCAGCCGCCGGGCAAAGCCCGAGAGGGCGCTGGTGTGGCTGTCGATGGCCGTGCGGCGGTAGTCCTCGATCAGGTCGTCATGGACGTGAATGCCGTCCATGGTCGCCCCGGTCGGGTGGACCTCGTAGAGATATGCGAGATAGTCGTCGACGAAGTGGGGTAGGGGTTCAGCCGCGTGCATCTAGTGGTATGTGGTTCGATATCCAGAATGGACCGTTCCTACGGAACGGTCCCAGTACCTTCGGTGAGCACAATCGTTGAGGCCTTCGACTCCCCTGATACGCTCCACTAAGACGGCCGCGATCACGGGAAAGCGGCCATCTCGCAATGGTACAATAAAATGCGGCTGATGAAGGGCCCTGTCCTGAGCGAGCGGAACGACGCGTCAGGGTCGCGCCGCGAGTCGAAGGGGACCCTGTATATCGTCGCGACGCCCATCGGCCACCTTGAAGACATCACGCTTCGGGCCCTGCGAATCCTCAAGTCGGTCCAGCTGGTGGCGGCCGAAGACACGCGGCGCACCGGTAACCTGCTTCGCCACTACAACATCGAGACGCCCGTCCTGAGCGTCCACGAGCACAACGAAGGCGGCCGGGTCGCCCGGCTGGTCCAGCGTCTGACGGCAGGGGATTCAATCGCGCTGGTCACCGACGCCGGCACGCCAGGTGTTTCCGACCCTGGAGCAACACTGGTGGCGGCCGTACGCGAGGCCGGGTTCAGGGTTGAGCCGATTCCTGGCGCCAGCGCCGTCGTGACGGCCATTTCGGCGGCCGGGATCAAATCAGAAGGCTTTTGTTTTCATGGGTTTGCTCCAATTAGGTCAAAAGACAGAAAAAAGTGGTTCGTGGCGCTGGTTGAGGCCAGCCGGGACCGGGCCGCGGTGTTCTTCGAGGCCCCGCACCGCCTTCGGAAGACCCTGGAAGAGCTCCGCGAATTGGTCAAATGCCAGATAATGGTCGGGCGTGAGCTGACCAAGATCCACGAAGAGTTTGTTTTCGGCACCCCAGATGAGCTCCTGGCCCGGTTCGAGGCACCGCAAGGTGAATTCACCCTTATCCTTCCGCCTGGTTCAAAGGATTTGAACCAGCCTGTGGCCGCCACAGACGAAGAGATTAGTGAGTTATTTGGTCAAGTAACAGAAAATAGCGCCGGCGCCTCCAAGAGGGACAGCGCCCGGTTGGTGGCCGAGCGGCTTGGGCTCACCACAAAGGCCGTCTACGACGCCCTGGAACGGGTCAAGATTACTCGTGGCTGACACTCACGTTGTCGTGCTCGCCGCCGGCAAGGGCACGCGCATGAAGTCGCAGGTACCCAAGGTCCTGCACCGCATTTCGGGCTTCTCGTTAATCGAACGGGTGCTTCGGACGGCCGACGCCCTGGCGCCGGCGAGCGTCACCCTGGTGGTCGGCCACGGGGCGGACGAGGTCAAGGCGTCGCTTGCCTGGCGCACCAACCTCCAGTTCGTCACGCAGGAACAGCAACTTGGCACCGGCCACGCGCTGCTGCAGACGCGGCCGCTGCTCGAAGGCAAGCAGGGGGTCGTGGTCCTGCTGTCGGGCGACGTGCCCCTCCTGACCAGCAACACCTTGAAGTCGCTGATTGAAACGCACGAGCAGTCGCAGGCGGCCGCCACCGTGGTCACCGCGCAAATGGCGCGGCCGTTCGGCTACGGGCGCATCATTCGCGTCAGCGGCCGCATTTCACGCATTGTCGAAGAACGCGATGCGTCGCCGGCGCAGCGAAAAATCGCCGAAATCAATTCGGGGATCTACGCCTTCGACCTGGCGCCGCTGTTTGGCGCCCTCGACTCGATCGGCACCGCCAACCAACAGGGCGAGTACTACCTGCCCGACCTGGTCGCCATTTACCGGAAACAGAAGCGCACCGTTGCCACGTGGACGGTCGAGCGCGCCGAAGAGATTCGCGGCATCAACAGCCGCACAGAGCTTGCCGAGGTCAGTGCCATGGTCCGCCAGCAGAAGAACGAAGAGTTGATGGCCGCGGGGGTCACCTTGATCGACCCGGCCACCACGTATGTCGACAGCGAGGTCGTCGTCGGCGCCGACACGGTGATTCACCCGTGCGTGTTCCTGGAAGGGTCCACGAAGATTGGCGCCGCGTGCGAAATTCACTCCGGCACGCGCATTGTCAATTCGACCATCGGGGATCGGGTGTGTGTCCGGAACCACACTGTGGTGACGGATTCCACAGTCGAGGCGGGCGCGTTCCTTGGTCCGTTTGCGCATATCCGCCCCGGCTCGAAGGTGGGCGAAGACGCGCACATCGGCAACTTTGTCGAGCTCAAGAAGACCTCGATGGGCAAGGGTTCGAAGGCCAACCATCTTGCTTACCTGGGCGATGCCACCATCGGCACGGCGACAAATGTCGGCGCCGGCACCATCACCTGCAACTACGACGGCGAGAAGAAGCACCAGACGGTGATTGGCAACGATGTGTTCGTGGGCAGCAACAGCACGCTCGTCGCGCCGGTGACGCTGGCCGATGGCTCGTACATTGCAGCAGGCTCGGCGGTGACGAAGGATGTGCCGGCCGGCGCGCTGGGCGTGGGCCGCGCGCGCCAGGAAAACAAAGAAGGATGGCGCGAGAAGCGCCGCCGGAAATCAAAAGCCTAACCATGTGCGGGATTATCGGATACATCGGCCCCAAGCCTGTCGTCCCCGTCATTCTTGACGGGCTGCGGCGCCTTGAATATCGCGGCTACGACTCGGCCGGCGTGGCCGTGGTGCAGGACGGGCAAATCGACATCCGGCGCAGCGCCGGCAAGCTGATCAACCTCGAGAACTCGATCCAGGCCAAGCCCATGGCGGGGGAGTATGGCCTGGGCCACACCCGGTGGGCGACGCACGGCCGGCCGACCGAGGAAAACGCGCACCCGCACCGCGACGGCTCGGGCCGCATTGTCGTCGTCCACAACGGCATCATCGAGAACTATCTCGAGATCAAGCGCGAGCTCGTCGCCGAAGGCCACAAGTTCGAGTCGGAGACCGACACCGAGGTGGTCGCGCACCTGGTGCAGAAAGAATGGCGCGGCGATGGTCTCGACCAGGCGGCGCTGCGCGCCATGACGCGCGTGCGCGGGTTGTTTGCGCTGGTGCTGCTGTCGGCCGACGACCCCATGAAGCTCGTGGCGGTGCGTAACGGCCCGCCCATCGTCGTGGGCATCGGCGAGGGCGAGTACTTTGTCGCCTCCGACGTGCCGGCCGTTTTGAGCCACACGCGCGACGTCGTCTTCATGGAGGACAGGGAGATGGCGGTGCTCACGCCGGCGGGCGTGACCTTCATGTCGCTTGACGGCGTCGCGGTTCAACGCAAGCCGACGCGCGTGACGTGGGACCCGATTTCGGCGGAGAAGGCCGGCTACAAGCATTTCATGCTCAAGGAGATCTTCGAGCAGCCGCATGCCGTGCGCGACACGATTCTCGGGCGCGCGTCGCTCGATACCGGGCAGATCCACCTCGAGGAAATGGCGATCTCGGCCGCCGACCTGCTGAGCATCGACAAGATCACGCTGCTGGCGTGCGGCACGTCGTGGCACGCCGCGCTGGTCGGCAAGTTCATGATCGAAGAGCTGGCCAAGCTGGCGGTCGAAGTGGACTACGGCTCGGAATACCGGTACCGCAACCCGATCATCAACAGCAAGACGCTGGCCGTCGCCATCACGCAGTCGGGCGAGACCGCCGATACGCTGGCGGCACTGCGCGAGGCCAAGGGCAAGGGCGCCCGCAGCCTGGCCATCTGCAACGTGGTCGGCAGCATGGCCACGCGCGAGGCCGAGGGCACCATCTACACGCACGCCGGCCCGGAGATTGGCGTGGCCTCGACCAAGGCGTTCACCACGCAACTGGTCGCGCTTTACCTGTTTGCCCTGCGGCTCGCCGAGGTGCGCGGCACGCTCACCAGGGACGAGCGGTGCGCGCATCTCCAGGCGCTGATGCAGCTGCCCCAAGCGTTGGAAGACACCCTGAAGTCGGCCAAGCAGGTCGAGGACATCGCCATCCGGTTCCACAACCGGTCCGATTTCCTGTACCTAGGCCGCGGCATCAACTACCCGATTGCCCTCGAGGGCGCGCTCAAGCTCAAGGAGATCTCCTACATCCACGCCGAGGGTTACCCGGCCGGCGAGATGAAGCACGGGCCGATTGCGCTCATCGACGAACAAATGCCGGTCGTGGCCCTCGCCACCCACGATCACGTGTTCGAGAAGATGCAGGGCAACATCCAGGAAGCCAAGGCCCGCGGCGGCTCGATTATCGCCATCACCACGGCCGGCGACACGATGCTGCAGGACATCCTGACCGACTCCGACTCGCTGATCGCAGTTCCTGCCACTAGTCCGCTGTTGATGCCAGTCGTGCTGTCGATCCCGTTGCAGCTGTTGTCGTACTACATCGCGGTCCGCCGCGGCTGCGACGTCGATCAACCACGCAATCTCGCCAAGAGCGTTACGGTAGAATAGAAGTCAGTAGCCAGTATCCAGATTCCAGAAGCCAGAAAGGCAAGCGCCTTTTTCGCACTGGCTACTGGTTACTGGCATCTGGCTACCAATGGATCTGCTCTCCTCGCTTAACCCTGCTCAGCAGGAAGCAGTAATACAGACGGGCGGCCCGCTGCTCATCCTCGCCGGCGCGGGTTCGGGGAAGACGCGCGTCATCGCGCATCGCATTGCCTACCTCGTGTCGGAGCGGCTGGCGCATCCGGACGAGGTGATGGCCGTCACCTTTACCAACAAGGCCGCGCAGGAGATGCGCGAGCGGGTCGAGAAGCTGCTCGACACCGACTGCCGGGCCATGTGGGTGTCGACGTTTCATGCGCTGTGCGCGCGCCTGCTCAGGCGCGAGGCCCCGGCCATTGGCCTCAGCCGCGACTTCACCATTTACGACTCGGCCGACCAGCAGGCGGTGATCAAGCAACTGCTGCGCGAATACCACATGGATGACGCGGCCTATCAGCCGCGCATGGTGCTGGGCCGCATTTCAGCCGCCAAGAACCGCATGGAGGGGCCCGACACCTTTGCCGGCACGTGGAACCCGAAGGACCGCGAAATCGGCAAGCTCTACGAGGGCTATCTCAAGGCCCTGAAGGACGCGAGCGCGCTCGACTTCGACGACCTCCTGCTGAAAACCGTCGAGCTGTTCGACAAGGCTCCGGCCGTGCGCGAGCGCTATGCCAGGCGCTTCAAGTACGTGATGGTGGACGAGTACCAAGACACCAACCGGCCGCAGTACCTGCTGATCAAGCAGCTGGCCGGCGGGCATCGCAACCTGGCCGTGGTCGGCGACCCCGACCAGTCGATTTACAAGTGGCGCGGCGCCGACCTCCGGAACATCCTCGACTTCGAGACCGACTTTCCCGAAGCCGTGATTGTCCGCCTCGAGCAGAATTACCGCTCCACGGAAGTCATTCTGAACGCGGCGTCGGCCGTGATTGCCAACAACCGCAATCGCAAGGAAAAGGCGCTGTGGACCGACCAGAAGGGCGGCGCCAAGATCCGCTATTTCCGCGGCGCCGACGAGCTGGACGAGGCGGAGTACATCACCAGGGTGGCGCGGGCGGCGATCCGTGACGATGCGCGGTCGCTGACGGCGGTGTTGTATCGCACCAACGCGCAGTCGCGCGCGGTGGAAGACTCGCTGCGGGCGGCCGGCATTCCCTACGTGGTGCTGGGCGGCGTCGGCTTCTACGAACGCCGTGAAATCAAGGACGCGCTCAGCTACCTGAAGCTGATCCTCAACCCGCACGACGACATTGCCCTGCGCCGCATCATCAACACGCCCGCCCGGGGCATTGGCAAGGGCGTGATGGACGCGCTTGAAGGCGTCAACGTGTCGGAGGAAGACGCCAACCTGCCGCCGCTGTTCGCGGGCCTCGCGCCGACCGTGGTCACCAATTCGCTGTGGACCAAGCTGGTGGTCGCGGTCGACGGCCGGCGCCTGTCGTCGCGCCAGGGGGCCTCGCTGGCGGCCTTCAAGGACATGGTCACCACGCTGGCCGAGGTGGCCAGGAACGAGCCGGTGTCGATCCTGCTCGGCAAGGTGCTCGACCAGTCCGGCTATCTGCGCGACCTGCGCGAAGATCGCAGCGAAGAGTCGGAAGGCCGCATCGAGAACCTGATGGAGCTGGTCTCGGCCGCGCGCGAGTACGAATCGCGCGAGCACGAGCCGTCGCTCGGCGGCTTTGTCGATCGCCTGTCGCTGCTCTCGGACGTCGACAAGGAGCAGGGCAAGATCGACCCGCGCGTGATGATGATGACTTTGCACTCGGCCAAGGGCCTCGAGTTCCCGACGGTGGTCCTGGCCGGGCTCGAAGAAGGCCTGTTCCCGCACTCGCGATCGCGCGAAGACGAGGCGGAGATGGAGGAGGAGCGCCGGTTGCTCTACGTCGGCATCACCCGCGCGCGGAAGCAGCTGGTGGTCACCAGCGCCGCCCGCCGCCGCGTGTTTGGCGAGTATCAAAACACCGAGGTGTCACGCTTCATTGAGGAAATTCCTCTGGACCTGGTGGAGCAGGACCTGCCGGCCGTCTCCTCGTCTTACTCGTCTGGCTCGTCTGGCTCGTCTGGCCCACGCGGAAACCAGTGGGGCGAGTATCGCGCCAACCCGTATGGACGCCCTCGTCAGCCCGCAGCCGGTTACCGCGCGGGGCGGCAACCGGACGATGACGCGAAAGTCCCGACGCAGAACTTCAAGTACGAAGAAGAGGATCAGACGCCGGGCCTGCGGCCGGGCGCGCGCGTGAAGCACGCGCAGTTCGGCTCGGGCACCGTGGTGAGCGTCGAGGACCTGGAGGACGACCAGAAGCTGGTCGTTCGCTTTGCGTCCGTCGGCACCAAGACGCTGCGGGCCAAGTACGCAAAGCTCGAACGCGCCTAGATCCTTCGGCCGGCGACGGCTTTAGCCGCCGCCGGCCGCCACGTGCGGCCGCACCGACGCGACGACATCGCGGGCGCTGTCGCGCGCGATCACCGCGTCGGCCTCGCGATAGAACGTCGACGGCGTCAGGTCCTCGGCGCCATAGAACGCCAGCTCGCGATCGCGCCGGAGCGCGCGGGAGATCCCGGCCAGCCGCTCGAGGTGGGACGCCAGTTCTTTCGGTAGCCGGTCCCGCTCGGCCAGCAACACATCCGCCACATCGTGAATTCGCGGCGGCTCGACGCCGCAGGCGCGGAGCAGGCCCTTCAAGGTGAGCTCGACAATCTCCTGGGACTCGCGGACGACGTCGGCCCAGCTCGCGGCTTCGAATAACACGTCGAGCGCGCGCAGGCGCGCCTCCGCGCGACGCAGATGATCCGCCGCCAGGTCGCGATTGCGCATTACGCCGCTCCCTTCCAATAAGGCTGGCCGTGGGCGAAGGCTCGCACGACGCGGCCTTCGGCAATCGCCCGCCGTACTTCACCCAGGCGAATCGCTACCGACCCGTCACGGTCGTACCAGAGAATGCCATCGACCGCCGCCTCGCACCACACCGCCGTGGGCCGCGTGCCGGCCGGCGACGGATGCGCGAAATGGGCATCAACCGCCCGGCCGTCGAAGCTAATCGGGTCCTGGTCCCAACGTCGATAGAGCTCCCGTGTCAGCGCGGTCTTCGGGTCGATCACGATCAGCACATCGATGTCCGAGGTGGCTGCCGCTTCACCGCGGGCCCACGAACCCAGGACCAATACGCCAACCAGCCGGTCGCCGAATGCCGCGCGCGCGCGGGTGACGACCAGCGATCGCACGGCCGACCGCCCCAGCGCATCGGACGGCGCGCTCAGCCGGCGGACACAGAACTCGTTGAATGACAGGTCAGCGTCGGCCGCAGCCTTGGCAAGGGTCCGGTGCAGGTCGGCCGGCAGGCGCAGCAGGACCCGGGCCACGCGCGGGACGGTCCTGGCTGATACCGCTGTCATGGTTTAATGATATCACATTTGAGTTCATCGAGATATCACGTGCTCGCCTTGGCCCTCTCACCCGGCACGCGTCTCGGCGTCTACGAAATCCTGTCGTCCATCGGCGCTGGCGGCGAGGTCTATCGGTCGACGTTCGGCCTGGAGCGACGCTCGATATCGGCGCCGTCACAACAGCCGCGTGACCGCGCGGATGAACGACTCGAAGTCGCGAAGATCCGTGGTCAGCGCCCGGTAGACCCGGTGTCGATCGATCTCCAGGTACTCGTGCACCAGGATGTTGCGAAACCCCGCCATGGCCGCCAGCTTCACCGACAGCCCCTTTGAGATCACCTTCTGGCGGGCCAGCAGCTCGAACAGCGACCGGCTGTCGGCAGGCAGCGGCAGGTTGCGATCGGCGACAATGTGATGGCTGATGTCGAGCACGGCCTGAATCGCCAGCTGCAGGTACCGTTCGGCGTTCCCGTAGATCAGCGGGTCGCTCACGAAGTGGCGTTCGTCGGCCAGCCCGCGGATCTTCCGCAGCAACGCCACGTACTCGCGGATCTTGGTCAGCCGCGCCGCGACCACGAAGCGATCAACCACTGGCGCGGCCCTGCCTGACGTGCTGCTTCAGGCGCTCGACGTAGCGCTCCATCGTCGGCACCATGTCTTCGTAGCGTTGCGCGGTGGTCACGTGAAAGCGGACGCGAGCGGCTCGCGAGCGTTGGAATACCAGGGCACCACGCGATAGGACGCGTTGGGCCAGGAGCGGCGGCGCGTCGTTGAGGATGACGAGCTGCACGTCGTCGCGGTGCAGGGCCGCCCCCAGTTCACTGGCCAGCGACAGTCGGTAGCGGAGCGCGCGCGCCTCGGGGAGGTGGCGGGCGAGCAGCACGGCGACGTCGATGTCGCTGTCGGGCCGCGCGCGGCCCTGCGCCACCGATCCAAAGATGTAGGCCGCCTGAATGTCCGGGTGACGGGCGACCACCCGTGCCACGGCACGGGAGCCGGCCGCGAGGGTCGACACTCGGCTGGTGGACTGGGTACTCACCATGGGCGCTCGATCGTAGTATATGCCTCGCCTTTTGGTCTCCAGGGTCCTAACTCTGCAATAATCTCACCCCTGGCCATCACTCCCGGCTCCCGGTTCGGCGTCTACGACATCACGGCTCCACTCGGCGAGGGTGGAATGGGGCAGGCCTGGTCGCCTATCGGGCGGCTGGCAGCCCGGCGCGACAGCTCACCTGGGTCGATCGGGCGGCCGCACAACAGCCGCGTGACCGCGCGGATCGGCTTAGCGAAACAGGCGGGTGAGTTCGACGGACCACCCAGGCAACAGCGGTGTCTCCAGTGTGTCGTGTCCCGAGGCCGAGGGACTCGCAATCAGCGGAAACGACCCCTCTGTGTTACGCCGGTAGATCGAGACGGCATTCAGTTCAGGATCCACCAGCCAGTATTCGCGCACGCCCATGCGGTCGTAGAGCGTTTGCTTGACCTCTCGATCGCGCTTGCGCGTTGACGGTGACAGAATTTCCACCACCATGGCGGGCGTGCCCTGGATGTTCTTGTCGGTCAGGATGTCGAGTTGATCGGGCGCCACGAAAATGACGTCGGGCTCGACGATGTCGTGGAACGAGAACACGACGTCAAAGGGCGCGACGAAGACGCGGCCGGCGTCGGGCCGGACCTCCAGGTAGTTACTGAGTGACACGGCGAGCCGCAGCACCAGCTCCTGATGACGCAGGTTCGGCGAGGGCGTCACGTAGTGCTCCCCGTCGATGATCTCGTGTCGAAGACCATCGTCTGGGAACAGCAGGAAGTCCTGGTATGTAAGTCGCGCGCCTTGAGGTGATGTGGGCACCGCGTCCTCCTCGTGCACGATCGGATTCTACACCCGGCCATGCGGGGGGCATTGCCAGCGCCGTGCCACGACGACAAGGCTGGCGGGCACCCCGTGCGGATGCGCTTGGTCGGCGGCGGAGATCTTGCGGCGTACGCAGAAACTGCGATGCAATCCCGATGATCGCACCGCAGTTCTTGGCCGGGTCTTGACCTACAGCCCGGCTATCTTGGTGATAATCGGCCGGCCTTCGCGGCCGTTGCCGGCGACGCGCGCGATTGTGATCGTCAGCGTCTTCTGGGCGGTCGCGCCCTCGGGTGTCTTCATGGTGGCCGCCACGACCACGTCCTTCGTGATCGTCTCGCCCGAGAACGTCTTCGGGTCGAGCGCGGGCTGGCCCGGCTGGGTCAGCGATGCCTCGGCGAGGCCGGTGGCCGACTTGATGGCGGCGGTGGCCGACGCGGTCGCCCTGGCGTGGGCCGCAATGCCCTCGCGCCACTTGGCCCACTCGAGCCTGACTTTCTCCTGCGCCGGCGTCAGCTTGGCGGTCGGGTTCGTCTGCTCGATCTTGAGCACTTCCTCGATCACCTTGATGTTGGCGTTCTGGTATTCGATCTTGGTCCTGAGGAAAGCCTGCTCGGTTTCCTTGGCCTTGGCTTCGGCCTCGAGCATCGGCGCGAACGTCAAAAGCGTGCGCGTCTCCTGGCCGATGCTCGTGATCTCGAAGTCGTCGACCGAGCCCTGGGTGCGGGGATCGATCACGACCGCCGACATGCGTCCCACGGTGGTGTTGTCGCGCGCCCTGGCGGCGCGGAAGTACTGCGTCAGGAACTGCTGTTCGGGCGGTTTCGAACAGCCGACCACGAGCATCGTCGCCGGAATCAACAAGAGCGCCGCGGCAAACTTCTTCATTCGGTTTCTCCTGAATCGGTAGCCTTCGGAACCTCTCCGAGCCCCTCTGAACCCTTCTGAACTTCTTCAGAACCGTTCGGAACCTGTTCTGCCTTTTCGACCAATGCAACCGACACGATCTTGTCGTCGCCCTCGAGATCCATCAGGCGCACGCCCTGCGTGGCGCGGCCGATGGTGCGGATCTCGTTGGCCGGCGTGCGCAGGATCTTGCCCTGCTCGGTGATGACCAGCAACTCTTCGTTGTCGTGGACCTGGGTGATCGCCACCACGGGGCCGTTCTTGTCGGTGACCTCGACGTTCTTCACGCCCAGGCCGCCGCGGCCGGTCACGCGGTATTCGTCGAGCAACGTGTTCTTGGCGTAGCCCTTTTCGGTGACGGTCAGCAGCGTGCCGCCGGGCTTGGCCACCTGCATGGCCACCACTTCGTCGCCCTCGCGCAACTGGATGCCGCGCACGCCAAACGCCGTGCGGCCCATGCCGCGGACGTCGTCTTCGCCGAAGCGGATGGCCTTGCCGGCCTTGGTGCCGATGAAGATCTCGCTCGAGCCGTCGGACAGCTGCACGTCGATGACGGCGTCGCCCTCGTCGATGCCCATGGCGATGATGCCGCCGGCGCGCGGGTTCGAGAAGGCCGACAGTTCGGTCTTCTTGATGGTGCCCTTGCGGGTGCCCATGACGATGAAGTGCGTGTCGGCGAATTCCTTGATCGCCAGCATCGCCGCGATCTTCTCGCCGGCTTCCATCTGCACCAGGTTGGCCACCGACTTGCCCTTGCCGTCGGCGCCGACGTCGGGAATCTCGTGGACCTTCAGCCAGTAGGCGCGGCCGCGATCCGAGAACACCAGCAGGAACGAGTGCGTCGAGGCGACGAACAGGTGGTTGACGACGTCCTCGTCGCGGGTCCGCATGCCGATGCGGCCCTTGCCGCCGCGGTTTTGCGTGCGGTAGGTCGTGATCGGCGTGCGCTTGATGTAGCCGGTGTCGGTGACCGAGATCGCGACGTCCTCGTCGGCGATCAGGTCCATGATGCTGATTTCGCTCTCGTCCTCGATCAGCAGCGTCCGGCGCGGGTCGGCGAACTTGGCCTTCACCGCGCGCAGCTCGTCGAGGATGATCTGCAGCAGCAACGGCTGGTTGGCCAGGATGTTCTTGAGCTTGGCGACGAGCGCCGTGAGCTCGGCCAGCTCGCCGAGAATCTTGTCGCGCTCCAGGCCGGTGAGGCGCTGCAGCTGCATGTCGAGAATCGCCTGGGACTGGATCTCCGACAGGCCGAACTGCTCGATCAGGCCGGCCTTGGCTTCGGGCGGGTTCTTCGAGCCGCGGATCAGCTTGATCACCGCGTCGAGGTGGTCGAGGGCAATCTTCAGGCCGTCGAGAATGTGCGCGCGCGCCTCGGCCTTGCGCAGCTCGAACTCGATGCGCCGCCGCACGACCTCGCGGCGGAAGTCGATGAAGTGCTCGATCACCTCGAGCAGGTTCAGCACCTTCGGCCGCCCCGACACGATCGCCAGCGTGATGATGCCGAACGACTGCTGCAGCTGGGTCTGCTTGTAGAGGTTGTTCAGCACGACCTCGCCGATTTCGCCGCGCTTCAGCTCGATCACGATCCGCATGCCGTCGCGGTCGGACTCGTCGCGCAGGTCCGAAATGCCTTCGAGCGCCTTGTCGCGCACCAGTTCAGCGATCCGCTCGAGCAGCCGCGTCTTGTTCAACTGATACGGGATTTCGTGGACGATGATCTGCTGGCGGTCGCCCTTCTTCGTGGTCTCGATCTCGGTCTTGGCGCGGACCTGGATCGAGCCGCGGCCGGTGAGATACGCCTCGTGAATGCCGCGCTTGCCGACAATGGAACCGCCGGTGGGGAAGTCAGGACCCGGGATCAGCCGGATCAGTTCCTTGAGCTTCTCTTCGCGGCTGTAAGTCCTACCCGCCCCACCCGCCTCGCCAGCCCCAAGCAGGGTGTTCTCGATGATCCAGATCACGCCGTCGATCACCTCGCCGAGGTTGTGCGGCGGGATGTTGGTGGCCATGCCGACGGCAATGCCGGTCGAGCCGTTCACCAGCAGGTTGGGATAGGTCGCCGGGAACACCGTGGGCTCGCTCGTCGTCTCGTCGAAGTTCGGGACGTAGTCGACCGTGTCCTTGTCGAGATCCTGCATCAGGCTCTCGGCCAGGGCCTCGAGCCGCGCTTCGGTGTAGCGATAGGCCGCGGGCGGATCGCCGTCGACCGAACCGAAGTTGCCCTGGCCGTCGACCAGGGTCTTGCGCATGTTGAAGTCCTGCGCGAGACGCACCAGCGTGTCGTACGCCGGCTGGTCGCCGTGCGGGTGGTAGTTGCCGATGACTTCGCCGATGACCTTCGCGCACTTGCGGTAGGCGCGGTTCGAGGCGAGCCCCATCTGGCTCATCGCGTACAGGACGCGGCGATGCGCCGGCTTGAGGCCGTCGCGGACGTCCGGCAGCGCGCGCCCGATGATCACGCTCATGGCGTAATCCAGGTACGAGCGCTTCATCTCGTCTTCGATATTTACGGGCGTGCGAATCGGCTCGGTCGTCATTCAGTAGTAGCCAGTAGCCAGTAGCCAGTAGCCAGGGTGTTTCTGGCATCTGGCATCTGGCTACTAAATGTCCAGGTTTTTGACATCTAGTGCATTGTCTTCGATGAACTTGCGGCGCGGCTCGACCTGGTCGCCCATCAGCGTCGTGAACATCGAGTCGGCCTCGGTGTGATCCTCGGCGCGCACCTGCAGCAGCGTGCGGATGTCCGGATTCATGGTCGTCGACCACAGCGTCTCGGGATTCATCTCGCCGAGGCCCTTGTAACGGTTGATGGCCACGCCCTTGCGGCCGAGCGCGATGAAGTGCTCGATGAACTCGTCGATCGAGCGGATCGACACGGGCCCACCCTTGGCACTATTGGCACCCGTGGCACCTTTGGCACTGACGGGCGACAGACCAATCGCCTGGAGGGCCTCAGCCTCGTCGCCAGTGAGGCCCTCATCGACGGGCTCTGTCTCTTCCGGTTCTTCCACCTTGCCGCCGGCCACGACCCGGACTTCGACCGGGCCCTTGCGCATGGAGCGGACCACGCCCTTGATCTCGCCGTAACTGGCCGCCAGCGTGCGGTACTCGCCCGACATGACGAACTCGTAGCCAATGCGATCGATGCGCGAGTAGCCGGTGGCGCGGTCGTCGATGCGCAACGACCAGGTGTTGTGCTCCTCGTCGCGCTCGAGCGTCACGTCGCGGATGGGCGTCGTCACCTGGTCGGCGAGGCCCTGCAGCATGTCCTGCTGCTCGAAGAAGCCGCGGTCGCGGGCGCTGCGGTCGAGCAGCGCCTCGACCAGGTCGCGGGCGTGGCCGCGGCGCTGCACCGTCGACAGCACGTTGCGATACGCGATGATCGCGTGCAGCAGCTTCTCGAGCTCGGCGCCGGTGAACTCGCCCCCGTCGCCGGTGCGGACCGCTCGGCCGTCGACGGCGCGGTGCACCAGGAAGTTCTCGAGCGCGCGCTCGTCCTTGATGAACGTTTCCGACTTGCCGCGCTTGGCGCGGAACAGCGGCGGCTGGGCGATGTAAATGTGCCCGCGCTCGACCAGCAGCGGCATTTGCCGGTAGAAAAACGTCAGCAGCAGCGTGCGGATGTGCGAGCCGTCGACGTCGGCGTCGGTCATGATGATGACGCGGTGGTAGC
>CAYGMD010000059.1:0-25431 GCA_964350785.1 uncultured Acidobacterium sp. | reverse complement strand
TTCACCGAGTTGGCGACGAAGCACAGGTGATGCGCCTGCTCGTGGAGTTGGGCCGGCAGCAGGTCCGCATACACGCGCAGCGTCGCGCCCGGCACGACCTCCGCGTCCTTGTCCGCCCGGTGCGCCCACACGATCTGCGCCGTGGTTGACATGGTGCGCGCCAGCGCGGCGTCCGGGAAGATCACCTCGGGCTTGCGCTCGACCGACGAGCGGAACTCGCGCCGGCCGACGGCGAAAATGCCGCCGCTCTGGCGAATCTGGTTTTCCTTCGCGCTGAGCGGCACCGGGGTATAGGTCCTGCCCTGCGTGACGTTGACAATCTGCCGCGACACGGTTTCAAACGTGAACTCGTCGCCGTCTTTCGCGTCGGCCATCGCCTCGGGACTCTGCACGACGTGCAGGCCGAGGTTGAACGAGTTGCGGCGGAAGATGTCGCCCATGTTGTGGCCGCAGATGATCACCATCTCGAGGCCGGCTTCTTCAGCGATGGCTTTCAGGCCGGCCGGCGACATCTCGCGGGAACTGCCGATGGCAAAACGATCGCCCGCGACGACAAACGTCTCGCCGCGATGGACGCGGGCGCGGAAGTCGGGCATCAGGTAGCGGAACGAGCCTGCCTTCCAGCGCTCGTCGAGCGTCTCCAGGCTTTCCGACACGCAGTCGGCAGCCGGCGTGATCTGGTCGGTATCGATGGCGTCGAGTTTCTTGCCGGGGGTCTTCGGGTCCCAGATGATCAGGGCCTTGCCGCGGATGATCCGGTTGGCATCGTCGCCGGCCAGGTCCGAGGGGCGCGGCGCGGGCAAGGTGTCGAGGGTAACGCCCGGCTTCAGGATGGCGGGTTTCGCGATCTGCATAACCCACTAATTGTAGCTTGCCGGGAGTCGGGGGTCGGGAGTCGGCGCCTCACCGGCTCGCCCAACCTGAAGGCGGCGCAGGACTGGGTGGTGAAGGAAACCACGGCCTGCGGCCTGAAGAACGCGCACCTCGAGCCGTGGTCGTTCGGCCACCCCGGCTGGGCGAACGAAAAGCTGTCGGTGCACGTCACCGCACCGGTGAAGGACTCGCTCGTCGCCGAAGCGCTGGCGTGGACGCCCGGCACCAACGGGCCGGTCACCGCGCAAACGGTTCAGCTGATTGTGCCGAACCAGCCCACCAAGGAAGTGCTCGCGAAGTTCTTCGACGACAACCGCGCGTTCGACGTCACCAAGGCGCAAGAGGTGGTGGTGCTGGGCGGTCATCTCGCCTCGTAGCACTCGGCCACCGGCGCCACCGACAACGCCGTCGGCTGCGCGACCATGCTCGAGGCCATTCGCATCCTGAACGCGATTGGCGTGAAGCCACGGCGCACCATCCACGTGGCGCTGTGGAGCGGCGAGGAGCAGGGCCTCGGGCACCGGCCGCGCGCGCGGCATGTCGGTGTTCGGCCCCGCCGAGGCGGCCGCCACCCTGCGGCAGGCGACGAGGCGGACCTGCCCGGCATTGGCATCCAGCAGGATCCGATCGAATACAACTCGCACACCTGGCACACCAACCTCGACACCTACGAGCGCATCATCGAAGACGATGCGCAGCATTCGGCGGGGCTATCGCGCATCGCGCCCGCGGGTCGTCTTGATGAGCGTGGGCCGCGCCGCTTCGCGGTAGGCGGCGCGCCGCAGCACGCGGCCGGCGATGGTTTCCTCGCCGTCGTCCGTGAACTCGAAGCGCTCGTTCACGCGCGGATGCAGGAACATCATGGCCAGTGTCGGGATGTTGATGGTGCGGGCGACGTTGCCAATGTTGTGCCTGGCCGTCTCCTCGCTCAATTTCGCCGCCTTCTCGAACTTCTCTTTGTCGTCGCCCTGGAACAGCTTCAGCAGGCGATCGTTGCGCTCGCGCAGCCTGCTGCCCTTCACCTCAAACGCGTCGCGAAACGGCATCCAGCCCTCGCCGTCGCCGCCCAGCTGCACGAGCAGGAAGTCGGAGCGGATGATCTTGCGCTCAATGGCGCCGCCGGCCCGCATGCCGCCGCCGGGATTGCGCTGGCTGAGGTTGTCGCCGGGATTGGGCGGCCGCTGCAATTCCTGGACCGACGTTTCTTCGGCCACCAGCAGCGCGAACTTCTGCTCGTAGGCCATGGCGTAGCGCATGGCGCTGCCGATGATGGTGGTGAAGCCGGACCCCGGGGTGTTGCCCACCTGCGCGCCGAGCCCGGCCGGAATGCCGGTCAGCAGAACGACGAGGGCGACGGTTCGCGGCATGCGCACTGTGATCCTGTGGGCCCTACTCTGCGCCATCGGCGTCATCTGTGGCAAGCTTGTGGATTCCCGTGCGCGCCTCCCTTCGCTCCGAATTGCTCCCCATGCTCCGCCTCGCCGTCCCCGTGGTCATGGCCGAGCTTGGCTGGATGGCCATGGGCGTGGTCGACACGCTGATGGTCGGGCCGCTTGGTCCCGAGGCGATCAGCGCGGTGGGCGTCGGCGCCTCCATGCACATCGCCTTTGCCATTTTCGGCATGGGCGTCCTGCTCGGGCTCGACACGCTGGTCTCGCAGGCCTTCGGCGCCCGCGACATCCGCGATTGCCACCGCTGGCTGTTCGACGGCCTGACCCTGGCCGCCCTGATGACGCTGCCGATCATGGCGGTGTGCGGGGTGCTGGCCTACTCCATCCCGTCGCTGGGCTTTCACGCCGCGGTCGCGCCGCCATTGCAGTCGTACTTCACGATCCTGATCTGGAGCACGCCGTTCCTGCTCGCGTACGCCGCGTGCCGGCGCTATCTCCAGGGCATGCACCTGGCCACGCCGGTGATGTTCGCGTTGATCTCGGCGAACGTGCTCAACGCCGTGATGGACTGGGCGCTGATCTACGGGCACCTGGGGCTGCCGCGGCTGGGCGTCGCCGGCGCGGCGTGGGCCACGCTCGGGTCGCGCATCTACATGCTCGCGGCGCTGGTGGTCGCGATCTGGTGGTCCACCTTCGCCCGGGCCACGGTGGACCAGACCGATGAGGAACGGCACCGCGAGTTTTGGCCCTCCTCGTGGTTCGATCCCGCGAGACTGCGTCGCCTGCTCACGCTCGGCCTGCCCGCCGCGTCGCAGATGCTCGCGGAGGTCGGCGTGTTCGCCCTGGCGACGGCGCTCGCCGGCACGCTCGATCCCATCTCCGGCGCGTCGCATCAGATCGCGCTCAACCTGGCCGGCATCGCCTTCATGATCCCGCTGGGGGTCGGCTCGGCCGGCGCGGTCCGCGTCGGTCACGCGGTTGGCGCCGGCGATCCCGGGCGCGCGTCGGCGGCCGGCTGGACCGCCATCATGCTCGGCGTCGCGTTCATGCTGAGTTCGGGCGCCCTGTTCGTCGGCATCCCGCGGACGCTGATCGGGCTCTTCACCACCGACCCAGCCGTGCTCAACGTGGGCACCTCGCTGCTCTATCTCGCCGCGGTGTTCCAGCTCTTCGACGGCATCCAGGGCGTGATCACGGGCACGCTGCGGGGCCTCGGCGATACGCGGACGCCGATGCTCGTGAACCTGGCGGCACATTGGTTGCTAGGATTACCCGTCAGCTACACCCTCTGCTTCATCGTCGGCTGGGGCGTGTGGGGATTGTGGGTCGGGCTGTCGCTCGGCCTGATCGTAACCGGCGTGATTCTGCTGTGGGCCTGGACCGTGAAGATTAGACACTACGCGCAGACCGCCCAGAACCTCCCGAACCTCCCAGAACGCTATGATCTGTGACGCCCACGTCCACTTCTTCTCCCCCGGTTTCTTTGCCGCCCTAGGCGCCTCGCGCGAGGCGCTGGCCGGCATCGGCTGGGACGATCCCGAATCGACGGAAGCCCTGGCCGGCCGCTGGGTGCTCGAGCTGGATCGCCACGGCGTGACCAAGGCCGCGCTGATGGCGAGCCTCCCCGGCGACGCCGATTCGGTGATCAAGGCGGTGGCGCTTCACCCCAGCCGCTTCGTCGGCTTCTTCATGCTCGATCCGACGCGCGACGATGCGATTGCGTATGCGGAGCGCGCATTGGACGCAGGTCTGCAGACCATTTGTCTGTTTCCGGCCATGCACAAGTACGCCCTGCATGATGAACGCGTGGCCCGTGTATTCGAACTCGCGAACTCCCATGCGAGCCTCACGAGGGCCGCAGGCCCGAGCCCCACGAGCGGCGAAGCCGCGAGCCCTACGCCAAGGCGCCCCTCAGTCTTCGTCCACTGCGGGGTGCTGTCGGTCGGGGTCAGGAAGAAGCTCGGCCTGGCGAGTCCGTTCGACATCCGGTTTGGCAACCCGCTCGACCTCCACGGCGTGGCGCTGAAGTTCCCGCACGTGACCATCGTGATCCCGCACTTCGGCGCCGGGATGCTGCGCGAGGCCTTGATGGTGGCCAGCCTCTGCCCCAACGTGTTGCTCGACACCTCGAGCTCCAATTCATGGATCAAGCAGACGCCCGGCCTGACTCTCGAGCAGGTGTTCCGGGCCGCGCTCGAGGTGGCCGGCCCCGAGCGGTTGCTGTTCGGCACCGACTCGTCGTTCTTCCCGCGCGGCTGGAATCGCGACATCTACCTGCAGCAGAAGGCGGCCCTCGACAGCCTGGGGATTGCCGCCCCGGACCAGGAGAAGATCTTTGCCGGCAACTTCAGGCGGCGGTTCGGCGCCGGCGCTTGACGGCGGACCCCGGCGGGCGTATATAGGTAAATAGGAACTTAATTACCTATTTAGGCCCGCGCCCGCGGCGCGGACCCGAGAGGGTAGGCCATGCAGGTCTCCTCGTGGGTCGTCCGGCAAGCCGCCACGCCGATGGCGCGGGAATCCCGCGCCGAGACCGCCGGCGCGGGTGAGGTGATCGTCCAGGTCGCCGGGTGCGGCGTCTGCCATACGGATCTCGGGTTCTTCTACGACGGGGTCCCGACCCGCCATGCGTTCCCCCTCACGCTCGGCCACGAGATCAGCGGCACCGTCGTCGAGACCGGCGCCGGCGTCGAGGCGTGGCTCGGGCGCGGCGTCGTCGTCCCCGCCGTGCTGCCGTGCGGCGAGTGCCCCGCTTGCCGGGCCGGCCGCGGCCAGATCTGCCCGCAACAGATTTTTCCGGGCAGTGATGTGCACGGCGGCTTCGCCAGCCACGTCCGCCTGCCCGCGCGCGGGCTGTGCCCCGTGCCCGACCTCCGCGATCCGGCCATCAACCCGGGCGGGGTCGAGCTGGCCGATCTCTCGGTGGTGGCCGACGCCATCTCCACGCCGTACCAGGCCATCGTCCGCAGCGGCCTCGACGAGGGCGACGTGGCGGTGTTTGTCGGTGCCGGCGGGGTGGGCGGGTTCGGCATCCAGGTCGCATCCGCGCTCGGCGCCGCGGTGGTGGCCATCGACGTCAACCCGGCGCGGCTCGCTCAGGTGGCCGCGCATGGCGCCGCGCTGGCCCTCGATGCCGCGGCCGGCGACCTGAAGGACCTGCGCAAGCAGGTGCGGGGCTTTGCCGACGCGCGCGGCGTGCCGTCGTGGCGCGTCAAGATCTTCGAAACCTCCGGCAGCCCCAAGGGCCAGGCCACGGCCTTCGCCCTGTTGGGTCACGGCGGCTACTTGTCGGTAGTGGGTTACACGCCGCAGCCGGTCGAGCTGCGCTTCTCCAACCTGATGGCCTTCGACGCCATCGCCCAAGGCAACTGGGGCTGTCTCCCCGAGCACTACCCCGCCATCGTCAACCTGGTGTTGCAGCGGCGCATCACGCTGGCGCCGTTCATCGAGCGGCGGCCGCTGGCGACCATCAACGGCGTCTTTGCCGAGCTGCACGCGGGTGGCGTGCTGCGGCGCATCGTCCTCATTCCCGAGAGTTGATCATGATCTTCAAAGACCACGACCTCACCGCCCCGCAGCCGGTGCCGGGCACGCGTTATGAAGAAGTGCCGTTGATGGATCCGGCGGGCGCCGCCGTGCCGGGCCTGCACGTCGTCCGCATCACGCTCGACAACCCGGCCCAGCTGAATTCGTACACGACCGAGATGGTCAAGGGCGTGATCCTGGGCATGCGGCGCGCGTCGAACGATCGGGCGGCGGTGGCGGTGGTCTTCACCGGCAGCGGCACGCGCGCCTTTTGCACCGGCGGCAACACCGCCGAGTACGCCGAGTACTACGCCGGCCGTCCCGAAGAGTACCGGCAGTACATGCGGCTCTTCAACGACATGGTGAGCGCGATCCTGATGTGCGACAAGCCGGTCGTCTGCCGCGTCAACGGCATGCGCATCGCCGGCGGACAGGAGATCGGCATGGCCTGCGACTTCTCGGTGGCGCAGGACATGGCGATGTTCGGCCAGGCCGGCCCGCGGCACGGCTCGGCGCCCGACGGCGGCAGCACCGACTTCCTGCCGTTGTTTGTCGGCATCGAGGCGGCCATGGAGAGCTGCACGCTCTGTGAGCAGTGGAGCGCCCACAAGGCGGTCCGCCTGGGGCTGCTCACTGCGGCGGTGCCCGCCCTCAAGGTCGACGGCCGCTTCGTCGCCAACCCATTCGTGATCACCGACCGGTGGCTGGACGAGGGCCGCCTGGTCTACGGCGAGATGAAGGCGGGCGCCGCTCGCGACGATGCCAAGGCGCTCGTCGCACAGGGCGAGGTGGACCTGTCCCGGCTCGACGCGGAGGTGGCGGCGCTGGTGTTCAAGCTGGCCAACACGTTCCCGGGCTGCCTGTCGAAGACCATCGAGAGCGTGCGCAAGCACAAGCTCGAACACTGGGACCGCAACAAGGAAAGCAACCGGGCATGGCTCGGCCTCAACATGATGACCGAGGCGCGCGCGGGTTTCCGCGCCTTCAACGAAGGCAGCAAGGGCTGCCGCGAGGCCGACATGCTGTTGCTGCGCCGGCGCCTGGCCGAAGGCGTGGCCTGGTCGGATTCACTCGTCGAAGAGATCCTGGCGCGCGCGCACGGCCGGAGCTGATCGCCATGGCCACGACCATCGGCCCCCTCCACGCCGGCGACCTGGCGGCCGTGGTGCGGCTCGATGCGCAGCTCACCGGCCGCCGCAAGCCCGCCTACTGGAAGACGGTCTTCGGCACCTTTGTCTCGCCGGCTCGCGGCCCGGCGCGCGTGGGCCTGGCCGCCCGAGACGGCAAACGGCTGGTGGGCTACCTGCTCGGCGAGGTCAGGGCCTTCGAGTTCGGCTCGGCGCCGTGCGGGTGGATCTTCGCCGTTGGCGTCGACCCGGCACAGGCGCATCACGGCATCGGCTCGGCGCTGGTCGCCGAGGCCGGGCGCCGCTTCCGGCGCGCGGGCGTGGCCACGGTCCGCACCATGGTGCGGCGCAACGACGTGTCCCTGCTCGCGTTCTTTCGCTCGAACGGTTTCGTCGGCGGCACGTTCACGCAACTGGAACTCGGCCTCCCGGCCGCGAAGGGAGAATGACATGGCGACCAATCCCCTGACGGTGACCCGGCTGGACGACGAGGCGATCTGGCGCGTGGCCATTGGCGGCTCGAAAGGCAACATCCTGGATGCGGTGGCGATGCAGGCACTCACGGACCTGTTCCGCGAGGCGGCAGCCTCGCCGCATCTCAAGGCGATCTGCCTCGAGGGCCAGGGCGCGCACTTCTCGTTCGGCGCCAGCGTGCCGGAGCACCTGCCGCCTCACGTCGAGGCCATGCTCGAGTCGTTTCACGGCGCGCTGCTGGCGATGATCGACAGTGCCGTGCCGGTGCTGGCCGCCGTCCGCGGGCAGTGCCTTGGCGGCGGCCTTGAGCTGGTTTCGCTGTGCCAACGCGTGGTCGTCGCGCACGATGCGCGGCTGGGCCAGCCCGAAATGGTCCTGGGCGTGTTCGCGCCGGTCGCGTCGCTCGTCCTGGCCGGGCGCGTCGGCCGCGGCGCCGCCGACGATCTCTGCCTGTCGGGACGATCGGTCACGGCCGACGAAGCGCTGGCCATGCGGCTGGTTGACCAGATCGCCGCCGACCCGGCCGAGGCCGCGCTCGCGTGGGCGCGGACGCACCTGCTGCCGAAGTCGGCGTCGAGCCTGCGCTACGCGGTGCGCGCGTCGCGCGCCCAGCTGCGCGCCATGCTCGCCACCGAACTGCCGGCCATCGAGCGACTCTACCTGGACGGACTGATGTCCACGGCCGATGCCGTCGAGGGCCTCAAGGCGTTCATCGAGCGGCGGCCGGCGGTATGGAGGGACGCATGAGCGAAGACCCCCGCCTCACGGCCCTCGTCGCGGCAGCCGACGCGCGCTTCCGCGACCAGGCGCTCGACACCGTGCGGGCGTGGAAGGCGCGCACGGGCGGGCTCGCCGTGGGCTTCCTCCCAATCTACGTGCCGCGCGAGCTGTTGCACGCGCAGGGCGTGCTCCCGGTGGGCCTGATGGGCGGCCGTCCCGACCTCGAGATCATCAAGGGCGACGCGTACTACCAGTCGTACATCTGCCACCTGCCGCGCAGCACGATCGAGCTCGGCCTCAACGGCAGCTACGGCGCGCTCGACGGCCTGGTTTTCCCGGCCATCTGCGACGTGATCCGCAACCTCTCCGGGATGTGGCAGATGCTGTTCCCGGACATGCTCGTCCACTACTTCGACGTCCCGCAGAACTTCGATCCGGCGATCGGCGGCGCCTTCTACCGCCGTGACCTGGAGGCGCTGGCGCAGGCGCTCGCGGCGCGCGGCGCGAGCCCGCTCACCGCCGAGGCGCTGCGCCACTCGATTGCGCTCTACAACGAGGATCGGCGGCTGGTGCGCGAGCTCTATGCGCTGCGCCGGCGCGAGCCCTGGAAGGTGCCGACCCACGAACTCTACGTCGTGATGCGCGCCGCGCTGCTGATGCCGGTCGAGGAATCAACGCCGATGTTCGCCGACTACCTGGCGCTGACCGCGGCCGACGAGTCGCGCCGGCCGCAGGACCAGGCGCGCGTGCTGGTGGCCGGCTCGTTCTGCGAGCAGCCGCCGCTGGCCCTGATCAAAACCCTCGAACGGTCTGGCTGCTACATCGTGGACGACGACTTCGTGCAGGTGCATCGCTTCATCCGCTCGGACATCCCGGTCGAGGGCGATCCGCTGCAGCGGCTGGTCGAGGCGCTGCTGACCGATGCCGCGGCCAGCCCGACGCGCTACATTGCCGGCGGCGTCAAGGGCGCCGACCTCGAGCAGCGCCTCGCGGAGAGCGGCGCCGAGGGCGTGCTCTTCTGCGCGCCCAGCTTCTGCGACCCCGCCCTGCTCGACCAGCCGATGGCGGTGCGCGCGGCCGAGCGTGCGGGCGTGCCGTGGACCGCGTTCAAGTACGCCGAGAACAGCGGCCAGTTCCAGGTGATCCGCGAGCAGGCGGGCACTTTCGCGGATTCGATCAAACTCTGGAGCAACGCATGAACCCCGCACCGACGGCTGCAGGGCCGGCGCAGAAGGACAGCAGCCAGGTCCGCCAGAAGGAGATGATCGCCAGGCACTTCGACCGCCTGGCCGCCGCGCCCGACACCGGCGCGCTCACGGCCTACACGTTTGTGCCGGGCAACCTCACCGAGCTCCTCCTCAGCTTCGACGTGCTGCCGGTGCTGCCGGAGATCAACGCCCTGCAGTCGGCGATGCGTGGAAAGACCGCGGAGTACATCGCCATCGCCGAGAAGCACGGCCACTCGGAGGACGTCTGCACCTACGTGAAGAGCGACATCGGGATGATGAAGTCGGGCAACATCGGACCGACCGGCCAGCGCCTGCCGAGTCCCGATCTGCTGCTGCTGTCCTACACGGGCTGCTTCACGTTCATGAAGTGGTTCGAGCTGCTCCGCGAGGAGTACCACTGCCCGGTGGCGATGCTTCACGTCCCGTACCAGGCCGACGGCCGCATCACCGAGGCGATGCGCACTTACGTCGTCGATCAGCTCAAGAAGGTCGTGATTCCGAAGCTGGAGGAGGTGACGGGCCGCAAATACGACGAGGACCGGCTCCGGGCCCATCTGGCCCGATCGGCGCAGGCCGAGAACGACCTGGTCTGGGTGCTGCAATCGGCGAAGAATGTGCCCTCGCCGATCGACGCGTATTTCGGCGCGGTCTACTACGTCGGGCCGATCTTCAGCGCGTTTCGCGGCACCACCGACGCCGTGGACTACTACCGCGAGCTGCGCGAGGAGATTGCCGAGCGCATCAGCCAGGGCAAGGGCCCCGTCACGCCCGATGGCGAGGTGGCGCGCGAGCGCTTTCGCGTGGTGGTCGAGGGCCCGCCCAACTGGACCAACTTCCGCCAGTTCTGGAAGATGTTCGCGGATGAGGGCGCGGTGGCGGTGGCCTCCACCTATTCGAAGGTTGGCGGCGTCTACGACCTCGGCTTCCGTCACGACCCCGACCACCCGCTCGAGACGCTGGCCGACTACTGCCTGGGCTGCTACACCAACCTGAGCCTGCCCACGCGCATCGACCTGCTGACCCGCTACGTGTCGGAGTACCGCGCCGACGGCTTCCTGATCAACTCGGTCAAGAGCTGCAACTCGTTCAGCGCCGGCCAGCTGCACATCCTGCGCGAGGTGGAGGCGCGCTCGGGCCGGCCGGGCGGCTTCATCGAGAGCGACCTCGTCGATCCGCGCTACTTCTCGGCGGCCAACATCAAGAACCGGCTCGAGTCGTACTTCCAGATGATCGAGCAGAAGCGGCCGGGAGCAGCGTCGTGAACTACACCGTCGGCATCGACCTCGGCTCGACCACCACCAAGGCGGTGGTGCTCGGCGAAGACGGCGCCGTGCTGGGCCGCGGCATCACCAACTCGCGCAGCAACTACGACGTCGCCTGCCAGGTGGCGCTGAGCGAGGCCCTGATCAACACCCGCTTCTCGCTGATTGCGCGTGAGTTCCGAGACATTGCGCGCGGCCCCGGCCAGGCGGGCACCTTGATCGGCGCGCTCGAGCGGAAGTTCCGCGCCGAGCAGTACCGCTCGCAACTGCGCGTGCTCGAGACCGAGCTGCACCGCTTTCTCTCGCGCCTGCTGACCAGGCCGCCGGCCGCGGCCGCCATCGTCGAGCGCATTGTCGAGCGGATGCAGGGCGAGATCGACGGCCTGTATGGCGAGGGCGCGCGGCGCAAGAGCGACTTCTTCCGCGACCTGGCCGGCAGCCGCTACCTGGCCCTGGCCGAGGAAGAGGCGCGGGCGACCCGCGTCAGCTTCGACCTGCTGGCGGGCCTGTTCGACAAGGCCATTCTCGACGTCGAGAACTCCGCCGAGGCGGCGGGCCATTTCGATCGGCATGCGGCGGTGGCGCTCGCCGGGCTGCCCGGTGCGGACCCGGCGCTGACCACCGCGGTCGCGCGCGTGTCGGCGCTGACGCTCGAACAGATTGGCAGCGTCGGCACCGGCTACGGCCGCCAGCGCCTGCCGTTTCCCGAAGGCCGCATCCGCTCCGAGATCCTCTGCCACGGACTGGGCGCCCACGCGATGTTCCCGCACACACGCACCGTGCTGGACATCGGCGGACAGGACACCAAGGCCATCCAGGTCGACGAGCAGGGCATCGTCACCTCGTTCCAGATGAACGATCGCTGCGCGGCCGGGTGCGGCCGCTACCTTGGCTACATCGCCGACGAGATGAGCCTCGGCCTGCACGAGCTGGGACCGATCGCAATCCAGTCGTCGGCGCCGGTGCGGATCAACTCCACGTGCACGGTCTTTGCCGGCGCGGAGCTGCGGGAGCGGCTCTCGCTCGGCGAGAAGCGGGAGGACATCCTGGCCGGCCTGCACCGGGCAATCGTGCTGCGGGCCATGTCGCTGCTGGCGCGATCGGGCGGGGTCCGGGACGAGTTCACGTTCACGGGCGGCGTGGCCCGCAACCAGGCCGCCGTGGCCGCGCTCGTCAAGCTGGTCGACGAGAACTACGGCGCCCGCACGGTGAACATCTCGGAGGACTCGATCTACACCGGCGCCCTTGGCGCGGCGCTGTTCGCGCTGCGCAGCGCGGCGGCGGCAGCGTAGGTCTCACTTTTGACTTCTCACTTTTCACTTCAGGGGGGAACGTGATCACGAGCGGAATCGACGTCGGGTCGGCCGCCATCAAGGTCGCCGTGATGGACACCGATGGCCAGGGCGCCGAGCGGCTGGTGGGGGCCGTCACCGAGCGCGTGCGCAAGCGTGACTCGCTCGCCGTGGTCGAAACGGCGTACGACGCGGCCCTGGCCGAGGCTGGAGTGGCGCGCGAGGCGGTTGAATACGTGGCCACCACGGGCGAGGGCGAGTCGGTCCCCTTCCGCACCGGTCATTTCTACGGCATGACCACGCATGCGCGGGGCGGCCTGTTCCTGGAACCCGCGGCGCGCGGCGTTGTCGACGTCGGCGCCCTGCACGCCAGGGCCGTGCGCATGGACGGGCGCGCCAAGGTGCTCGGCTACCGGATGACGAGCCAATGTGCGTCCGGGTCGGGGCAGTTCCTCGAAAACATCGCCCGCTATCTTGGCGTCACGCTGGAAGAGATCGGCCGGCTCTCGAAGACCGGCGACCAGCCGGAGCCCTGCTCCTCCATTTGCGCCGTGCTGGCGGAGACCGACGTCATCAACATGGTGTCGCGCGGCATCACCATTCCCAACATCCTGCGCGGCATCCACCAGTCGATGGCCGGCCGCTACCTGAAACTGGTCGTGTCCGCCGGGATCCAGGACGCCGTGCTCGTTACCGGCGGCCTCGCCGCGGACGAAGGGCTGCTGGCGGCGATGGCCGAGGCCGCCGTTGCCCAGAAGGCGGCCGTGGACATCCGCAGCCACCCGCAATCGATGCTGGCCGGCGCCATCGGCGCGGCGTTGTGGGGCGCCTTCCGCGCCCGCCGCCTGGCCGAGCGCGGCGGGCTGCTGGGCCGGAGCGCCGCATGAGCCACCTGCCCCTTCCCGTGGCGCTGTCCCTGGAGGGCCGGGTCGCGATTGTGACCGGCGGTGGCGGCGGCATCGGCACGGCCGTGGCCGCGCAACTGCACGACGCGGGAGCGCGCGTGGTCACGTTCGATCGCGCCAACCGGCCGGGGCCGCCGGGCACCGGCTCGATCCCGTGCGACATGGCCAACGGGGCCGAGGTGGCCGCCGCACTGGCGCAGGTCGCGGTCACCGAGGGACGGCTCGACCTCGTGGTGCACTGCGCGGGCATCACGCGCGATCGCTCCCTGGCGCGCATGACCGACCTGGAGTGGACCGAGGTGATCGAGACCAATCTCGGGTCGGCCTTTCATCTCGTCCGCGGGGCCATCGCCCCGCTGCGCGAGGCCGGCGGCGGGGCCATTGTCCTCGTCGCGTCGATCAACGCCGAGCGCGGCAAGGCCGGACAGGCCAACTACACCGCCAGCAAGGCCGGGCTGATCGGGCTGGCCAAGACGGCGGCGCGGGAACTGGGCCACTACGGCATCCGCGTCAACGTGGTGGCGCCCGGGTGGATCGACTCGGCCATGACGGCGGCGCTCGGACCCGAATTCCGCCAGCGCGCGCTCGACGAAACCGTGCTCGGACGCGTCGGCACGCCGGGCGACGTGGCCGGCGCCGTGCTGTTCCTGTGCTCGTCGCTCAGCCGCCACATCACCGGCCAGGTGCTGCGCGTCGACGGCGGACAACTCATCGGCTGACGTTCGGGAGATCATATGGACACGTTCAATCCCCTCGACTGCCCGGTGGTCGTCCGCAACCTGCGGCCATCGGACCTGGACGCCGTCATCCTGCTCGACGCCAAGAACATCGGCCGGCGCCGCGACGAGTTCTTCAGGCTCAAGCTGAAACAGGCGCTCGCCGACACCGGGATCACGGTCTCGCTCGCCGCCGAGCTCGACGGCGTGTTCGTCGGCTTCCTGCTGGCGCGCGTCTTCTACGGCGAGTTCGGCGTCACCGACCGGGTCGCGGTGATGGATGTGATCGACGTGCACCCCGACTTCCGCGGCCAGCACGTCGCCACGGCGCTGCTGGACCAGTTGCGGACGAATCTCGTGGGGCTGGGGATCAGCGTGCTCAGGACCGAAGTGGGTTGGGAGAACACGGAGTTGCTTGGCTTCTTCCGCCGCGAGGGCTTCGTGATGGCCCAGCGGGTGTGTCTCGACCTCGAGGTCGCCGCCGGCCGATGACGCTCACCAAGTTCTCGCGTTACGCGCTCTATGCCGCCCTCGAGATGGCCCGCGCCGGCGACCGGCCGGTCACCGTCGGCCAGGTGGCCGGGCCGCACGGCATTCCACCAACGGCGCTGGCCAAGGTCTTTCAGCAACTGGTGCGGGCCCGCCTGGCGGTGGGCACCCGCGGCATCGGCGGCGGCTACCGCCTGGCGCGGCCACGGACCGAGATCACCGTCCTCGATGTCGTCTCGGCGTTCGAGCCGCTGCGCCCATCGGGCGACGACTGGTTGACGGGGAGCGCCCACCACGCGCCCGGCGCGGCCCATACCGAGACGCTGCGGCGCCTGTTCGACGAGGTCGACGAGGGAACCCGCGCGACGCTGGCCTCGGTGACGCTGGACACGCTGGTAAAATAGTCGCTGAGTACGCCGCGCGGGTGGCTGGCGGCGCCAAATCTGGTGTGGACGGGCCGCAGGCTGGTGCCGACCCGACCTGCCAATCGGGTGTAGAGTGACGCACTGATGAAGCGCCGCGAATTCCTGCGCGCCACCGCAACCGGCCCGTTGCTGGCCGCCCTGCCCCCGGGGCTGCTGGCGCAGACGAGCGCGCGGCCGGCTGCGGGCGGGGCCTGGAACAACGGCGCAGTGCGCCACCTGCTGCCGACGGTCAGCGACACGCGGATGTTGCTGAAGGCCTCGTTCGACGCGCCGCTGCCGCAGCCGCCAATCTTGCGCGTTGGCACCCTCACCGTGCCCGGCCGCATGACCGACACGCGGGGCGAGATGTGGGCCTTCCACGCGACGGGGCTGACCCCGGGCCGGCGCTACCTGCTCAGCCTGAATGCCGGTGGCGGCCGGTCGCTCTGTGAGCCGTGGCACCTGTCCACTTTTCCCGCACCGGACGCGCGCCCGGACAGATTGCGCGTGTTGTTCTTCACCTGCGCCGGCGGTCACGAGGCGCTCGGCTTCCTGCCACCCGCCGTCCGCAACCGCCTGCTGCGACGCGCGCTCTCGTTTCAACCCGACGCCGCCGTCGCCAACGGCGACCATGTGTATTGGGATCTGCGCTCGCCGCTGACGGCTCAGAACAGCGGCGCCGCGCCGCGCGCCAGGGAGATCATGGGAGGCTCGTTTGACCGCTCCGACATCGTGCTCGGATCGGAGAACGAAACCATCCTCAAGCGCGCGGCGGGCCCGCAGATCACGCCGGTCTACGGCACGGACTTTCGATCGACGCC
The DNA here is from genome assembly GCA_964350785.1 of uncultured Acidobacterium sp. Classification (GTDB taxonomy): domain Bacteria; phylum Acidobacteriota; class Vicinamibacteria; order Vicinamibacterales; family UBA2999; genus 12-FULL-67-14b. The sequence goes on along the minus strand of CAYGMD010000059.1, from coordinate 10,203 downwards.
GGTGTTCTTCATCCAGGACGACCACGACTACTACGACAACGACGACGCCTACGACGAGATCGTCACGTTTCCGCCCGACGCCTTCATGACGCAAATGGCGCGCGCGACGCAATCGATGTACTACCCGGAGTTCCTGCCCGATGCGATGCGCCCCCGTGGGCTGGCCGGTTCGTCGGCCGACGCACGCGGGCTGCCGGTCTCCGAGAGTTTCGGCACGCTGCGCTACGGCCGCCTCGCGGAGGTGCTGCTCTACACGGTCCGCCGCACCATGACCCTGGCGGGACCGAGCGCGGTGTTTCTCGATCGCGAGGTCGAGGGGTGGCTGACGCGGCGGATGGCCGCCACCGACGTCGCGCACGTCGTCAATGCGCCTTCGAACCCGCCGGGCTGGACCGCCGGCAAATGGGGCGAGTGGTATCCCGACGTGCTCGGCGCCGACGGTCAACTCACCATCAAGGTGGCCAAGCCCTACTGGCAGTCTGGCTGGCTCAAGCAGCACGACCGGCTGCTGGCCGCGATGTCGGGCATGCGCGGGCGCATCCCGCTGTCGATGAGCGGCGACCTGCACGCGATCGCGATCGGCCGTATCCTGCGCAGCGGGACGCTCGACCTGTCGGCGAACCCGGTGGTGACCGCGCTCACCGGCCCGGTCGGTACGGGCGCGCGCGGCTGGCCTTCGAGCATTCGCAAGGTGGGCCCGACGCCGCCCCTCAGCCTGACCGTCGACGCACAGGTCACACCGATCGAGCAGCACGGTTTCACGCTCGTCGACTTCACGCCCGATACCATGGTTCTGCGATTCTTCAAGTGGGACGTGAATACCCAGGGTGTCGAGGCGCTCGACACGCTCGAGCCCTTCCACACGGCCGAGTTGAAGCGGCCAGCCTAGCACCATGCCGGCGCTGCACGAAGGTGTCGTCAATCCGTTCACGTCAAGGAAGGAGTCCCCGGTGATGCGCCGATTGTCTACCAGCGCGCTGATGGCGATGCTTCTGTGGCCGGCCGCACTCGCGCAAGCGCAAACGGGATGGACCGTTCCGCGCACGCCCGATGGCCAGCCGGATCTGCAGGGCATCTGGACCAACGCCACCATCACACCCCTCGAACGCCCGCCGGCGCTGGCCGACAAGGCGTTCCTCACCGACGCGGAAGCGGCCGCGATCGAGAAGCAGATTGCCGAACAGCGCGTGAAGCTCGACACCGCCGGGACGCTCGACAGCGGCAGCTACAACCAGTTCTGGTACGACGCCGGGACCAGGGTGCTGTCCACCCGGCAGACCTCGCTCGTCGTCGATCCGCCGGATGGACGGGTCCCGGTCAGGCCGTCGGCCGAAGCCAGGCGCGACGACTATGCCGCGCGCAACGCCGACAGCTACGAGTACATGAGCGTGTGGGATCGATGCATCACGCGCGGCGTACCGGGCGGGATGTTCCCAGCCGGCTACAACAACGCCTACCAGATCGTGCAAACAGCGGAATACGTCGTGATCGCGTACGAGATGATCCACGATGCGCGGATCATCCCGATCGACGACCGGCCGCCGCTGCCGGCGCGCATGCAGTTCTGGATGGGCGATTCCCGCGGCCACTGGGAAGGCGATACGCTGGTGATCGAGACGAGGAACTTCAACAACCGAGGGTGGATCACCACCAGCGCCGCGAGCGGGCGCATCAAGGGCATCCCCCACACCGACCGGCTTCACGTGGTCGAACGGCTGAGGCGTGTGTCGGCAGACGTCATCAGCTATTCGGCCACGATCGAAGACCCCGACATCTACACCCGGCCGTGGACGGTGGCGTTCCCGCTGACCGGCGACCCGGACTACCGTATCTACGAGTACGCGTGTCACGAAGGCAATTACTCGATCGAGAACATCCTGCGCGGCGCCCGGGCACAGGAGAAGGGCGCCGCCGGCAAGTCTCCGAAATGATCCGGTGCGCCTTCTGTTAGCATCGACACTCCGACCACAACCACGAGGGGTACATGGCGAAGAAGAGCAAGCAGCTCAAGGCGCGGACGACGAAGAAGGTGGCTCGTAAACCGGCCCGAACGACGGCCTCCCGTCGAGCGAAGCCAGCCGCCAGGAAGGCGGCGAAGAAGCCGGCGACCAGGAAGACAGCGGCCAAGCGGAAGCCCGCCGCCTCTGCCCCTGACGCGTTGTTTGCGCCGCTCGCCGGGGCCGAGCGGCGCTATCTGGGCCGCGTCCAACTCGAGGTGGTGCGCGCCGGCGACGCGCGGGTCAAGCGCATGATCTATCCCCCCGGGTTCCGGTGGTCGATCGACATGAAGCCGGCGGTGGGCACCGGCCTGTGCATGCACGCCCACGTCGGGTTTCTCGTGCACGGCGAGATTCACATCGAGTACGCCGACGGCTGCGTGGTCGAGTTCAAGGCGCCGCAAGTGGTGGCCATCGATCCCGGGCACGACGGATGGGTGGTCGGCACCGAGCCGGTCGTGCTGGTCGAATTCGACTTCGAGCGCGACACGGTCGCGCGCATGGGCATGCCGACCAGCCATCGACACGAGTAACGCCATGAAGAACCTGCTGCTCGTCCTCACCCTCCTGCTCGTGCCGGCGCTGCCGGCCAGTGCCACGTTCTCGATCGTCGCCATCGATCCGGTGACCGGCGACCTCGGCATTGCCGTGGCGTCACGCTACTTCGCGGTCGGCGCCGTGGTGCCGTGGGCCGAGGCCGGCGTCGGCGCGGTCGCGACCCAGGCCAGCGTGAACGTCGGTTACGGGGCGCGCGCGCTCGAGTTGTTGCGCCAGGGCCTGACCGCCCAGCAGGTGATGGACAAGCTGTTCGCCGAAGACACGTTCCCCGGCAAGGACGGCCGCCAGCTCGCCATCGTCGACGCCAAGGGCAACATCGCCGTGTTCACGGGCGACGCGGCGCAGCCGTGGCGCGGTCACGTGAAGGGCAAGACGTGGTCGGCCCAGGGCAACATCCTGGTGGGCCCCCACGTGGTGGAGGCCATGGGCCGCGCGTTCGAGCAGACCAACGACGAGCTCGCCGAGAAGCTGTATGCCGCGCTGAAGGCCGGCGACGAGGCCGGCGGCGACAGCCGCGGCCGGCAGTCGGCTTCGATCCTCGTGGTGCGCAAGGCCGGCGGCCGCAACACCAACAACGACCGGTACGTGTTCGTGAACGTCGACGATCACCAGGATCCGATGGGCGAGCTGCGCCGCCTGATGAACCTGCAGATGACCATCAATCACGGGGGCGCGGTCAATCGCGCCCTCACCGCGAACGACTTCACGAAGGCGCTGGCTTCGGCCGACAAGCTGGCGGGCTATTCGCCGCTCGATCCGGCCACGCACGTGCGCGCCGGCTTCATTGCCTACCTCGCCGGCAATCGCGACCGCGCGGCGGGCGCCTTCGCCCGCGCGAAGCAGCTGACGCTGCCGGCGCAGTTCAAGGCGCTGTGGGACACGCAAGCCTCCAGATCCGCCGCTTACGCAAAGGTTCTCGAGGACAGGGCGTTCGTCGCGTCCGTAATGGGTTCGCCCTAACGCGGTTAGAGAAACGGATTCACTGTCCGCACGCGGCCGTATCGGCGATTGTGTTCAAAATCTTCGCTCCAGAGCGTGTCGAGGCCGAAGCGTTCGGCATAGGCCCACAAGTGCGCGTCAAACCACGACAACTCGTAAGTCGCCGCGCCGCGAATGGCGGTGCGCAGGACTTCCTCGTCTGGAAATACCACCTCGAACTGCGCCAGCATGTCCTCCATCTCGAGCCGTGCCTCTGAGGCCGAGAGCAGGGACGCGCCTCCCCTTGACAACGGCTTCGTGGTGGCGGCAACGAATTCCAGCAATGCCTGGTGGGGCACCAGGATTGAATCGTCAGCGATGCCGGAGCGCAGCAGTGCCCTGGCCCTGGCCTGCTTGGCGGGAAACCTGGAGTCGAACCGATAGACGAGGATGTTGGTGTCAACGAGAGCGGCCACGATCGTACAACTCCTCACGAACCCAGCCGCGGGCCGCGCTCTTGGGCAACGCGGGCCGGCTCTGCTGGCGCCGGGTGGCGCGGTCAAAGTGCAGCAACCGCTCGCGCTGATCAGCCGCGTCCGTCGTGGCACGTGACAACCGCAGGGTTCCGGCGCTCACGTGGACGTCCAGGGTGTCGCCAACCCGAATGCCGCATTGGTCGACCGCGCGCTTGGGGAGGGTGATTTGGAACTTCCCGGTGACCTTCGCCATGCCCCGATCATGCCAACCGTCAAGGACGCCGTCAAGGACTGACCCTTGACAGCCGGAATTGTCTACAATGCCCGCATGAGAACCCCCGCCGTCTGGACCGTGGCCGTTCTCGCTGCCTGGGCCGCAGCCGAACCCGCCGCCACGCGGCAGTTCCGCGCCGGCACCGCCCTGGTGCTGGTGGACGTCGTGGCAACCCGCGCCGACGGCAACCTCAATCACGACCTGAAACGCGACGACTTCCTGGTGTTCGAAGACGGCAAGCCGCAGGAGATCAAGCAGTTCCAGATCGTGGACCTCGAAACCATCGCCGCCGAGGTCGTCGATCCGCCGGGCGTGTTCAGCAATCGCGCCGAACCGGGCGCCGTGTTCGCGCTCGTGCTCGACGACATGAACATCGACGCCAAGCACACCACGCTGACACAGACGACGGCGCGGAAATTTGTCGACGAGCAGGTGCGGTCGGGCGATTACGTCGGCGTGATGCGCACCGGCGTGAACTCGCCGTTGCTGCTGACCACCGATCGCGACCTGGTGCGCCCGATCATCGCGCAGACCATGGGACGCCGCGACATCAACGACGTGGCCAGCCTGACCGGGGGCACCGGCGACGCCTTGCCAACGCAGACGCTCGGCACGGCGCAGATGCCGGACTTCGGCGCCCTCGGGTTGTTGGACCAATCGCCGTCCGCGCGCATCCAGGCCGAACAGAGCCTGGTGATGCTCCAGCGCGTGGTGGAGTACCTCGCGCCGATTCCGGCGCGGCGCAAGGCCGTGTTGTTGTTCAGCCAGGGCATTGCCTTCGACCTCGAAGCGTTCGCCGCCGACAACAACTCGCGCAGCTTCGACACCATGCGCCGGCTGCTGGCGGCCGCCCGCGAGGGCAACGTGGCGGTCTACACGGTCGATCCGCGCGGGCTGCAGGGATCGACGGATCCCTCGGTCGGCGAGAAGCCGGTGCCGGTGACCCGCGATGCCGGCGTCGACTCGCTGCGTGATTTGGCCACGGCAACCGGCGGCCGCGCCGTCGTCAGCTCCAACGAGATTCCCCAGGCCTTCAACCGCATCTCGCGCGAGAACCGCTTTTATTACCTGCTGGGTTACGAGCCCACGGACAGCGGTTCGAAAACGCGCGCCCGCCAGATCGAAGTCAAGACGCGCGCGCCGGGCACGACGCTGCTGCATCGGCGAGCCTATTCGCCGGCGGCGGCCACCGCGGTCGCGACCGTGATCGATCGCACGCCGATCGCCTCGCCACTCCCGGTGTCGGGCCTGCCCATTTCCATGGCGCCAGTCGTCTACCCGGATCCGTCGGGTGGGGCATCGCTGGCGGTCCCGTTCGAGGTGGGCGGCAACCTGCCGGGCAACGACACCGTGAAATACACGCTGGTGGCGATCGACGGCCGCGGCGTGCAGGCGGGCCGCATGTCGGGCACCGTGCGCGTGTCGGACGGCGCCGCGAAAGGCATGGTGCGCCAGAAACTGGCGCCCGGCCGCTACCAGTTGCGGCTGCAGGCCGACATCGAGGGTCGCGGCACCGGCGTCGCGATTGCCAACGTGTCGATGCTGGAGCCCAACGCCGAGATCCCGGTCTGCGGCGGATTCATGATGCTGCAGGCCGAAGGCGGCATGCCCAAGCCCAACGTGACGCGCTTCTTCCGTTCCAACCAGCCGGTGATGGCGGCCATCGTGCTGTCGGCGCGAAGCCTCGCCAACACCACGCTGGCACTCGTGGCGCGGCGTGGCAACGCCCCCGAGGCGGAACTTCCGCTCGGCAAGCCGCAGTCGATCGGCAAGGGCCTGTGGCGGCTCGAATCGGGCATTCCGCCCTCGGTCTTCGCCGGCGAGGTCGAGTTGATGCTGCTCGCCAACGAGCAGCCCGTCCCCGGTTGTCGTGCAGAACTGCACTTTGAGTGACGATAGAAGTCTCATGGCCCTGAAGCTCCCCTCGTGGACCATCCTTATCCTGGCCGGCCTGGTCGCCACCGGCCATCTCGGCGCCCAGGCGCCGCCGGCCGCTCCCGGCACGGGCAGCATCGCGCCGTTCTTTACCGGCGTCAGCGACGCCGCCTCGCTCACGAAGCTGGTCAACGACCATCTCGCCACGGCACGCGAGTTACTGGGCCAGCTGACGGCGCCGAGCGGTGCCCGCACGGCCCAGCAGATGTTGCGGATCTACGACAACGTCATCGTGCACTTCCAGGAGGCCCGGGACCTGTCGTCGATCGTCCGGCAGCTCCATCCCGATGCCGCCATGCGCACGGCAGCCGAGACGCTGAACCAGGCGGCCGAGAGCTTTGAAACCGACCTGGCCCTGAACCCGGCCGCCTACGGCGCCCTGGCCGGCATCCGCACCGCGGGCGCGCCCGCCGACCTGAAGCGTTACGTCACGCTGGAGCTGAACGACTATCGCCGTGACGGCGTGGACAAGGATGCGCCGACGCGCGCGAAGATCAGCGAGCTGCGCGGCCTGCTGGTCAAGCTGCGGCAGGAGTTCGACCGCCATGTGCGCGACGGCGCCCGCACGCTGACCGTGGCCAGTGCCGCCGAGCTCGCGGGGCTGCCGCCCGATTTCATCGCCGCCCACAAGCCCGGGCCCGACGGCACCATCAAGCTGACGACCGCGGCGTCCGACCTGCAGCCGGTGATGCTGTATGCGAAGAGCGACGACCTGCGCCGCCGCATGCTCCTCGAGTCGAACGATGTCGCCTACCCCGCCAACCTGGCCGTGCTGCAGCGCCTGATCGAGGCCAGGGCCGAGCTGGCCCGCACGCTCGGCTTCAAGGACTGGGCGACGTTTGATCTCTCCAACCGCATGGCAGCCACCCCGCAGAACGCCGCCACGTTCATCGATCGCATTGTCGCCGCCTCGGCGAAGAAGGCCAATGCCGACTACCAGCTGATACTCAATCGCAAGAAACAGGATCAACCTGGCGCCACGACGGTCGACGCGTGGCAACGGCGGTACTACACCGAGCTGGTGCGGCAATCGAGCTTCAACTTCGACTCGCAGGCCATGCGGCCGTACTTCTCGTACGAGCGCGTGCGGGCCGGCGTGTTTGCCGTCAGCGGCACGCTGTTCGGCCTCGAGTTCCGGCCGGCGCCGGGGCTGCCCGTGTGGCACCCCTCGGTTGAACCGTACGAGGTCTTCGAGGGCGGCCGGCTGGTCGCCCGCATCTACCTCGACATGCATCCGCGGCCCGGCAAGGGCGGCGGCGGCGCCACCGCCGCCACGGCGCGCGCCGGCATCCGCGGCCGGCAGCTTCCTGAAGTGGTGTTGATCTGCCGCTTCCCCGGCGGCGACGCCGGCGATCGCGGCTTGATGACGTTCGACCAGGTGACGACGTTCTTCCACGAGTTCGGGCACCTGGTGCATGCGATTGCCTCGGGGCAACAGCAGCAGTGGAACGGCCTCACGCGCGTGGCCGAGCGCGACTTCATCGAGGCGCCGTCGCAAATGCTGGAAGAGTGGGTGTCCGATCCGGCGACGCTCGCCACGTTTGCGACGCACTACCAGACCAACGCGCCGATTCCCGCCACGCTGGTCCACCAGATGCGCCGCGCCAACGAGCTGGGGCGCGGCTACGACACGCGCCAGCAGATGGTGTTCGCGGGCCTGAGCCTGTCGCTGCACGATCGCGATCCGAAGACGGCCGACGCAATGGTGATCTACAAGGCTTTGATGGAGAAGTACCTGCCGACGACCTACCCCGAAGGCAGCCACTTCCCGGGGACGTTCACGCAGTTGTCGAACCCCAACTACACGGCCTCGTACTACACCTACATGTGGTCGCTGGTGATTGCGAAAGACCTGTTCAGCGGCTTCGACCAGCGCGACCTGCTGGCGCCGGGACCGGCCCGCCGCTTCCGCGACACCGTGCTGGCGCAGGGCGGCGCCAAGCCGGCGGCGGAGCTTGTCCGCGATTTCCTGGGGCGGCCCTACAGCACCGCGGCGTGGGAGGCCTGGTTGAATCAATCGACGCCGGCGCCGCCGACGCCATAGGCAGGACGGCCGTGCCGGTTCGCTGGCGTTGGGCCAGACACGGGCGTAAGATCCGTGGATGCGCGTCCCCCTGTGGCTTGGGCGCGAGTTGGCATCATGGGAACGTGACGGCCTGATCAGCGAAGATCAGCGCCGCGCCATCCTCTCCCGTTACCGCTCTCCCCTCACGACCCCACAACTGGTCTCGCGGACACTCATCTGGCTCGCGGTACTTAGCGGGGGTGTCGGCCTGGTCTTGCTGTTGGCCTGGAACTGGCGGGCTATCCCCACGGTCGTAAAGGTCGCCACGGCCACCACCTTGACTGCAGCCGCATATGGCGCGGCCGTCCTCTTCAGCCGGCGCGGCAAGGCAGCGGAATGCGAGTACGCCGCCCTGTTGGCCGGGCTCCTCTCGGGCGGGGCGCTCGTCGTCGGTGTCGAGGCGGCAGGCGCCGACCCCTTCAAGACGCCCGTTACGTTGTGGTGGTCGGGGGTGCTGGCCATCACCGCCGCAGTCGTGCCCTCGGGCGTCGTCGCGCTGGCCGGTACGGCCGTCGCCGTGTGGTGGTTGCTCATCAACGGTGGCACGCGCGAGGTGCCGTGGGAATTCCTGGTGGTCTGGCCGGTGCTGGCGATGGCGGTGCAGCGGGATCGCGACCGCTTCGCGGCCGGCGGGGTGGCATTCTCGTTTGGGGTCTGGTCGTTTTTCGCGGCGCTGGCGGCGTGGCGGGACCAGGGCGCCAACACACCCGTCTTCGTGACCACCCTGCTGACCGGCGCCTGGCTTGATGCCCTCGCCCACGCGCCAGACGACCGCCGGCCCGCGTTCGCGCGAATCACGCCGGCCCTCGCCGTCATCACGCTCGCGATGACCATGTTGCTGCCCAGCGGCTCGCATCGTGCGCTGCCCGATGCGCGGCTGGCGACCGCCAACGCCTGGCTGATGCTGGCCTACCTGGCCGCGGTCGCGGTATCGACGACCTACCTGAGCATCGCCCAGGGCGCCTGGCGTTGGCGGCCGCTCCTCATCGCGGCGGCCTGTCTCGGGTGGCTGGTCACATGGCTGGCGCCGCCCGGCGGCCACAACGTCGGCCCGATCGGGCGCTGGACCTGGACCCTCATATTCAGTGGCATCGCCGTGATGGCGGGCAGCAGCGCCATTCGCGAGTTCTACATCTCGCGCGATCGCGGCGTCTTCGTCTTGGGCGTCCTCTTGGTACTCCTGACCATCGGCGTACGGGCGGTGGACTCGGCGGCCGGCGGCATCGCCGCGCAAGCGGGCATCCTGCTGGCCGCGGCCGCCCTGCTGGCATGGCTGGCACACATGGCCCGTCGTGCCGCCGATGCACCTGCCTGTGAGTCACCCCAGGAGGCGCGGCGCGCCGACCCCCACAAAGGCGCGTAGCGCCGAGCCCCAGGAGCCGCCGAGGCGGCGACCCCTACCCTTTCGGTACCGGCTTGACCGCAGGGAACAACGCCCCGGCACCAACCATGTCTTTCACCAATCCCGGCACCTTGGCGACCACGGCGTTGGCCTGATCGATCAAGCCCGGCAGCGCCGCCTTGGTCTCGCGGATCTGCATCAACTGCGTGTTGGTTGGCAGCGCCGTGGCCGCCATCACGCCGTTCTTCAACTGGCCGAGGCGCCCTCGCACGTTCTCGGTGTTGCCGCCGCCACCGCCGCCACCGAAGCCCTGCTGGCCCAGCCCCAGCCGGCGGCGGACCGCTTCGAATTCCTTGACCACCGCGTCGAGCTGCTGCTTGACGTTCGGCACCAGCGTGGCGCCGCGCGTCTGCTGCTGCAGCACGCCAACCTGCGCGAAGGCGGTTTGCACCATCTCGGCGACTTCATTCGCCTTGCCCTGCAGGTCGTGCAGTTCCCTGGCGGTGTCGTACCAGATCTTCCGATCGGCATCGGTGATCTGAATCTGCGGGTCGCCCTTCACGCTGACATCAACGGTCTGCGCATCGCGGCCGTTCACGTTCAGCGTCGCCTTGTAGGTGCCCGGCAGCACGTAGGGG
>CAYGMD010000058.1:14462-25448 GCA_964350785.1 uncultured Acidobacterium sp. | reverse complement strand
TGACACAGATGACGCAGGCCTCACACCAGGGCCGCAGATGACACAGATGACGCAGGCCTCACACCAGGGCCGCAGATGACACAGATGACGCAGAGTTCAAAACGAACACGGTACGACGCGATCGTGATCGGGGGCGGCGTGAACGGCCTCACGTGCGCGGCGCTGCTGGGCAAGGCCGGCGTGCGGACGCTGCTCGTCGAGCAGCGCGACGAGGTCGGCGGCTGCGCCGCCGAAAGCGAGATCGCGCCCGGCTTCCGCGTGCCCACGCTGGCGCACGCCACCGGCCCCCTCCGCCGCGACGTCGTCGAACACCTGCAGCTGTACCTGCATGGGCTCACGTTTCTCGACCGCGCGATTGAGGTCAGCAGCCTGTCGCCGGATGGGCACGCGCTGACGCTGTGGAGCGACGCGCGCCAGACCGCCAACGGCCTGGCGGCGTGGTCGGCCAGGGACGCGCAGGCATGGCCGGCCTTCCACCAGTCGCTTGCCCGGCTGGGCGGATTGATCGGAACGCTGCTTCAGTCGGCCCCGCCCTCCATCGACCAACCGCACGCACGCGATTTGTTCTCGCTGATGCACACGCTCTCTTCGTTTCGCGGCCTGCCTAAGGCCGACCAGTGGCGATTGCTGCGATGGGGCCCCATGGCGGTGGCCGATCTCGTCAGCGAGTCGGTCGAGACGGAGCTGCTGCGGGCCACGCTCGCCGCCGACGGCATTTTCGGCGCGATGCTCGGCCCGTGGTCGGCCGGCAGCGGCCTGCAGTTGCTGCTCGCCGCCGCCAATCGCTCGCTGGCCTGGCCGGGCGGCCAGGCGGTGAGGGGCGGGCCCGTGGCGGTGGCCCGCGCGCTGCGCCGCGCCGGGGAGCGGCACGGCGTCGAGATCAGGACCGGGCAGGCGGTGACGCGCATCGAAGTGAAGGACGATCGTGCCGCGGGCGTCACGCTCGCGAGCGGCGAGCACGTCGCGGCGCGCGCGGTGGTTTCGGCCGTGGATCCCAGGCGAACCTTCCTGTCGCTGTGCGAGGCGGACCACCTGCCGCCGGAGTTTTCATGGCGCCTCTCGCACTACCGGTCGCGCGGGACGCTCGCGAAAGTCAACTACGCGCTGTCGGCGCTGCCCGCGTTCACCGGTGCGACACGCGAGATGCTCGCCGGCCGCGTGCGCCTGGCGCCCGATCTCGACTACCTCGAGCGCGCGTTCGATCACGCGAAATACGGGCGCTACTCCACGCATCCGTGGATCGAGTTCACCGTGCCGTCGATCGACGACCCGGCACTCGCGCCCGACGGCGCGCACGTGCTCTCGGCGTATGCGCAGTTCGCCCCGTTCCAGCTCAGGGACACCACCTGGGACGCGGAGCGCGATCGCCTTGGCGACATCGTCTCGGCGACGCTCGAGCAGTACGCGCCGGGCTTCCCGGCATCGATCGTCGCGCGCCAGGTGCTGACGCCACTGGACCTCGAGCGTGGCTGGGGACTGACCGGCGGACAGATCTTCCACGGCGAGCTGTCGCTCGACCAGTTCTTTACCATGCGCCCGGTGCTGGGATTTGGCGGCCATCGCACGCCGATCCGCGATCTCTTTCTGTGCAGCTCGGGGTCCCACCCCGGAACCGGCCTCACTGGGGGATCCGGCGCAAACGCGGCAGCCGTGATTGCGCGCGAACTGGCTTGACGGTCCCGACAAACGGGCTTACAAGGACGTCTTACTGAACCTGGTCGGGAGTCGGGAGTCGGGAGTCGGGAGTCGGGAGTCGGAAACCGGGAGTCGGAAGCCGGAGAGTCGATCATGCGCCTGCTTGCATTCGTCCTCGCCTTCGGAATTACTACCACCCCGATTGGCCAGGCTCCTCAGCCGGCGCCGCCCACTCAGCAACCCGGGCAACCGGCGCCGGGACAGCCGGTGCGCATGCCACCGCGGCCGTTGCGGCCCGGGGAGACGCCCTCAAAGGCACCGCCATCATGCGCGGGCAGATCGTGGCGGCCGACACCGGCGCGCCGATTCGCCGGGCACAAGTGCGCATTGCCTCCCTCGAAGCCCGCGAAAGCCGGCTGGCGGCCACCGACGCGCAGGGCCGCTTCGAGGTCAGGGAACTGCCGGCCGGCCGCTACACCATCAACGCCATCAAGGGTGGCTTCGTCTCGCTGCAATACGGCCACGCGTCAGCGCGCCGCAGGGCTGGACGCTGAAGCCGGTCGGCCTCAACGGCCAGGACATCACCGACGTGCCCACGGAACTGCCGCCGGGCCAGTCGGTGTCCGGCATGCAGATCGTGCTCACCAAGGAGACGACGACGCTGTCGGGCGTGGTGTCGGATTCGCGCGGCAGGCCGCTGCTCGACGCGACCGCGGTGGTGTTTCCGGCCAACGAACAGCTGTGGACGTTCCAGTCGCGGTTCATCAGGGCGGCGCGGCCCGATCAGGAGGGCACCTACCGCCTCGCGGGCTTGCCGGCGTCGGAGGATTACCTGATCGTCGCGGTGCAGGGGCTGGAGGACGGCCAGGCCGGCGACCCGGAGTTCCTGGCGTCGGTGAAGGACGCAGCCACGAAATTCACGCTGGCCGACGGCGAAACCAGGGCGGTTGACGTTAAACTCTCCGCACCGAAGTGAGGTCTGAATGAGCATGCGATGCAAGCAGTGCGCGGAGTCGTTCCCGAAGGGTCAGCCGTACGACATGTGGGAAGTGCGCCGCATGCACGTCTCGCCGATCGATTCCGAGAGCCTGACCGCCAACGTCAACATGGAAGACGCGGGCCTGTTCTGCTCGCGCAAGTGCCTGGCCGACTACTTGAAGGTTGGCGACCGCTCAGGGGTGTTTGATCTCGGCGGACGCAAGTAGCCGCCTCGCGGCCGGGAGTCGGGAGTCGGGAGTCGGGAGTCGGGAGTCGGGAGTCGGGAGTCGGGAGTCGGCGGGGATGGTAAACACCAGTTGCGCGCCGCCAACCAAGGTTCCTGAGCCTTTCCGCGGTTCCGACAACCGTGGTTTACGTTTCGCGTTCGGCTCCACTGCGTTGTCCTGCAAGCGCCAGTGGCACAGTCCCTGCAGATCCCCTCGTCATGCAGGCTAGCATCGTCTCGTTCAGAAGCCTCGATGTCTGGAACCGAGGCATGGACCTCGTCGACCTCGTGATCAACGAGAGCAAGAAGCTGCCCCGCACAGAGTTCGACTTACGTCGGCAAATGTGCCGCGCGGCAGTCTCTATTCCAGCGAACGTTGCCGAAGGCTATCGTCGCAAGGGTCGGCGTGGCGCGTATCAGAATCACGTTTCGATCGCGATGGGTTCGCAGGGCGAGCTTGAGACCGAACTTGAAATCGCCTTCCGAAACGCATGGCTCAATCGAGCCGAGTGCCGTCAGACGATCGACCTGTGCAACCGCGTCGGCGCGATGCTGAACAAGCTGCACGACTCTCTGGACCAGTAGCCTGGGCGACGTCTCGTCGGCGTCCCCGTCCGACTCCCGCGACTCCCGCCTCCCGACTCCCGTCCACGTCGTCCGACTCCCGCCGACTCCCGACTCCCGCTTCCCGACTCCCGTCCACGTCGTCCGACTCCCGCCTCCCGACTCCCGACTCCCGGCCGCGTCAGAAGTAATCGCTGTGCCAGTACACGACTTCCGCTGCGGCGAGCGGCGGCAGTGGCAATATCCGGTCGCGCAGGGGCCGAATCATCAGCACTTCCTGGGTGGGCATTGAGGCGGCCACCCTGATTTGCGGCGGCACCAGCGACTGCGGCCACCAGCCGCGAATCTCCGGGAGCCTCTCGCTCGGGTAGCGCGCGAGCATCACCTGCAGCATGGCGCCGATCCGCGCGCCGGCGGGATCGCGATCCCCGGCTTCCTCGATCATCCACCGGCCATTCTGCTCGGTTGCCACCAGGTACGCCACGGCCTGGTGCCCTTCTTCGGCCACCAGGAACTCCGTGGTCCGCGCGCCTGCCGGTGACAGGCCCGAGAGCAGCCGCTTGCGGGTGATGCTAAAGCGCACGAAGTCTTCGCTGCGATCGAGCGCGAGCCGGGCGCCCGACGACCGCAGCGCCGACATCTCGACGATGCTGTGCAGGTCGCGTTCGTCGCCGCTGCGCACCAGCACGGCGGGCGCGCCGCCACCCTTTTGATCGACCTCGATCACCCACTCCGTCAGCGGCACCGGGACGAACTCGAGACGTTCGTAGAAGGCCGGCGGAATCTCGGAGAAGAGCATCGCGAACTCCTGCCCTTCAGTGACGGCGGTCTCGAGCAGGCGGGCCAGCAACTCGCGCGCGGCTCCGCGGCCGCGATAGGCCTCGGCGGTAAACACGGCGCCAATGCCGAGCACCCGACGGATGCGGCCATCGAGGCGCAGCGACAGGTCGTAGCGCTTGGCGCTCGCGACCACGTGCGGACCATCGACCAGCGCGACGCGGTCGAGATGGGCCGCGCCCCACGGCGTCTTGAGCTGCGCCCTCCAGCTCTTGCCGTAGTGCGCGCGCGACAGGCCATCGTTCCAAAGGGGAAAGGTGTCGTCGAGCACGCGCTCGAGCACATCACCAACGGCGGGGACGACGTGAAATGGCATGGATTAAACGATTGCTCGACGCGGCGGGTCGAATCAGTCAGTAAGAGGTTAACTCATGTGGACCCGTATCCTTGCCGTCTTGTCGTTGCTCGCCGTGGCCGGCGGCCGCCCGCACGCGGAGGCGCCAGGCTCGTTGCCCGGCACTGACGAAGCCATCACGCACGCGCTCAACCGGTTGACTTTCGGCCCGCGCCCCGGCGACGTGGCGCGCGTGAAGGCCATGGGCCTGCCTCGCTGGATCGACAGCCAGCTCAACCCGTCGCGGCTCGATGACGGAGCGGTGACGGCGGCACTGGCCAGGCTGGAGACTCTGTCGCTTGATTCGCAGACCATCCAGCGCGAGTACGCGGGCCCGGCAATGGTGGAACGCCGCCAAAGACAGGCCGAGAACACCGGCGGATCGAACGCCATGCCGATGCGCGAAATGAGCGACACGCAACGAAAAGACCGGCAGGTGATTGCCGACCTCGAGGAAGCCAAGCTGCTGCGCGCGGTCCTGAGCGAACGGCAGCTGCAGGAAGTGCTGGTCGATTTCTGGTTCAACCACTTCAACGTGTTCGCGGGCAAGGGCGCCACGCGCAACTACCTGAACGAGTACGAACGCGAAGCCATCCGGCCGCATGTGCTGGGCAGCTTCCGCGACATGCTCGAGGCCAGCGCCAAGAGCCCCGCCATGCTGTTTTACTTGGACAACTGGCAGAACACCGATGCGTCATCAGAGCCGCAGATGACACAGATGACGCCGAATGGAAGACGGCCGCAACCGTCCCCTGGCCAGCCGCAGCGCTCGAGAGGAATTAACGAGAATTATGCGAGGGAGCTCATGGAGCTCCACACGCTGGGCGTTGACGGTGGCTACACGCAGGCGGACGTGCAGAATGTGGCGCGCGCGCTGACCGGCTGGACCCTCAGGCCGCGCGAAGGGTCCGGCACCATGTTCGTGCCGCGGCTTCACGACGACAAGGCCAAGACCGTGCTGGGCCACACCATCAAGGCGGGTGGCGGCGAGAACGACCTCGAACAGGTGCTCGACATCCTGGCCGCGCATCCGTCAACGGCCCGTCACATCGCCACCAGGCTTGCCATCCGCTTTGTCAGCGACACGCCGCCCGCGGCGCTCGTGGATCGCGCGGCCGCGCGGTTCACCGCGACGAAAGGCGACCTGCGCGAAGCGGTGCGCGCCATCATCACCTCGCCCGAGTTCTTCGCACCCGAGGCGGACCGCGCCAAGGTGAAGACGCCGCTGGAGTTCGTGGCCAGCGCGCTGCGCGCCACAAATGCCGAGGTGCGCTCGGCGTTGCCGCTGGCGCGCGAACTGCGCGGCATGGGCATGCCGCTCTATTTCTGCCAGCCGCCCACCGGTTACGACGACACGGCGATCACGTGGGTGTCGGCCGGGGCGTTGGTCAGCCGCATGAACTTCGCGGTGGCGCTCGGCAAGAACGGGATCCGCGGCGTCCGCATTGCCAATCCCCCTGCCGATCTCGACAAGGAGATCGGTTCACCGGCCTTCCAGAGACAGTGAGGCAGTCATGACATCTCGACGCTGGTTTCTCAAGAGCGGCGCCATTGCGATGATCACGATGGGCTTTGCCCCGTCGTTCATGGCCCGGGCCGCATCGGCGGCCGGCACGCGCAAGAAGCTGCTGATCACGGTGTTCCAGCGGGGCGCGGTCGACGGCCTCAACATGGTGGTGCCGTACGGCGAGGCCGACTACTATCGCGCGCGCCCCTCCATCGCCATCGCCCGGCCCGGCGCCGAGGGCGGCGCCATCGACCTCGACGGGTTCTTCGGCCTGCATCCGCGGATGTCGCCGTTCAAGCCGCTGTGGGATCGCGGGGAGCTGGCGATCGTACAGGCGTCGGGTTCACACGACACCACGCGATCGCACTTCGACGCGCAGGACTACATGGAGTCGGCGACGCCCGGGGTCAAGAGCACGAAAGACGGTTGGCTCAATCGCTACCTCGCCGCCTCCGCCGCGCATGATGCCGCAGTCGCCGCGGGCCGCAACCCGCTGCGCGCGGTCGCGCTCACGTCGCAGATGCCGCGGACCCTGCAGGGCGCGGCGCCGGCGCTCGCAGTCGGCAAGACCGCGGACTTCACGGTGGCCGACATGAGCGCCCGCACTTCGTTCGAGGCGATCTACCAGGCGACGCAGGACAAGTCGTTGAACGGCACCGCCGGCGAGGCCTTCGACGCCATGCGCGCGCTCGCACAGAAGACCGCAGGGCCGTACCGGCCGGCCCACGGCGCGGTGTATCCGCGGTCGCCGTTCGGGCAGGCCCTCCAGGAAATTGCGCGGCTCGCCAAGTCGGACGTCGGCCTGGAGATCGCGTTCGCCGAAAGCACGCAGTGGGACCACCACGTGAACCAGGGCGCGGCGACCGGGCAGATGGCCAACCGGCTGGACGACTTCTCGCGCGGCATTGCCGCCCTGGCCCAGGATCTCGGCGAGCGGATGGCGGACACGGTCATCCTCACCATGTCGGAGTTCGGCCGCGCGGTCGCCGAGAACGGCGGCCGCGGCACCGACCACGGCCACGGCAACGCCATGTTCGTGATCGGCGGCGGCGTGAAGGGCAAGGAGGTCTACGGCCAGTGGCCGGGCTTGAAGGCCGACCAGCGCTTTGAGGGCCGCGACCTGGCGGTGACCACCGACTTCCGCGACGTCTTCAGCGAGGTGGTGGTGAAACACCTGGGCGCCGATCCCGCGACAGCGGCACGGGTGTTCCCTGGCTACGCGGTGAAGGCGCCGGCGTTCCGCGGCATTCTCCGAGCCTGAAACCGACACGCCAACTGGGGCACGAAACCGGTGGCACCCAGGCCGGCCGCCGTGACTAGGGCGTGGCAGGCGCCGCGCGCTTCAACGTCGAGAGCCAATTGGCCTGAGGTCCGGGATCTTCACGCCAGCGGCGGCACGTCTTCCAGAAGGCGCGACAACGCCACCGCGCGAATCCGGGGCGCCAGCGGGAAGGTGCGATCGCCGGCGTGAATCACGTCGAGGCGTGCGAGTTTCAGATCCGTGAGCGCCGTCCTCATCGACGGCGTGACCGTCGGCGCCACGGTCCGTTTGATCTCGAAACCGATGCGCGTCCGGCCACGAACCACCAGCAGGTCCAGTTCCGCACCCGCGTGCGTTGCCCAGAAATAACACTCGTCCCACCGGGCGCGGAGCCGGTCGACGATCGAGGCGATGGCGAACCCCTCGAATGAGGCGCCGACCTTGGGGTGCCGCTCGAGGTCTTCGCGGGCACCGAGGTTGAGCAGCGCATGCAGCACGCCGCTGTCGGCGATGTAGACCTTGGGTGACTTGACCTGGCGCTTGCCGAGGTTCTCGTGCCACGGGAGAAGGATGCGGACGACGAACGTCGCTGCCAGCAGATCGAGATACCGCCGGACGGTCATGTCCGACACGCCGAACGATCGCGCAAACTCCGAGGCGTTCCACACCTGCCCGTGGTAATGCGCCAGCATCGTCCAGAAGCGGCGCAGCGTGGTGGCGGGGATCGAGACGCCAAGCTGCGGCAGGTCGCGCGCGAGGAACGTGTTGATCAAATCCAGCCGCCAGTCGAGGCTCGCGCGGCCTGACCGGGCAAGAAATGAGAGCGGAAAGCCACCCCGCAACCACAACAGTTCGAGACGGGCGGCACCGACCTCGGCGATCGAGAACGGGCCGAGCTCGTGGAAGGCCAGGCGACCGGCCAGCGACTCTGATGACTGCTGGAGGAGTCCTGGCGAGGCGCTGCCCAGAACGAGGAAGCGGGCCGGTGTCCGGGGCCGGTCCGCCAGTACGCGCAGCACCGGAAACAGCTCGGGCCGCCGCTGGACTTCGTCGAGGATGACCAGGCCCCGCAGCGGCCGGAGGGCCAGCATCGGGTCCGCCAGGCTGGCCACATCGCCGGGATCTTCGAGGTCGAAGGCCGTGACCGGGCCCTTCCAGGACTTGCCGATGGCCCCGGCCAGGGTCGTCTTGCCGACCTGGCGCGGCCCGAGGATGGCCACGACCGGCGACCGTCTCATGAGCTGCCGCAGGCGATCCAGGTGGCGACGTCGGTCGACATTCATGCCTTGAATTATCAATGATGAGCATTGAATTTTCAAGGTAGACAGAGAATGGCATCCACGCCCGGAACACCGGTCCTGAGCCCTCGCCTGGCCGTCAGGCCGGGCTGATATACTCCGGTTTTCAGGGGGAGAGCTTATGCGCTGGGCGTCGGTCTTGAAAATGGCGGTGATCGCCGGGGTGGTTGCGGCAGCGGTCACGATTGGCTCGAATCCATCGCTGACCGGTCAGTCCCGAACGCCGGGCATCCCCAGGGCCAACGGCAAGCCGGACCTGAACGGCATCTGGCAAACCATCAACACCGCGAACTGGGACATCCAGGCCCACTCGGCCAAGCCGGCGCTGGCCATGCGGCCCGGGCCGGTCGTGCCCGTGCCCGCCAAGGAAGTGCTGGCATTTGGCGCGGTGGGCTCAGTGCCCGCCGGCCTCGGCGTGGTCGACGGCAACGACTTGCCGTACCTGCCGGAAGCGCTGAAGAAGAAGGAAGAAAACCAAGCCAACTGGTTGACGCGCGATCCGGAGATCAAGTGCTACCTCCCGGGCGTGCCGCGCGCGACCTACATGCCGTTCCCGTTCCAGATCTTCCAGGGTGACGGCACGTTCTTCATCTCGTACGAGTACGCGGGCGCGGTGCGCAACGTCTACCTCAAGGATCCCGGCCCGGCCGCCATCGACAGCTGGATGGGCCAGTCGTACGGCCGCTGGGAAGGCGACACCTTCGTGATCGAGGTGACGGGCTTCAACGATCAGTCGTGGTTCGACCGCGCCGGCAACCACCACAGCGAACAACTGAAGGTCACCGAACGCTACACGATGACCGACGCCGATCACATCAACTACCAGGCCACCATCACCGACCCGGGCACGTTCTCCAAGCCATGGACGATGAGCATGCCGCTGTACCGGCGGGTGGAGCGGGGCGCGCGGCTCGGCCAGTTCAAGTGCGTCGAGTTCGTCACCGAGCTGATGTACGGCCACCTGCGGAAGGAGCCAATACGATGAAAATCATTGGCCTCACGTTGACCGCCGCGCTGCTCGGCCTGGCCGCGGCTGGCGCGCAAGCGCCGGCGCCGAAGCCGGCGGCCCCGGCCAAGCCGGTCGCCCAGAAGCCCGGCGGCATCCCGCGCACGAGCGATGGCCGCCCCAGCCTGCAGGGCAACTGGACCAACGCCACCATCACCCCGCTCGAGCGCATGGGAGCGAACCTGCCGCTCGTGCTGACGGAAGAAGCTGCGGCGGATGAGGAGCGCAAGACCCAGAACGCCATCGATGCCCGCGAGACGGCCAGCGATCCCAATCGCGCCGCGCCGCCGGTGGGCGGCGAAGCGCGCAAGAGCCCCAACGCCGAACCCACGTATCTCGAGCGCGTATGGCAGGCCGGTGCCGGCGTCGTTGGCGGCTACAACTCGTTCTGGGTGGATCCGGGTGATCGCGTGTTGCGCGTGGACGGGCAGCCGCGCAGTTCGATCCTGATCGATCCGCCCAACGGCCGGGTCCCGGCGCTGACGCCCGAGGCGCGGGCGCGCCTGGCGGCCGCCGCCGCGGCGCGGGCCAAGGCCGGCGGTGAGTTCGACCACCCCGAGCTGCGGCCGCTCGCCGAGCGCTGCATCACCTCGTTCGGCAACAACCTGGGGCCGCCCATGCTGCCGAACTACTTCTACAACAACAGCTACACCATCGTGCAGACCAAGGACCACGTGATGATCCTCACGGAGATGGTCCACGACACGCGCGTGGTGCGCATGGGCGGCACGCATCCGCCCGCCAGCTTCCGCCAGTGGTTCGGCGACTCGATCGGCCGCTGGGAAGGCGACACGCTGGTGATCGAGACCACCAACTTCCATCCCAACCACGGCTTCCGCGGCTCGTGGGAGAACCTGAAGGTCACCGAGCGCCTCACGCGCAAGGACGCCACCACGTTGAAGTACCGCTTCACCGTGGAAGATCCCACGACCTTCACGGCGCCGCTTACCGGCGAGCTGGAGTTCCGCGCGATGGCGCCCGGCGAGCAGGTCTACGAGTACGCCTGCCACGAAGCCAACTACGGCCTCGAGGGCGTGATGAGCGGCGCCCGCGCGCAAGAGCGCGAGGCGGCGAAGAAGAAGTCGCAGCAGTGATCGCGGCGGCCGGGGCGGGAGCCTCGTCATGAACCTGAATGGGCTCGCCACTCCGGCCGTCCTGATCGATCGCGCCCGCGCGCGGCGCAACCTCGACCGCATGCAGGCGGCGGCCGATGCCCGCGGCGTGCGCCTGCGGCCGCACACCAAGACCCACAAGAGCCCGGTGGTCGCGCGCTGGCAACTCGAGCGCGGCGCCATCGGCATCTGCTGCGCCAAGCTCGGTGAGGCCGAAGCGATGGTCGC
>CAYGMD010000058.1:0-14452 GCA_964350785.1 uncultured Acidobacterium sp. | reverse complement strand
GGCCGAGGTGTCTGCCGCCCACGGCGTGGCCGACATCCGCCTGCCTTACCCCCTGAATCCCGCCAACGCCGACCGCGTGATCGCGCTGCTCGATCGCACGCGCTTGTCGTTCATCGTCGATCATCCTGTCGTCGCGAAGCAGTGGTCCGATGTGATGGTGCGCGCCGGCAAGCGCGTCGAGGTGCTGGTCAAGATCGACGTCGGGTTCCATCGCTGCGGCCTCGACCCGGATTCCCGCGACACGGTGGCCACGATCCGGGAGATCGCGGCGTTGCCGGGGCTGGATTTCCGCGGCCTGCTGTCGCACGCCGGGCAGGCCTACCATGCCCACTCGGAGGACGGGCTGCGGCTGATGGCCGAGGCCGAGATCCGGACGATGAGCGATCTCGCGTCGTGGTGCCGGGCGAAGGGCCTCGCCGTCGACGAGATCAGCCTGGGGGCCACGCCGCCCTCCCGTTTCTCGCTGCAGCACGACGGCTTCACGGAATTCCGGCCGGGCAATTACGTCTACTTCGATCGCACCCAGGTCGCGCTCGGCGCGGCCACGCTGGACGACTGCGCGCTCACCGTGCTGGCCCGGGTTGTCAGCAAGCCGGCCGCCAACCGCATCATCCTGGACTCCGGCAGCAAGACGCTGACTAACGACGGGGCTCGCGGGTTTGTTCCAGCGCCCGGGTATGGCGTCATCCTGCGCGACGGACGCCCGGATGACACACTCGTGATCGAGCGGCTGTCGGAAGAGCACGCGACGGTCAAGGTCACCACCGGCTCAACGACGCTCGAGCCGGGCGACCTGGTCCGGATCGTGCCGAATCACTCCTGCGTGGTGTCGAACCTCGTGGACCAGGCGTGGCTGGTGGACGGCGAGACTGTCGAACCGCTGCTCATCGACGCTCGTGGCCGAATTACGTAGCGATCGCACCGGCAGCGACAACTCCCTGTTTCAAGAAAAAGAGGAGATGAGCTCATGAAGCGCAAAGTATCGGTCCTTTTTCTCGAAACAGGGAGTTGTCACTGCCGGTGCGGTTCTCAGGTATAGAATGCTCCTGTGGCGACCAGTAAACCAGACGGCACCGAATCAGTTGGCATGGTGGAGACCCGCGGGCTCGTGGGCATGATCGAGGCGGCCGACGCCATGGTCAAGACCGCCAACGTGGTGTTCGTCGGCTGGCAAAAGGTCGACGCGGGCCTGGTCACCGCCATCGTCCGGGGCGACGTCGGGTCGGTGAAGGCCGCGACCGACGCCGGCGCCGCGGCGGCGCGGCGGGTGGGCGCGCTGGTCGGCGTGCACGTGATTCCGCGCCCGGCGGAGGATCTCGAGAAGATCTTCCCCATGCTCCGCCAGAAGATTTAGCCCCACCTTCGTGCGATCGCTTCGGTGGGCCAGCCCCGGTCGTTGTAGGCTGGGCGCATGAAGCGCGCCGCCCCGTCCTTTCTCCTCCTCGTCGTCGGCTTCCTCGTCATTTCCACGTCACCGGCCGCGCGGCAGCAGCCGCCGTCACCGGCTGACCGCTTCGAAGTCAGCGACGTGATGATCCCGGCGCGCGACGGCAAGCGCCTCCACACCAAAATCTTCACGCCCCGGAACCAGGCGGGACCGCTGCCGATCATCTTCAAGCGGACGCCGTACGGCATCGAGGGTTCGGCCGGCAACTTCAACGCCTATTACAAGGCGCTCGCCGAAGACGGCTACATCTTCGTGTTCCAGGACATCCGCGGCAAGTTCGGGTCCGAAGGGGACTTCGTCATGCAGCGCCCGGCACGGGCGCCGGGCGACACCAAGGCGCTCGATGAAGGCACCGACACGTACGACAGCATCGAGTGGCTGATCAGGAACGTGCGCAACAACAACGGCCGCGTCGGCATGCTGGGCGTGTCGTACGACGGCTGGACGACGATCATGGGCGCGATTGAGCCGCACCCGGCGCTCAAGGCCATTTCGCCGCAGGCCTCGCCCGCCGACATGTGGATGGGCGACGATTTCCACCACAACGGCGCCTTCCGCTTGAGCTATGGCTTCGAGTACGCGGCGATGATGGAGAGCGGCAAGGACGTGCAGCAGTTCTCGTTCGATCGCTACGACACGTTCGACTGGTACTTGAGCCTGGGCCCGATCGCCAACGTGAACGAAAAGTACCTGAAGGGCAAGATCCCGACCTGGAACGACTACGTCGCGCACCCTGACTACGACGAGTTCTGGAAGCGCCAGACCATGATTCCGCACCTGAACAGCGTGAAGGTGCCGACGCTGAACGTGGCGGGCTGGTGGGACCAGGAAGACTTCTATGGTCCGATCCGCATTTACGACGCGCTCGAGCGCTTCGACACGCAAGGCATGAATTACCTGGTGGTCGGCCCCTGGCGCCACGGCGGCTGGGCCAACGGCACCGGCGACTCGCTCGGCGCCATTCCCTTTGGCAGCAACACCTCGGAGTACTTCCGTGACAAGGTGCAGGCGCCGTTCTTCGCGTACTTCCTCAAGGACAAGGGCGTGAAGGACTTCGCGCAGGCGCTGACGTTCGAAGCCGGCGCCAACGAATGGCGGCGGTGGGAACAGTGGCCGCCGACGCGGCAGACCGAAATTCGCTCGCTCGCGTTCGGGCCGGACGAAACGCTCGCTCTGGCGGCACAACCGGGAGCCGGGAGTCGGCAGTCGGGAGCCGGATTCGACGAGTTCGTCTCCGATCCTGCCCACCCGGTGCCGTACCGCCAGCGGCCGATTCAGCCAACCTACTTCCCCGGCGGGTCGAAGTGGTCAACCTGGCTGGTCGAGGATCAGCGCTTCGTCGACGATCGCCCGGACGTGCTCAGTTGGGAAACCGGCGTGCTCACTGAGGATGTGACGATCGCCGGCGAAGTGAAGGCCCACATCTTCGCCTCGACGACCGGCACTGACGCCGACTGGATCGTGAAGCTGATCGACGTCTATCCCGAGGACCACCCGTCGAACTGGGCGCTGGCGGGCTTTCAGCTCATGGTGTCGAACGAAGTCTTTCGCGGCCGCTATCGCACCAGCTTCGAGAAGCCGGCGCCGATCGAGCCCAATGCGGTGCTCGAGTACGCCTGGAGCCTGCACACGCAGAACTACACGTTCAAGAAGGGGCACCGGATCATGGTGCAGGTGCAGAGCACGTGGTTCCCGATCATCGACCGGAACCCGCAGACGTTCGTGCCGAACATCTTCCTGGCGAAGGCGGACGACTTCAAGGCTGCGACGCACCGCGTTTATCGGACCCCGCAGTACCCTTCGCGCGTCGACGTGCCGGTCGTTCGCGCGCGATGAGCTGGCGCAGCTTGATGTCCTCGCCCAGCATCAGCAGCGGCTGGGCGGCGTCATCCAGCAGGTTGAACAGGTCGCCGGCGTCGTTGCGGGCGTAGATGTTGTCGCCATCGATAAAGAGGGTGACGGAGCCGCCGCCCTCGATGGCGTCGTACAGGCGGGTCTTGAACCGCGACTTCAGCACCTGCAGCAGCTTGCGGATTTTCTGGACGGTGAAGCCCTTGCGGCGCAGGTCCGCAAGCACCATCAGCTCGAGGAGTTCGATGGGGGTGTAGCGGCGCTCG
This sequence comes from uncultured Acidobacterium sp., assembly GCA_964350785.1. GTDB lineage: Bacteria > Acidobacteriota > Vicinamibacteria > Vicinamibacterales > UBA2999 > 12-FULL-67-14b. Next base: position 10,888 of record CAYGMD010000058.1, on the reverse strand, counting down.
GTGAACCCACCCGCTGCCGTCCTGTGCGATGGCACGGAGGGCAGGAAGAGCTTCCGCTGGGCCCACCACTGCAGCTGCCGCGCACTAAGTCCAGTGAGTTGCGCGACTTCCCGAGAGCTGTAAAGCTTCTTCAGTTTCATCGCGCCTCACCGTGGTTTTACCCGTCTCCGAACTCTTCCAGGTGCGGCAGGCTGGCCGCAACCGCATTGGCCATGGCGGCGCCGTCGATGTCCTTGGCGGTGACCCCACCCTCGGAATGCGTGGAGTACGACACGACGACGCGCTTGTAGTGGATCTCGATGTCGGGATGGTGGTCGGCGTCTTCGGCGCCGGGCACCAGCGCGCTGACGAACAGCACGGCTTCGGGAAAGTCCTGGAACGTGAATTCCTTGCGGATGGCGTTGCCGGCGACGCTCCAGCCGTCAAGGGCCTTCAAATGCTCGGTCAGGTCGGCGGGTGTCAGTACGGCCATGTCGAATTGATGATACGTCACCTCAGAGCCGGCCATGGCGGGCGGGGTCCAGGTCGCGGAGCGCCGGGTCGCCGGCCCTGTCGAACACCAGGTCGTCGACCAGCTGCACCGTAAGCGGCGTGAACATCACCCCGTTTCGGTAGTGTGCGGTCGCATAAACCAGGCCCGGCACCACGGCCGAACGGCCCAGCATGGGCAGGTCATCGGGCCCGCGCGGGCGCAGGCCGGTGCGCACGTCGGTCATGGCCGCACCGGCCAGGCTCGGCACCAGCGCCGTGGCCGCCGCGCGAAGCTTGCGCACGCCTTCGTCAGTGTGGCGTTCGTCGAAGCCGACGTCTTCGACGGTGGATCCTACGAGCACGGCGCCGTCGGGCCACGGCACGAGGTACCCCGTGGGGCCCCAGATCACGCGCCGGAGGGCGCCCGGCCTGGCCTGCAATTGAATCAGCTGTCCGCGAATGGGCTTCACCGGCACGGCGTCGGCGCCCTCCACGCTGATCTGCGACGACCAGCTGCCCGCGGCCAACACCACGCGATCGGCGTCCCACGTCCCCGAGCCCGCATCCACGCCCACGCGTCCGCCAGGCAAGGGATAGATGCGGATGGCTCCGGTTTCGGTCATGAACCGCGCGCCCAGCTTCCGCGCCGCCGCGGCCGCCGCCAGCGTCACCGACGTGACGCCGACAAACCCGTGCGTCGCGATGAACAACGCGCCGCGTGCCGCGGCTGACGCCAACGGCTCGTACTCGCCAAATGCCTGCGGCGGAACCCACCGGTTCTGGACGCCGGCGCTCACCAGCGCCGCCGACAAGGCCCTCAGGCGCTCGACATCCGCGTTATCGAACGCCAGCTCGAACGTGCCCTCGCGCTGGTAGACCACGTCCTGGCCGCTGTCCGCGCGCAGCTGGGCAATGAACGAATCGAAGAGGTCCAGGCTGCGATGGCCGAGGCTGCGCAACGCCGCCGACTCGTGGCCTTCGATGTAGGGCGCGAGAATACCGGCCGACGCGCGCGTGGCGCCCTGGCCGGGCTGGCGGGTTTCAATAACCTGGATGCTGGCCCCGGACCGGGCGAGCTGGTGCGCGACGGTGCAGCCGACGATGCCGGCGCCGATGACGAGCACTGACGGCGAGTTCACGAGAACAAGTATGAACAGGAGGTCAGGAGATCAGAAGAAATATTCTCCTGATCTTCTGAGCTCCTTTTTTTGATCTGCGCGGATCAGAACCCGAAGGACGCGCCGATTTCAATGCGCCGGGCCGGGCCGGCCGACGTCGGGGTGCCGAAGAACGACGACTGCTGGTTGCCGATAAACGCGTTGTAGTTCACGTGGTTGAACGCGTTCTGGATGTTCAGGTAGAGGTCGAGGCGGTACTTCTGGTTGCCGCCCTCCATCACCATGATCTGCGGACCGTCGCCGCCGCCACCGGGACCGCCGGGACCGCGCTGCGCCGCGACGCCGCCACCAGGCGGGGGCATGGGCATGCCGCCGGGGAAGCCGGGGGCGCCGGCTCGGGCGCCGCCCAGGCCGATCGACTTGTTGAGCCGCACGTTCGCGGTCCACTGCGACGCGCCGCGGGCGCTGTTGCGCTCGACGCCGGCCGGCCGATCGTTGAACACCGTGTCGCCGTTGGCGTCGAAACCGGTGGTGATGTTGTAAGGCAGCGCCGACGACCCCTGCATGCCGAGGCCCAGGCGGACGCCCCGGCCGATCGGCGAGTTGAAGTTGAAGAAGATGCGGTGACGCACATCCTGCGCCGACGGCCCCCAGTCGCGGTCGGGGTTGAGGCTGTCGGACGGCAGCGCGGTCGCGCCATCGGCGAAGTTGCGCGAGCTGCCGAACTGATACATCACCATGCCGAGGATGCGCCGCGGCGCGTACCGCATGTTGAGCGCCACGGTGGCGCGATCCGACGCGCGCTTGCCGCTCGACTGGATCTCGGTGATGTTGCCGACCGCGGGATCGGGCCGCACGCCGTTGACCGGCGCGTTCACGTTGATCGACCGCAGCGTGTTGTCGCCGCGCGTGAACATGTAGTCGGCGCGCATGTCGGCCCACGACGTGAGCGGCCGCTCGAAGCCGACCGACGCCTGGTGAATGATGGGCTGGCCGAGCGAGGCCGCGCGAAGGATGCTGGCCGGCAGCCGCGTGCCGCCGCCCTCGGTCACCGGAAAGCCGGGATTCTGGACGATCACGTCCACCTGGTGCTCGCCGTCGACGCGAATCGTCTGTTCGTAGAGGTTCGAGTCGTACCAGTCGTAAAAGATGCCGTAGCCCCCGCGCACCGTCGTCTTCTTGCTGGCGTTCCAGGTGAAGGCCGCCCGCGGCGCCAGGTTGAAGCGCGAATCGACCTGGGTCTGGATCTCCTGCCGCACGCCCAGGCTGATCTGCAGCGTGCGCGACGGCCGGAAGTCGTCCTGGAGGAACCAGCCGGCCTTGACCTGCGAGTAGTCCACCCGCGGGTCACCGGTGCGGATGACGTAGTTGGCCGGCAGGCCGGCGTTGTAGGCGTCGATGCTGGTAAAGGTGTAAGTGCCGTTGCCGTTGCTGCGCTGCGTGCTGTCCCACCAGCCCGCCTCGAGCAGCAGGCCGGCGCGCATCGAGTGCTTGCGGCCGACCGTGAAGTCGAAGTTCTGCGCCAGTTCGAACTCCCGGGCGTTGCGGACGCCCGACTGCCCGGCGCCACCAGCCGTGAACGCGTCGTTGACGCGAATGGCCGGCTGCAGCGAACTGGGCAGCATGGCGTTGCTCGAGTTGGTGAATTCGAACCGAAACTCGCTGAACACCTTCTTGCCGAACACGTTGGTCGTGCGCAAGCGCAAGGTGTCCGTGTTCATGTCGGTGGCATACGCGCGCTCGGGCAGGTCGAAGTCGCCCACGCCCAGGTTGCTGCGCTCGTTCTGGCGGCGGGTGTACTCGGCGCGCACCTGCGCGGTCGGACTCAGCAGGTGCTCCACCCGCGCCGTGACGTTCATGGCATCGGTCGGCGACACCGCCAGCGCGTTGACCGTGCCGCCGCTGCTGGGCGATTGCGCGACGATGGTGCGCGAGTCGTAGGAGCTGTTGCCGTCGACCGACAGCGACAGGCCGGTCCTGCCCTTGGCCAGCGGGCCCGAGAAATTCACCATGTAGCGGCGCATCTGCTCGGGGCCCTTCTCGTCGGCAAACGCGTTGGTCGCGTTCAGCGACTCGTCGCGGAAGCCGAAGTTGGTGCCGCCCCGCCAGCCGCCCATGCCCGGCTTGGTGATGACCTCGACGCGCACCATGCCCGCCTCGTGGTACTCGGCCGAGAACGAATTGGTGTGGAAGCGAATCTGCTGAATCTGGTCCTTGGGCGGCAGGCGGCCGCCGCGGAAACCGTCGACGAAGATCTGCGCGCCCGGCCCGGCCATGCGCGCCAGCTCGTCGGCCATCTCGTCGGGATCGTCCGGCAACGCGTCGATCTGGTCCTGCGTCAGCGTCTGCGTGAAGCCGTTGTCGCGGCGATCGGCCGCGCTCTGGTCCTGGACCACCACGGTCTGCTCGATCGCCGCCACCGCCAGCCGGAACGTGGTACGGTTCTCGCCGCGGCGCACGTTGAACGGCATGGCAATGGGCCGGAAACTGTCGGCCGCCGCCGCCACCTGGTAGGCGCCCGGCGAAAGGTTCTCGAACACCGCCACGCCGCGCTCGTCGACCGCCGCCGCCTGCTCGCGCCCCGAGGCATCGGCGATCGTGACCTGGGCGGTGATCAGCGCGGCTTCCGTCTGGTCGAGCACGGTGACCCGCAGGGTGCTCCCGACCCCCGTGCCCTGCACCACTTGTGCGGCGGCGATCGAGGAGATCGCGAGCACGAGCGAGGCGACGACCAACAAACTGCCGGCGATTCGTTTCATAACGGTCTCGTTGTTTGGCGGCACTAAAGTGCCGCCCTTCTGGCACACCTTGATGGATCGCCCTTCTGGCAACCTGCGTTACTTCTTCTCCCAGGTGTCGGCCTTGATGGCGGGGTTGACCTTGTACTTCTCGACCGTCCACTCCTCGTTCGGCTGGCCGTCGAGCGAGATGTCGATCTTGTGCGGCAGCATCACGCCGTCCACCTTCTTGTACTCGGCGAGGTGCATGGCGTAGGTGCCCAGGGCGGGCGGGTTCTTGCGCATTTCCTCCACGCGCTTCTGCATTTCCTCGGGCGACATCTGCGGAGGCGGGCCACCCGGTCGGCCCGGCCCGCGGCCGGGACCGCCGGGGCCCCGGCCAGGACCGCCGTTGATCATCACCATGGGCTTGGGGTCCTGGTACTGGACCATCAGCGGCAGGTGCGTCGACTGATCGATGAAGAGACGCAGCACGCGGCCGGTTTCCTCCCTGGTCTCGAGGATGTCGGCCTTGCCGTCGGGTGATTCGGCAATGCCCGCGTCGGTCCAGGCCGCGGGGCCTTCGGCGGCCAGTGCCGCCAGCCAGCGATGCAACTGCACGCGCGCGCGACGCACGCGGGCTTCGTTCAGCTGCTCTTCGGTCAGCGCCGGGCCGCCGCCGGGGCCCGGGCCATCGCCGGGACCGCGCATGACGATCTGCATGCCACCGCCCATGCCGCCGCGGTTGGCCATGTCGTCCCACGCGATGTTGCCGGCCAGCACCGAGGTGCGCTCCATCATGGGCCCGCCGACCATGCCGCCCATGGCGATCTCCTCAACCCGGCGCATCCTGTCGGGCCGCACAATGGTCAGCGTCATCACGCCTTCCATGTCGCGGCCGCCCATCGAGCGGCGGAACGGCCCCTCGGCGGTCAGCCCCTTGAGCGCCGCCACCTTGTCTTCTCCGCCGAGCGCCTTCTTCACGTCGGCCAGCACCGCGGCCACGCGGTCTTGCGCCGCCAGCGGAAGAATCGAAACGCCATCGACGTGAACGAATGTCGCCGCCATCATCAAGGCGGCGGTTGAAATCAGTCTGCGCATGTTGGCTCCTGTAACTTCCGTCCCACCGTGGAACGCCTTCCGATTGATATTACGAGGATGGCGTGCGGTAAGACGTTAAGGGTGAGCAAAGGGATTGTTAAGGATGTTAAATGCTTGATTCCCGGAGGTTTATCGCATTTTCTGCGTGCTAGACTTCGCAAATGGTGTACGGAACGAACCAGCCCAAAGGCATGTTCCTGAAGGGGGGCCGCATCTCGGCCGTGACGGTGCTCGTAGGCATCGTGATGCTGCTGGTGCCGGCGCTCGCCTACATGCAGTACCAGTGGCTCGGCCAATTGAGCACGGCCGAACGCGAACGCATGCAGCGCACCCTCCGGACCGCGGCCGCGCAGTTCGCCACCGAGTTCGACACCGAGCTGTCGCGGGCCCTCGTCGGCCTGCAGGTGGACGGCGCCATCATTCGCGACGAGAACTGGACCAGCTACGCGCAGCGGTATTCCGCGTGGACCAACAGCACCTCTGAACCGCGGCTGGTCCGGGAAGTGCTGCTCGTCGACACGCTGCCGGGCACCGAGCTGCCCGTCATGGGCTCGCAGACGGTGGTGCCGCTCGACCGGCTGCGCGTACGCCGCTGGAGCCCGCAGGCGCTGGTGTTCGAGCCGGCCGAGTGGACCGACGACCTCGCACCCCTGCGCACCTCGCTGTCGACGCATTTCATCGGCTTCTCTGTGGAACGGTCGCGCAACGGCGGCGGCTCGGGGTCCGGCGATCGCGGCCGCGAGAGCCGCATTTCCCTGTCGCTCGGAGACGACGACACGCTGGTATCGCCGGTGACGCTCTTCGAACTGCCCGACGGCCGTCGCGGACCGCCCAAAATCACCATCCTCGGCTTCACCGTCGTCAGGCTCGATCCCGCGGTCATGCGCGACACGCTGCTGGCCGCGCTGGCGTCACGGCACTTTCACGGCGACAACGAAGAGGTCGATTACCGGGTCGCGGTGGTCCACAAGGACGATCCCGCCCGGGTCGTGTGGGAATCGGAACCTGGCGTCGCCAGGTTGATCGCGGCGTCGCCGGACGTCACCACCAACTTCATGGGCCCCCGGCCCGAACAGATGTTCGTGTTCGCCCGGGGCGGCAACGGGCCGATTCCTCCAACCCCTCCGGCACCACCCGCGCCGCCGGCAAGCCCGGCACCCGAGCCTCACCCGGTTGACGCGAAGATTCGAACCGAGAACCTGGTGGTGTCGATGGTCGAGCGCGAGACGCGCGAGGGCGGACGCGGCCGGATCATCACGCGCGGCAGCCAGTTCAGCCCGTTTGAAGGCCGATGGGTCCTGATGGCCAAGCATCGCGCCGGCTCGCTCGAGGCGGCGGTGGCCGCCGTGCGGCAGCGCAACCTCCTGGTCAGCTCGAGCGTGTTGCTGCTGCTGACCCTGGCGATCGGCCTGATCGTGGTGTCGGCCCGCCGGGCGCAAGAGCTGGCGCGGCAGCAGATGGAGTTCGTGGCGGCGGTGTCGCACGAACTGCGCACGCCGGTATCGGTCATTGGCGCGGCAGCCGGCAACCTGGCCGACGGCGTGGTGGGCGATCCCGCCCGCGTGCGCAAGTACGGCGAGACCATCCAGGGCGAAGCGCGCCGGCTGGCTGAAACCGTCGAGCGCGTGCTGCAACTGGCCGGCATTGCCGCCGGCCGCGCGGCCGCGGCGCCGGTGCCGGTGTCGCCGGCGGACTTGATTCACGATTCGATCGGCGCCTGCCGCAACGAGATCGAGAGCGCGGGCGTGGAGGTCGAAATCGCGGTGGCGCCGGACCTGCCCCCGGTGCTGGGCGACGTCACGGCGCTGCGCTCGGCGCTGCAGAACCTGATCAGCAATGCCGTCAAATACGGGGGCGAGGCGCGGTGGCTTCGCGTTAGCGCCTCTCGGCCGGGAGTCGGGAACCGGGAGTCGGGAGTCGGGCCTCAGAGTGTCGTCTTCACGGTCGAAGATCACGGGCTGGGCATCGACGCCGACGACCGCAAGCACATCTTCGAGCCGTTCTATCGCGGCCGCGAGGCGGTGTCGAAGCAGATCCAGGGCAGCGGGCTGGGGCTGAACCTGGTCGCCCGCATTGCCGAGGCGCACGGCGGCCGCGTGTCGGTCGCCAGCGAGCCCGGCAAGGGCAGCGTCTTCACCATCACCTTGCCGGCGGTCACCGATCACGCGGCGGCCGAATCGCGGGCCTTTGCGACCGGCCTCGAAGCCTCCAGGTCCTGATCCGTGTCCGGCAAGCGACTGCTGCTCGTCGAAGACGAACCCGGCCTGCAACTGGCGTTGAGCGATCGGCTGACGGCCGAAGGGTACTCGGTCGAGACCGCGGGCGACGGCAACGCCGCCGTCACGCGCGCCACGGGCGAGCCCTGGGACATCATCGTGCTCGACGTGATGCTGCCGGGACGCGACGGCTTCGACGTGGCCAAGACCATCCGCCAGCAAGGCATCCAGACGCCCATCCTCATGCTCACGGCCCGCAGCCAGGTCGTCGATCGCGTGGTCGGCCTCAAGCTGGGCGCCGACGACTACCTGACCAAGCCGTTCGAGACCATCGAGTTGCTGGCGCGCCTCGAGGCGTTGCTGCGCCGCGCGCCGGGCGGGTCGCCCGGGCTGTCGCTCGAACGCTACAGCTTCGGCGACATCACGGTGGACGTGCGCAAGGCCGAGGTGATGAGCAAGGGCCAGCCGCTGGACCTCTCGGCGAAGGAGTTCCAGTTGCTCAAGTACTTCATCGAGCACCGCGGCGCCACGATTTCACGCGACGAGTTGCTGCACGAAGTGTGGGGCTACAGCGCCATGCCGTCGACGCGCACGGTGGATGTGCACGTGGCGTGGCTGCGGCAGAAGCTCGAGACCAACCCGCGGGTCCCGCAGTTCATCCTCACCGTGCACGGCCTGGGGTACAAGTTCGCGGGGTGAGATCAAGAGGCTAAACAGGAGATCAAGAGTTAAGGAGCAACTCTTTGTCTCCTTATCTCTTGTTTCGCTTTACGTCTCGTCTCGACGGATCCACTTCGGGACGTCGGGAATCTCGATCGTCGTCAACGTATCGAGCAACCGGGCCGGGTCGTCGTCCACCACGATGGCGGCCCGGTGCACCGGCTTGATGAAGCCGTCGGTCACGGCCTGGTCGATGAACACCGCCAGCGGGGTGTAGAAGCCGGCCACGTTCAGCAGCCCGCATGCCTTGCGGTGCAGGCCCAGCTGGGTCCAGGTAATCGCCTCGAAGAACTCCTCGAACGTGCCGACCCCGCCCGGCATGGCCAGGAACGCGTCCGACAGATCCGCCATCATCGCCTTGCGCGTGTGCATGGAATCCACGACCCGCAGGTCGGTGACGCCATGATGGGCGACCTCGCGGTCGGCCAGCGCCCTCGGGATGACGCCAATCACTTCCCCGCCGGCGGCCAGCGCGGCATCGGCAATCACGCCCATGAGGCCGACGTTGCCGCCGCCGTAAACCAGGCCAATGCCTCGATTGGCCAGCAGTGTCCCCAACGTCGTTGCCACTTCGGCATAGGCGGGATTGTTACCGACACTCGAGCCGCAGAACACACACAACCGTTTCATGACTTCGTGTCCTTCGCATCCTTCGTGGTTTAGATCTTCAGTATGAGGCCAGTTGCCGTCTGGCCGGTGGCGCGGGCGACCGCGTCGAGGTAGAGCGAAACCTGCCGGATGTAGGCATCCTGCGCCGTGGCGATCTCGATGTCGGTCTTGAAGTCGATCACCAGCCAGCCGTGATCGGTCTCGTAGGCCAGGTCGATCTGTCCGTCGACGATCTGCGGCGTGCCAGTCCCGTCGTCCAGGCGCAGCGACACCGGCGCCTCGCGCCACACGCGGCGGCCGGCTTGCTCGGCGGCCCGGGCCTCGGCCAGGCGCGGATGCTTGAGCATGGCCACGACGATCACGCGGGCGGCGGCCCGTTCCTCGTCCGTGGCGCCGAGCAGCTTGGCATGTAACGCGGCGAGCTCTTCAACTTCGCTAGCCTTGGCGGCCAGCGGCACCGACGCCAGCAACGCGTGAACCAGGGTGCCGAAACGTTTCCCTGACGGACGCACTGTCTTCACAGCTGCGTCCTCGACCGTCACACCGGGAGTCGGCCGGGAGTCGGAAGGCTCGTCCTTCAGCTGCGTCGGCGTGGTGACGATCATCGACGGCGCCGAGCCTTGCGCCTGCACCGCGGCGCGACGCTCCTTCCAGTCGTCGTAACGCGCGCGGTCAGCGGCCACGTCAAGCGGGTTTGCGTCCTTCGCAATGAGATCGTTCCGCCGCAGGCCGCGGCCTTCGTCGGTTGACGCCTCCAGCAGCAGCGGATCCCACCACACCACCGAATAGGCCTGGCCGGCGGCCTCGTCGCCCAGGTGATAGGTGCCCGGCCGCACCGTGTCGTCCACCGGCTGTCCGTCGGCGCGGGCGTCGGGCAGGATCGTCTGCTTGCCTTTGAACAACGGCACGCCACGAGCCGGCTGCGGCGACTGCCATTGGTCCTTCGGCGGATAGAGCGCGCGATTCAATGGACGAATCCAGCCCTTGTCGTACGGCCCATCGCCCACGGCAGGCACGACGAGCACGTCCTTGGCCCGGGTCGCCGCGACGTAGGCCAGCCGCACCCCTTCGGCCTCGTCGCGCTTCGCCTCTTGCGCGTTGTGTTCCTGGAGTTCGACCGGCGACCAGCCGCCAATCCGCATGGCGCACAGGTTCTTCGCCGGATCCAGGTACCGCGAGGCATCGTCCAGGCTCAGCTTGCACGCGATGTCGGCGAGCACGACGACGGGGAACTCGAGGCCCTTGGCCTTGTGAACGGTCATCAGGCGCACACCGTCGCTGCCCTCTTCGAGGATCGGGGCTTCGGGCGAATCGGCGCGGCCCGAGGCGTCGTGCAGGGTGTCAACGAAACCACGGAACGACAGCCCGCCCTCCAGTTCGTAACGCCTCGCCAGATCCGAGATGTGAAGCACGTTGGCGAGGACCTGCTCGCCGCCCCGCCAGAGGATGAAGCCGGCGTGCACGCGCGTGACGGCAATCAGGCGGCCGATGGTGTCGGCGACCGGGCGGTGGTTGCGGGCGGCGTGCAGTTCGCGCAGCGTCGTCAGCGACGTGGCCACGGGCTGCAGCCGCTCGGGCAGGTCGGCCGGCACGCGGTACGGGTGAAAGGCCCGCGCGATTGAGTGGTACTCGAGCAGCTCCTCCTCGCCAATCGCGAACAGCGGGCCATGCAGCGCGGCATACACGGACAGCTCGTCCTCGGGCCACTCAATCGCCGTCAGCGCGGTGCGAATGGCATCGACTTCCTCGCGCTCGTGGAACGTCTTGCCACCCACCAGCAGGTGGGGAATGCCGCGCGCTTCGAGCGCCTCGACGTAGTCGCGGGTGATGTCGTTGCCGAAGTGAAGAAAGCGCCTGAACAGCAGGCACACATCGCTGGCGACGATTTTCCGGCGGCGTTCCGACAAACCTAAAGGTGTGTCGCCACGTTCAGGTG
>CAYGMD010000057.1:0-25653 GCA_964350785.1 uncultured Acidobacterium sp. | reverse complement strand
CTGCCACACGAAGCGGCGCTGCATGTTCGGCGTGACGCTGCCGGTGCGCTCGTAAATCGGCACGATGCGGCCGGTGTGCAGGGTGTCCAGTTCCCGACTCCCGACTCCCGACTCCCGACGCCCGGCAGGTTCGGCCGAGTCCTTGATGATCTCGAACTCGGGATCGGTGATCTGCAGGCCGCGGGAGCCCCACAGCTCCACCTTGCCGAACAGGACGATGCGCTGGTGGGCGCGAATCACGTCCTTGAGGAACGCCTGGTTGGGCCACACCACCTGGATTTGGCCGCTCGCATCCTGCACGAGCGCCTGGAACAGGCGGAAGCCCGGCCGCCGCGTGTGCGCGAGGCCGGCGTTCAGCACTTCCCCGCTGATCGCCGCGGTCATGCCGGGACGCAGCGAGATGATGGTCTGCAGGCGGCTGCGGTCCTCGTAGCGGCGGGGAAACCGGAACAGCAGGTCCTCAACGGTGTTGAGGCCCGCCTTCTTCAGGTCGGCGGCTTTGCGCGGACCGACGCCCTTCAGGAACTGCAGGGGCAGCTGGAGGACATCCTCGGCCACGGGCGCTATTGCACGACGGTGAAGCGGCCGGTCGCGACGTCGATACGTCGAATGTCGGCGGGCAACTCGAAGGTGTCGTCGATCGACGACCCCTGGGGATTACTGGCGGTGCGCGTGAAGTAGTTGACCATCTGCCCGAGCAGCGACTTGGGCACCGGGACGCCGCTGATGTCGGCGCGCTCGAGCTCGAAGCGGCCCTTGCCGTCGGCCGTGACGATGCGGCCGACCGCGCTCACCGGCAGCTTGCCGGTGAGATAGCTGGTCGGATCGAACCAGCCGCCGCTGCTCTGCTTCTGTCGCACGATGTCGAGATCGACAACGGCGCGGCCGGTGACCCGCCCCTCGCCGTGCAGGGTGATGACCGGTTCGGTGAGGCCGGTCGGCAGCAGCGGCCCCGACTTGAACTTCAGGTACGAGTTCGTCTCGTCTTCGGTGAATTGCGTGGGCCGGGGCGCCTTGGCCTCGGTGTCGGCGTTGGCCTGCACCGCGACAATCTTCTTCTCGAACGACTCGGCGAGCCGGGGCGTCAGCGGGACGACCGCCAGGAGCGTAGTCCCCGCGACCAGCCATCCGCCAAGAAGAATTGCTTGCGCGCGCATGATCCATTCTACGTCCGCGCGGCCCGAATCGATCGTCACACGCCTGGCGGCGGCTGATTGGGTCGTCGGACGGGCGGTTGGCCTTGCGGCTGGTTGGGACGGTTCGGCTGGCGCGCCCGCATCAGCAGCTCAATCTTGCGGCGCTCGATATTCTCCTCGAACAGCCGGAAGCGCGCCTGTTGCCGGAGGTCGAGGACCCCGTCCAGGGCGGTGTAGGCCTTACGCAGCTCGGCCGCAGTCCGCGATTCCAGCTCCTGCAAGGTGGCCAGCCGCTCCTTGATCAGCGCATCGTCGCTGCGCGCCACCGGCTGGCGCGGGTTGGTCAGCCGCTGAAGCTCGCCCATCAGGCGGAAACGCTCCTGCTGGTTGCGGCGGCGGGTTTCCTGCAGCGCGCGCAGGCGCGTCAGGAACTGGGGGTACTGCTCGTCGGTCAGCGCCAGCGCCTGCTGTGCCTCCATCACCAGGTAAGCGTCGAACAGCTTCTGGATCTCGCCCGGCGTCATGTCGCTGTTGTCGAGTCCCGGCAGCGGTTGCCGGCCAGGTGCCTGCGCCTGAAACTCCTGCGCGGCGGCGGCGCCCGACAGCGTGCCGACGAGCAGCGCCGCAATGAGAGCGATTCGTGTGGTCATCATGACTTGGCCCGTGTCAGCTCCGCCTTCAACAGACGGGTGAGTTCCTGTTGTTCCGTGGCCGTCAACCCGGGCACCGCCTGGTCGGCCGCGCCCGGTGACACCGCGAGTCCCGCCGACATGGCGGTGTCCCAATCCATTTCGCCGACCAGTGCGGCGACCACGGCAAAGCCCTGGTCCGGCAGCGAGCCGGCGGGCTCGGCAAAGTTCGCGAGTGGGACCGACGCAGTCTGCTGCCGTGGCAGCGCCACTGCCAGCGCCATCACGAGCAACGCCAGCGCGGCGATGGGCGCCAGCACGCGCCAGCGCAGCCACCCGCCCGCGGCCTGTGGTTCGGCGTCGATGGCCGTGCGCACGCGCCGCGACAGGTGCGCCCAGAACAGGGGCGACGGCTCGGGCATCTCCACGGCAAGCGCCTCGCCCAGCACGCTGGCGAGGTCGGCCACTTGCCGCCGGCAGGCGTCGCAGGTGTCGAGATGCTGTTGGCGCGCCGCGTCGAGCGTGCCTTCGGCGGCGTCGATCAATTCGTCAGACGTGAGGTGCGTCATGGCGCGTTCCCGAGAAGCTTCTTCAAGTTGGCCAGCGCGTGGAAGAAGTTGGCCTTGGTGGCGCCCACCGAGCTGCCAAGAATATCGGCGATCTGCTGGTGCGAGAGCTCGTGGTACGTCCGCAAAATAAGGGTCGCGCGCTGCTTGCGGGGCAACGCGGCAATCGCCTTGCGCACTGCCGCGGCGCGCTCCTCGCGCAAGAGCGCCGACTGCGCGCCCTCGATGCGCGTGTCCTCGAAGTGGTCGGTCGATTCGATCGGGTCGGTGGCCGGCGTCTTCGCGTTGACACGGTTCAGGCACACGTTGACGGCAATGCGATAGAGCCAGGTCGACAGCGCCGACTGGCCCTTGAAGGTCTTGAGGCCGCGCCAGGCGCGCACGAACGCCTCCTGCGACAGGTCGCTGGCATCCTCGTGGTTGCTGACGAAGCGATAGCACACCTGGTAAACGGTCCGGCGATGACGCTCGACGATCACGTCGAAGGCGTCGCGCTCGCCGGCTACCGCCGCCGCCACCAGCGCGCCATCGTCCAGGGCCGCGTAGTTGATGCCGGCGGGCGCCGCCGCGGAGGGATTGACCACCGTTACCGTCCACCCGGTGGCGACGGCCGGGGCCCATGCGTGGCGACCTGCCGATTCATGTGTCATGACCGCGTTCCTCTGCTGTAGGGATTAGACCGGCAGCGGCGCGGAAGGTTGAACGAGAGTATGCGTGATCCCGGCCGCGCCGTGACCGGCCCGGTTGACTTTCGCCTCCTGTTTGCTTACGCTTCCTGTTCAGGGCGAAGAAACGGAGCAACTCGCCGCCCGGGAGTGCCCTTATGCAGCCATTAACCAAGCGCCAGCGAGAAATCCTCGATTACCTCAACGAGTTCATCCAGCAGCACGGGTACGCCCCGAGCCTCGAGGAAATCGGCGAGCGGTTCAGCTTGTCGTCGCTGGCCACGGTGCACAAGCACCTGACCAACCTGCAGGAGAAGGGGTTCATCCGCCGGGCGTGGAATCGCAGCCGCTCGGTCGAACTGCTGCCCAGCCGCTCGGGCGGCCGGGCCATTGAACTCCCCATGCTGGGGTATGTCGCCGCCGGCATGCCGATCGAAGCCGTCGCCGGCACCGAAACCATCAGCGTCCCCGACTCGCTCATTGCCGGCAAGCGCGACACCTACGTGCTGCGCGTGCGCGGCGAATCGATGATCGACGAGCAGATTCGCGACGGCGACTGGGTCGTCGTCGAGGACCGCAAGACCGCCGACAACGGCGACATGGTGATTGCCCTGGTCGGCGGGCAGGACGTGACGCTGAAGAAGTTCTACCGGGAAAGCAACCGCATCCGCCTGCAGCCCGCCAATCCGGCCATGCAGCCGATTTACGTCGAGCCGGACGGCGTGCAGATCCAAGGCGTGGTGGTTGGGGTGATGCGGAAATACTAGTTGCTTGCCGGGGTGGCACTCTCTGCCGGGGTGGCACCTCTTGACGGGGTCCACTGTTGGCCGGGGCTGAGTGATAGCCTAGAGCCAGCAGGCCCCAACTATGAGCGACCGCAAACAAATCAATTTCACCATCGTTCCCGAAGACGGTGGCTCCGAGCCGCGCACGTACGCCAACTTCTGCGCGGTGAATCACACGCCGTTCGACTTCACGCTGACCTTCTGCGAAGTCCAGCCGCTGTCGGAAAAAGAGATTCGCGAGGCGGAATCAGAGCACGTCGTGCGCGCCCCCGCGCGCGCCCGGATCGTGTTGCCCGTGCAGTTCATTCCCACGCTGATTGCGGCGCTGCAGGAGAACATGCGCGTCTATTCCGAGTCGCACCAGCCACCGCAGCCCGTGCCTCCCGGCAAGGGGCCCATACACTAGCGTGAAGACGCCGGCCGCGGTAACTCGCATTTTCGACGGGCTCGATCGGCACTACCCCGACGCCGACACGGAGCTGGTCCACCGCAACGCCTTCGAGTTGCTGGTGGCGACCATGCTGTCGGCGCAATCGACCGACGCCCGCGTCAACCTGGTGACCCCGTCGCTGTTCGCCCGGTTCCCCGATGCGCGGGCCCTGGCCGCGGCCGACCCCGCCGAGCTTGAAACGTTGATCCACGCGACGGGCTTCTTTCGCCAGAAGGCCAGGGCGCTGCTTGGGATGGCGGCGATTCTCCTGGCCGAGCACGGCGGCAAGGTCCCCGCCTCGATGGACGCGCTGACCGCGTTGCCCGGCGTGGGCCGCAAGACCGCCAACGTGGTGTTGGGGCACGCGCTTGGCGTCCCCGGTCTCCCGGTGGATCGGCACGTGCTGCGCGTGGCCAATCGCATTGGCCTTGCCCACGGCGACGACCCGGTGCAGGTCGAGACGCAGCTGTGCGACCAGTTGGCGCCGAAGCGCTGGACCCGCGCGTCGGACGACCTGATCCTGCACGGCCGGCGCATCTGCAAGCCGAAGCCGAATTGCCAGATCTGCAACGTGCGCAACGACTGCAGTTTCTACATGTCGGGTGTCGTGACGAAGCCGGTCGGCAGGGCCACGGCAGCGAAGAAAGTGAAGAAGGCGAAGCGGTGACCCGCGAGGAGTTCAGCGAGCTCGTGCAGGAGGCAATCGACCGCATCCCGCGGCGCTTTGCGCGCGAGATTCACAACGTCGCGATTGTCATCGAGGACGAGCCCTCCGACGAGCTGCTCGACGAGCTGGACATGGATGACGATGATACGTTGCTGGGGCTGTACCAGGGCACGCCGCTCAACCAGCGCGGGTTTGGCTACGGTAACCAACTGCCCGACCGGATCACCCTCTTCCAGTGGCCGATCGAAGATGAGTGTGAAGGCGACGCCGACGAGATCTACGTCGCGATCGGCGAGACCTTGATCCACGAGCTGGGGCACTACTTCGGCATGGAAGAGCACGAGATTGCGCCCCACGAAGAGCGTTGGCTGCGCGGCGAAGACGACCCGGACGAGATCGCCGCCGGCGATCGCGAAGAGCCGCCGGCATGAGGGCGCGCAAGCGGTTCGCGCAGCACTTCCTGGAACCCGCCTGGGTCGCGAAGCTGGTGAAGGCCGTCGACGCCAGGGCCGACGAGAGCATCCTGGAGATCGGCCCCGGACGGGCCGCCATCACCAGGCCGCTGGCGGAACAGTGCGGCCGCTTGCTGGCGGTGGAAGTGGATCGCGACCTGGCCGCCGGGCTCGAGGCGACCAGGCCCGCCAACGTCACGGTAGTGGTGGGCGACGTGCTCGAGCAGGACCTGGCCGCCATGCTCTCGAACTGGCTTGGCGCCCCGCTCGGACCCGGCCATGCGGTGCGCGTTGTCGGCAACCTGCCCTACAACATCTCCTCCCCCATCCTGTTCTCGCTGCTCGAACTGGCGGCGACCACCGGCGGCGTGCGCGACGCCATCCTGATGCTGCAGAAGGAAGTCGCGGATCGGCTGGTGGCCAGGGTGGGCACCAGCGACTACGGTGTGCTGACAGTCCTGACCGCGGTGCATGCCGACGTCACGCGGCTGCTGTCGCTGCCGCCCGGGGCGTTCCGGCCTCCACCCCAGGTGCAGTCGGCCGTGGTCCGGCTGACGTTCCGGCCGCCCGGCGTGGAGATTCCCGACATGTCCGGGTTCGTGCGAATGGTCCGGTCCATGTTCACGCAGCGGCGCAAGACCCTGTCGAATGCCCTGAAGCCGTTTGGCCTGGAGCGGTCGGTCGCGCCGGCCGACGCCCTGGCCCGGGCCGGGATTGACGCGCGGCGCCGGCCCGAGACGCTGAACATGGCCGAGATGGCGGGTTTGTTGCGCGCCTTCATCGCAGCCGGAAGTTGAAGCTGTGCTATAGTTTCCGACGAAACCCGCCTCGTTTTGCAGGCGCTCCCAGCGGCCTGAACGGGTGACCTTGCCGGCTCGCCAGAGTCCACGGTTGCCTCGCTAGTTGTTTTCCTGGGCGTGAAGTCACGCCTGGCTGGGATATCGCATGAGTGTGTCCGTGCCCGTGGCCCCGGCCGCGGCGCTTGCAGTCGACGTGGTGCCGCTTGGCGGCCTCGGCGAGTTCGGCCTCAACATGATGGCCATCTCGTGTGGGGATACCACCATCGTTGTCGACGCCGGGGCGATGTTCCCGGAGGCCGACCAGCCCGGGGTGGACCTGATCGTGCCCGACCTGGCGTACCTCGAAGCCCGCAAGGGCCAGGTCAAGGCGCTGGTCCTCACCCACGGTCACGAAGACCACATTGGCGGCGTGCCCTACGTGCTGCCACACGTCGACGGCCCGATCTACGGCACCCCGTTGGCGCTGGCCTTCACCGGCAAGAAGCTCGAGGAGCACGGGCTGGAGCCGAAGACCATCGCCGTGAAGCCGGGCGATGTCATCGCGATCGGCCCCTTCACGCTGGAGTTCATCCGCGTCACGCACAGCATGCCCGACTGCGTCGCGGTGGTGATCCGCACGCCGCAGGGGGTGTTGCTGCACACGGGCGACTTCAAGGTCGACCAGACGCCCATGGACGGCGAGGCGTTCGACCTGCATCGCTTCGCGCAGCTTGGCGCCGAAGGCGTGCTCGCGATGTTCTGCGACAGCACCAACATCGATCGCCGCGGCTATACCGGCTCCGAGAAGGACGTCGAAAACGCCTTCGAGGAGATCTTCACCAGCACCGAAGGCAAGATCGTGGTGGCGACGTTCTCGTCGAGCCTCTACCGGCTGCAGATCGTGGCCGACCTGGCGGCGCAGTTCGACCGCAAGGTGGCGTTTGTCGGCCGCGGCATGACCGAGAACTCGGTGATCGCCCAGCGGCTCGGGCATCTCCACCTGCAGTCGGGCGTCGTCATCAAGGACAGCGACGTGTCGATCTTCCCCGCCCAGGACGTGGTCTGCCTGGTCACCGGGTCGCAGGGTGAGGCCAACGCCGCGCTGTCGCGCATTGCCATCAACGATCACCGGCACGTCAAGCTGGTCGAGGGCGACCGCGTGGTGATTTCGGCGCGCGCCATTCCC
This sequence comes from uncultured Acidobacterium sp., assembly GCA_964350785.1. Taxonomy (GTDB): domain Bacteria; phylum Acidobacteriota; class Vicinamibacteria; order Vicinamibacterales; family UBA2999; genus 12-FULL-67-14b. The sequence continues at coordinate 18,358 of CAYGMD010000057.1, read as the reverse complement.
GGCAACGAGAAGGCGATCGGCCGCGTGATGAACCATATTGCCCGCCGCGGCGTCGACGTCGTGACCGAGTCGAGCAAGCACATCCACGTCTCGGGCCACGGCTCCGAGGAAGAGCTCAAGCTGGTGCTGTCGCTGGTGCGGCCGAAGTATTTCGTGCCCATCCACGGCGAGTTCCGCCAGCTGGCGCGTCATGCCAAGGTCGCCCGGTTCGTGACCCGCGGCCTGCCGACCGAGGTCGAGGTGCTGACCGCCGAGAACGGCGACGTGCTGCGCTTCGACGCCGCCGGCGGCCGCATCGCCGACAAGACCGCGTCGGGCCGGGTGCTGATCGACGGCACGCGCGTCGGCGAAGTGGACGACGAGGTGCTGCGCGACCGCCGCCACATCTCGATCGACGGCATCATCATGCCGGTAGTGGCGATCAACGCCCGCACCGGGGTCGTCGAGGGCGTGCCGGAACTGGTGGCGCGCGGGTTCGTCAGCGACGAAGGCACCGCCGACCTGCTGCTCGAGGGGGCCCGTGTGGTGACCGCCGCGATCGGCGAGTGCAGCGTCGAGGAACGGACCGATCCGGGCCTGATGAAGGACCGCATTCGCACCGAGGTGCGGCGCTTCCTGAAGAAGCGGACCGGCCGGCGGCCCATGGTGCTGCCGGTCGTGATTGAGATCTGAGGAGAGACTGAGTGGCTGCATCCGGTTCCGCCCTATCGCGCCGCGTCAGTGAGGTGGTCGGCGTCGCGCTGTTCGCGGCGACGCTCATCTGGCTGATCGCCCTGGCGACCTACGATCCGACCGACCCGGTCTGGTTCTTCAGCACCGGGACGCATGACGTGCCGGCCAACTTCGCCGGCCGCGTCGGCGCGTTCCTGGGCGAGCTGTCGTTCCAGCTGCTGGGCTACGCCTCCTACCTGCTGCCGGCCATGGTGGCCGTCGCCGGCTGGCACTACTTCTGGTGCACCAAGATCGACGCCGCGTACACCAAGCTGATCGGCGCCGCCATGTTGCTGTCGTGCGGCAGCGCCTTCCTGGGCCTGACCCTGGGCCGCGTCGAGTTCGGCCCCCGGCCCTTCCGCGCCGGCGGCTACCTGGGCGAATGGCTGGGCGGCGTGATGGCCGAGTACCTCAGCCGCACCGGCTCGGTGATCGTGATCCTCGCCCTGATTGTCGCCGCGGTGATCATCTCGACGCAGGTGTCGTTCGGGCGGCTGTTCAGCGCCGTGTTTGCCGCCCTGCAGGGCGTCGCCGCGCAGGGCGTGGACTCGTTCCGCCTGTGGCGCGAGGAGCGCCGCAAGGCGAAGCAGCGCCGCGAGGTGCTGGTCAAGTACGGCAAGAAAGACACCGCCGTGATCGCCAAGGGCGACAAGAAGCCGGGGCGGCTTGATCGGCCGGAACCGGCCGCCCCGGCCCGCGCCGCGGCGCGCGACCTGGACCTGGACGACGAACCCGCCGCGGCGCGCACGCCGCCGGTGGTCAAGAAGGCGCCGGCGCGCACCCCGTCGGCCCCGTCGCTGCCCCTGCCGGAGCCCGACCGCAACGTCGAACGCCGCCTGGGGTCGTACACGCTGCCGCCGGTGTCGCTGCTCGACGCCCCGAAGGCCGAGACCAAGATCGACGAACGCGAATTGATGGAGTCGGCGCGGCTGCTCGAAGAGAAGTGCCGCGAGTTCTCGGTGGAAGGCTCGGTGGTGCAGATTCACCCCGGCCCGGTGGTGACCACGTTCGAGTTCAAGCCCGACGCGGGCGTGAAGTATTCCAAGGTCACCGGCCTCTCGGACGACCTGTGCCTCGCCATGCAGGCCGAGTCGGTGCTGATCGATCGCATTCCCGGCAAGGCCACGGTGGGCATCCAGATTCCCAACCCCAATCGCGAGGCGATCTCGCTGCGCGAACTGCTGGAGGCCGACGCCTATACGCGCTCGGCCTCGAAGCTCACCTTCGCGCTGGGCAAGACCATTCACGGCGAACCGTTCATGGCCGACCTGGCCACGATGCCGCACCTGCTGATTGCCGGCTCGACCGGTTCGGGCAAGTCGGTCGGCCTGAACGCGATTCTCACCAGCATCCTCTACCGGGCGACGCCCGATGATGTGCGGATGATCATGGTGGACCCGAAGCGGCTCGAGCTCGGCATGTATGAAGACATCCCCCACTTGATGACCCCGGTCGTGGTCGAACCGAAGAAGGCCGCCAACGCGCTGCGCTGGGCGGTGCGTGAAATGGAAGAGCGCTACAAGACGCTGGCGGCGTACGGCGTGCGCAACATCGAGCAGTTCAACCGCAACGTGCGCGCGGTCCTCGACTCGGGCGAGGTGCCCGAGGAGGGCAAGCCGAACCGCCCGCTCCCCTTCATCATGGTCGTGGTCGACGAGCTGGCCGACCTGATGATGGTGGCCGGCAACGAGGTGGAAGAGTCGATCTGCCGGCTGGCGCAAATGGCGCGCGCGGTCGGCATCCACTTGATCCTGGCCACGCAGCGGCCGTCGGTCGACGTCATCACCGGCTTGATCAAGGCGAACCTGCCGGCGCGCATCTCGTTCCGGGTGTCGTCGAAGATCGACTCGCGCACCATTCTCGACAGCAACGGCGCCGAGCAGCTGCTGGGCAAGGGCGACATGCTGTTCCTGCCGCCGGCGTCCTCGCGGCACATCCGGCTGCACGGGCCCTATATCTCCGAGCAGGAATCGGCGCGCGTCGCCAGCTTCCTCCGCAAGCAGGGCAAGCCGGTGTACGACGAGTCCATTACCGAGGAAGAAAAGACCACCAACCAGGAGTTGCTCTACGAGAAAGACGAGCTCTACGACGAGGCCGCGCGCATTGTCGTGCAGGCCGGCCAGGTGTCGATTTCATATCTCCAACGCAAGATGCGCATCGGCTTCAGCCGCGCCGCCCGCCTGGTCGACATGATGGAGGCCGAAGGCCTGGTGTCGCCGGCCACCGGCGGCAAGCCGCGCGAGGTGCTGGTGGGCCGCGAATACTTCGAGGAAGTGGACGCCCAACTCAGATGACACGGGATTACCAGGGCCGCAGATGACGCAGATGACACAGAGCGTGCGAACGGGGCTGGCGTGGGCCATCGCGCTCGTGGTGTCTGTGCCGGCGTTCGCGCAGACGCCGCGCGAGCGGTATGAGGCGGCCCTCGAACGCGGCGAACGGGTGCGCGTGCTGCTGACCGGCAGCGCCCAGGCGCCGGCCGCCGACGTGACGTCACAGGCGGCGAAGGTCGCCGCGTCGTTCGAGGCGCTGGTACGCCGCTACCCGACCAGCGGCTATGCCGACAACGCCTTGTGGCAGGCGGCCAGCCTGGCCGATGCGGCGTACCAGAAGTTCAACCAGGCCGACGACCAGGAGCGGGCCGTCCGGCTGTATCGCTGGCTCGTCGCCGAATACCCGACCAGCCCGCTGGTGAAGCGCGCGAAACTGCAGTTGGCGGCGTTGGACCGGCCGGTGCCCCCGGCCCCGGTCGGGGCCGCGGGCGCTTCGCCAGCCGCGCCCTCGGCGGCCACGGCCACGCTGCTCTCGATTCAGCGCGCGGTGCTGCCGGACACGGTGCGCATCACCCTCGAACTCGACCGCGAGGTCGCGTACCGCGAAGAGCGCATCCCCGGACCGGCGCGCCTGTTCTTCGACCTCAAGGGCGTCCAGCTGACGCCGGCCCTCACGGACAAGGTCCTCACCTACCCTGGCGACATCGTGAGCAAGATTCGCGTGGGCCGTCACCCCGACGCCACCGTCCGGGTGGTGCTGGACCTCGAGCAGGTGTCGCGCTACAGCGTTTTCACGCTCTACAGCCCGTTCCGGCTGGTGATCGACGCCGAACGCGCGGTGCGGCGGACCGTTGCCAGTTCGTCGCTAATCACGCCGAGCGCCATCGCACCGGAGCCGCCGCTGGCGGCCGCGCCGTCCCCCACGGAAATTGCCAGGCCCGCACCGGCGTCAGCGGCGCCACGGATCACCGTCGCGGCCGCGCCCGTGGCGGCGCCCCCGGCCTTGGCGTCGGCCGCGACCACCCCGGCCTCGAACCCGCCCCCCTCGCCGACGGCCGCCACCGCCAATGGCGCCGGCGGGTTTTCGATGGCCCGCCAGCTGGGCCTCGGCGTCTCGCGGGTCGTCATCGATCCCGGCCACGGCGGTCACGATCCCGGCGTGTTGGGCAAGGGACTCAACGAGGCGACGCTGGTGCTCGACATTGCCCTGCGTCTCGAGAAGCTGCTGCAGAAGGAGCCGGGACTCGAGGTCGTGCTGACGCGCCGCACCGATATCTACATCCCGCTCGAAGAGCGCACGGAGCTCGCCAACCGGGAAAGCGCCGACCTCTTCCTGTCGATTCATGCCAACGCCAGCCGTAATGCGGCGGCCAAGGGCATTGAGACCTACTTCCTCAGCTTCGCCTCGTCGCCGGAAGCCGAGGCTGTGGCGGCGCGCGAGAACTCGGCGTCGGCCCGCGAGATGCACCAGTTGCCCGACATCATCAAGGCCATCGCGCTCAACAACAAGCTGGACGAATCGCGCGACCTGGCCCACATGGTCCAGGAATCGCTGGTCACGTCGCTGCGCAAGAGTAACAAGGAAGTGCGGAGCCGCGGCGTCAAGAAGGCGCCGTTCGTGGTGCTGATTGGCGCGGCGATGCCGAGCGTGCTGGCCGAGATTTCGTTCGTCAGCAACAAGCAGGAGCTGGCGCTGCTCAAGACCGGCGCCTACAAGCAGAAGATTGCCGAGTCGCTGTTCAACGCCGTGATGCGCTACCGCAAGTCGCTAAAGGGCCAGTCGACGATGGCGGTGCAGGAACCGAACTAGGCGCGGAACAGGTTGTGCTGGTTGCCGCGCGCCTCGATGATGGTGATGGCGCGCCGGGACCGATACCAGATGAACAGCCCGCCCGCCAGCAACCCGGCGACGAGGGCCGCCACCATGATCAACCCGGTGAGGCCAAAGGCGGCCACCGAGACATCGATCATGCTCAGCTCTTTCGCCGAGTCCTCCTTGACGATCTGAACGATCGTGACGGTCGGCGTGGCGTTCTGGGGTCCCTGCACTTCTTGATTAGACACCGGGAAAGCCGCCACGGGCCACTTCCACCAGCGTGCGGATCATCGTGCCGGTCGCGCCTTTGGGCTGCCACGGCTTGCTCTCTTCGGCCCACGCCGTACCGGCAATGTCGAGGTGGGCCCAGGGGCCCACGCCGGCAAATTCCTTCAGGAACATCGCCGCGGTGATCGAGCCGGCCGGCCGGCCCGGGCTGTTCACCATGTCGGCAATCTCGCTCTTCAACTGTTCGCGATAATCCTCGAACAACGGCATCGGCCACACCTTCTCGCCGGCCTGCGCCGCGGCGGCGCGAACGTGGCTGACCCAGGGTTCGGGCGTGCCGAACAACCCGGTGGTGGTCTTGCCGAGCGCGACCACCACGGCGCCGGTCAGCGTGGCGACGTCGATCAAATGGGTGGCGCCGAGTTGGCGGGCGTACCACAGCGCGTCGCCCAGGATCAGGCGGCCCTCGGCGTCGGTGTTGTTCACCTCGACCGTCAGCCCTGACGCGGCGCGCAGGATGTCGCCGGGCTTGGTCGCCTGGCCCCCGGGCATGTTCTCGGTCATCGGCACCACGGCGATGGCGCGCAGCGGCAGTTGCTGGAGCGCAATCGAGCGCAGCGCGGCGACGACCGTCGCCCCGCCGGCCATGTCGTCCTTCATGCGCTCCATGCCGTCGGCCGGTTTCAGCGAGATGCCGCCAGTGTCGAACGTGACGCCCTTGCCGACCAGGCCCAGCGTCGCGCCGGCGGGCGCGCCGGCGGGCGTATAACGCAGCACGAGCAGGCGCGGCGGCTCGACGCTGCCGCGCGCCACGCCCAACAGCATCCCCATGCCCAGCGCCGTAATGGCGTGCTCGTCGAGCACTTCGGCGGTGATGCCGGGGACCGACGCGAGGCCCTGTGCCTTTTCGGCCAGGATGCGCGGCGTGAGAAAATTGCCCGGCTCGTTGATCAGCACGCGCGCGGCATTGATGGATTCGCCCGTCGCGCCGCCCGTTGACGCGGCCCCGGCGGCATCCGGCGCCGTCAGGATCACGACCTCCCGGAGGAAGAACTGGCGATCGTTCCGGCTCTTGTGAATGCCGTTGTCGAAATTGGCGACGGTCACGCCCTCGGCGATCAACTCGACCCGCGCGGCGGTGGCCAGCGTGCCGGGTTCGACGTCGGCCCACGCAATGCGCCCATGATGCTGCTGGCGCGCCGCCTGGGCGGCGGTCACGGCCATGCGCCGCATGCGTTCGGCGTCGATCTCGGCGCGCGGTCCGCCGCCGACGAAGACCACGCGCGCGGCGCGCCAGTCCGTGCCTGGCGTGCGCGGCACGAAAATCTCGCAGGCCTTGGCGCGGAACTCGCCCCGCTCGAGGGCCGAGCCCAAATCGCCGCCCAATACCCCGTCATAGGCCGCAACGGCCGTGGCGGTGTGATCTTGCGCGACGGGAATGATGATGAGGTCCACGTCGGCGCTGCCCGGGGCGGCGCTGCTCACGGACAGGCGAGGCACTTCGTAGGGGGAGTGCATGTTGGGTTAGAATTCCTCTGCGCCCCGCCTGCCGGGGACCTTGCCATGCAACTTAGAACAGGCGTCGCTCAGATCACAGTCGTGGCGTTTGGCGCGCTACTCGTCATTCCGGTTGCCCTGCAGGCCCGGGCCCAGGGCGGCAACAAGAAACCTAGCTTATCACTCAAGGCCACGCCGGCCGTGTCGTTCGCGCCGGCACGGGTCGTGGTGGTGGCCGAGGTCAAGGGCGGGGCGAACGACAACGAGGAATTCTACTGCCCCACCCTGGAGTGGGAATGGGGCGACCTGACGACGTCGACGGCGGAAGCCGACTGCGACCCGTACTCGCCCGGCACGAGCGAGATCAAGCGCCGCTACACCGTCGAGCACCGCTTCAAGGATCCCGGCAGTTTTCGGATCCGCCTGCTGTTGAAGAAAGGGGCCAAGGTCATCGCCACGGCGAATACCCTGGTGCAAGTGCGCCCCGGCCTCGGGCCCCCGGGCGGTCAGTAAGCCGCGGTTGGCGCCGGCGGCGCCGGACCAGCGGTGATCGGCGGCGGCACGGTGTGCCACCGCCCCAGGCCGGTCAGGATGGTGGCGCCCAGGCCGACGGTCCACGCCACGAATTCCACCGCCAGGCCCAGCATCAGCAGCGCAAACGCCACGGGCCGCAGCGCCTCGGGGCCGACCCCCATCAGCCGCGCCGCGATGGTCGGCCCCATGATCAGAACGAAACCAATCGCGGTGGCCAGGAACGCATTGCCCGGCTGCCAGCCCAGCTGATCTTCCACCCACTCGCCGAGGCGGCACGCCAGTGACGTAAAACCCAGCACGAGCGCGAACACTGCGATGACCATGGCGACCGGCACCAGCAGGGCCACGAACGGAATGCCGACAATGGTGATGGCGAGGCCAATCGAGGCCGCGATCAGGAACGGCACGAAGAAGATCTCGGCGGCCAGGCCGACCAGGCCCGCGCGCACCGGTTCGGCGACCGCGGCACGGCCGCTGCGCGCGACGGCCGGCCGCGCGACCACCAGGATCACCGTCATCAGCATGGCCAGCAGCGAGACCCGCGCGAACGTGCCGGCGAGACTGAGCCAGCGGCCGAAGTCGCCGAAGTCGAAGGTCGGGAACCAGCCGAAGGTGCGGCGTGACCAGTCGCCGAACGAAATGTAATTGACGCTGCCCAGGTGCCGGGCGCCGGGCTCGCGCACCAGGTGCCCGCCCACCAGCACGATGTCGCCGCGCACGTCGGCTGTCGCGGTGAGCCGCAGGTCGCCGCCGACCACCACGATGCCGTCGCGCACGCGGCCGTCCACCACCAGGGAACCGCCCACGACGACCGCGGCATCGCTGACCTCTTCGTCGCGTTCGATGCGGACGTCCTGCCCCAGGGCGATCCGGGTGCCGGTGAGCCGATACGTCGCGGTGTCCCCGGCTTGCGCGGAGACGTTCGGTTGGGCCGCAATTCCTGCCAGGACCACGATCAGCAGCGCTTTGCGCATCAGCACCTCACCCCCTCGTACGGACGAGGGCAACGGCCGGTAAGTTCCGTCCCCAGACGTCACGCCGAACACCTGAGCGAAGTCGAAGGGCTAGAAGCGGCCCAATGGCTCGGCCACGCGGAGCTTCGCACCGGTGGCCGCAAGCACGGCATCCAGGGTCGTGTCGCCGGCGATCTCCTTCAGCAGCAGGCCTTCCGGCGTCACGTCGATCACGGCGAGTTCGGTCACGATCTGGTTGACGACCTTCACGCCGGTCAGCGGCAGCGTACACTTCGGCAGGATCTTGTGGCCGCCGTCCTTCGTGGTGTGCTCCATGGCGATGACCACGCGCTTGGCGCCGGCGACCAGGTCCATGGCGCCGCCCATGCCCTTCACCATCTTGCCGGGGATCATCCAGTTGGCGAGGTTGCCCGCTTCGTCGACCTCGAGCGCGCCCAGCACCGTGAGGTCGATATGCCCGCCGCGCACCATGGCAAACGAATCGGCGCTGCTGAAGTACGACGTGCCCGGCAACTCGGTGACGGTTTCCTTGCCGGCGTTGATCAGGTCGGCGTCGACCTCTGCTTCGCGCGGGTAGGGGCCGACCCCCAGCATGCCGTTCTCGGAGTGCAAGGTGATCTCGACCCCCGGGGGCACGCAGTTGGCGACCAGGGTCGGCATGCCGATGCCCAGGTTCACGTAGTCGCCGTTCTTGAGGTCCTGGGCGATGCGGCGAACAATGCGATCGCGCTTATCCATTGCTGACCGTCCGTTTCTCGATGCGCTTGACGTAGGCTGGTCCCTGCACCAGTCGCTTCACGAAGATGCCCGGCGTGTGGACGCCGTCCGGATCGAGGGCGCCGGCCTCGACCAGCAACTCGACTTCGGCAATCGTGTGCCGCGCCGCCGTGGCCATCACCGGGTTGAAGTTGCGCGCGGTCTTGCGATACACGAGGTTGCCGGCGCGGTCGCCCTTCCAGGCCTTGACGAAGGCGAAGTCGGCGGCCAGCGGCGCCTCGAGAATGTAGGTGCGGCCGTCGATGACGCGGCTTTCCTTGCCCTCGGCGATCAGCGTCCCGGCGCCGGTCGGCGTGAAGAAGCCGCCAATGCCGGCCCCCGCCGCCCGCATCCGTTCCGAGAAGGTGCCCTGGGGCACGAGTTCGACCTCGATCTCCTTCTGCAGGAACTGCCGCTCGAATTCCTTGTTCTCGCCGACGTAGGTCGAAATCATCTTGCGCACCTGCCGCGACTTGAGCAGCGGCCCGACGCCGTAATCGTCGACGCCGGCGTTGTTGCTGATGATGGTGAGGTTCCTGGTGCCGCGGCGCAGCAGCGCGGCGATCAGGTGTTCGGGGATGCCGCACAGCCCGAAGCCGCCCATCATGATGCTGGCGCCATCGGGAATGGCAGCGACTGCCTCGTCGGCAGTGTCCAGGACCTTGTTCATCCGACGATTATAGGCAGGAAGACTTGGCGCGCGCCGCTTCGTCGAACAACTTCCGGATCGCGTCGTGATCCTCCAGGTGGTCCGACAGGGTCATCAACTCGGCCGCCATCGCCCGCAGCAGCGGTTTGATCTCGGCGCTGTTCGAGGCCAGCACACCGTGCCAGACGCTGGCCTGGCTGCCGGCGAGCCGCGTCGTGTCGCGTAGCCCCTTCCCCGCCCATTTCAGGTGGTCGTCGCCCACGGCCCGCGCCGCGGTCACCATCAGGGCGCTCGCCACGAGCTGCGGCAGGTGGCTGACCGCCGCCATGAGCCGGTCGTGCTCCTCGCCGCGATCGGCCAGCACCACCGGGCGGGCGCCCAGTGCCTCGACGAACTGCACCGCCCGCTGCACCGCCTCCGGCGCGTCGGGATTGGCCAGGAACCACGCCTGGCCGTCGAACAGGTCGGCGCGCGCCTGCGACGGACCCGTCCCGGTGCCGCCCGCCATGGGATGACCGCCCACGAACTGTGAGAGCCGCGCTGCCGCCGCGGCCGCCATGATCGCGCGCTTCGTGCTGCCGGTATCGATCACCAGCGCCTGCGGGTGCAGGAGTGCGCCCAGGCGTGGCAGTGCCTGGATGATGACCTCCACCGGCATCGCCAGCACGACGACCAGCGACTCGCGGATCGACTCGAGCGGTTCGTCCCGGTCGACGGTCCGGACCTCGAGGCCGGGCCACCGCCGCGCCGCGGCCAGCGCCACGGACGTGCCGATCAGCCCCGGTCCGACGATGGCGAGCCGGGGCTGTGTCTCAGCCATGGGTCAGCGCGCCCACCCGCGGCGGGCGACGGGTTCGAGGCAGATGCTGCGGCCGATGGCCGGAGCGATGATCCGCAGTTCGGCCATCAGGCGATCGAACTGCGACGGGAACATCGACTGGGCGCCGTCGCTCAAGGCGTGGTCCGGGTCGTTGTGCACTTCGATGATCAACCCGTCGGCGCCGGCGGCGACCGCCGCGCGCGCCATGGGCGCCACCTTGTCGCGGCGGCCCATGCCGTGGCTGGGGTCGACGAAGATCGGCAGGTGCGACAGCTCCTTGACAATCGGGATCGCCGACAGGTCGAGGGTGTTGCGCGTGAAGGTCTCGAACGTGCGGATGCCGCGTTCGCACAGGATCACGTCGGTGTTGCCCCCGGCCAGGATGTACTCGGCCGACAGCAGCCACTCTTCCATGGTCGCGGCGATGCCGCGCTTGAGCAGGATCGGCTTGCGGGTGCGGCCCAGTTCACGCAGCAGGGTGAAGTTCTGCATGTTGCGCGCGCCGACCTGGTAGATGTCGGCGTACTTGCCGATCACCTCGATCTGGCTGGCGTCCATGACCTCGGTGACGAGCTTCAAGTCGTGCGCGTTGGCGCCCGCCCGCAGCAACTGCAGGCCGGCCTCGCCCATGCCCTGGAAGCTGTAGGGCGACGAGCGCGGCTTGAAGGCGCCGCCGCGCAGCACCTTCGCCCCGGCGCGCTTGACCGCCGCCGCCGTGGCGTGGACCTGCTCCTCGCTCTCGGCCGAGCACGGCCCGGCGATCACGATCACCTCGTCGCCGCCAATGCGGAGGTCGCCGATGGTGATGATCGTGTCCTCAGGCTTGAAGGTGCGGCTGGCCAGCTTGTACGGCTGCGTGATGCGCAGTACTTCGTGCACGCCGGCCATCAGCTCGATCAGCCGCGGATCGACCTTGCCGCCGCCAACCACGCCCAGGACGATGCGCGAGGCGCCGGTCGAGCGGTGGACGTCCATGCCCATTTCCACGAGGCTGGCAATGACGGCCTCCACTTCGGTCTCACTCGCCCGCTCTTTCATTACGACAACCATGACTACTCCTTGGCTTCCTTCTGCTCGCGCGCATCCCGCTCGGCCTCGAGGCGCTGAATGCGCCGGGCCTCGTCCATGATGCGTTCATACAACCGCGCCACGGCGTCGCCATCAAGCGGGCCGCCGAGGCCTTCGTTCACCTGCCGCACGTGCGCCAGCACCGCGGACTCACGCGCGGGTTCGTAGATCGGCCGGCCCAACTGGTGCTTCAGGCGGCCCACCGAATAGGCGCAGCGGGCGCGGCTATCCAGCAGGCGCACGATCACCTCGTCGATCTTGTCGATCTCGTCCCGGAGCGCTTCGAGACTCAGTTCCGCAGCCATCGCACGTACCGCTCCACTTCATCCAGCAGGCCCGGGGCCTGGCCGTGTTCGGCAATTACCTTGACCAACGCGCTGCCGACGACCGCGGCGTCGGCCCATTGGCCGACGGCCTTCACGTGCTCGGGCCGCGACAAGCCAAACCCCAGGGCCAGCGGCAGGCTGGTTTCGGCCTTCACCCGTTCCGCGAGTTCGCGGGCCGAGTCGTCCACCGTATCGCGGACACCGGTGACGCCGAGGCGCGAGATGCCATACAGGAACCCGCTGCCGAGCGCCGCCGCCTTGCGAATCCGCTCGACCGTCGTCGTCGGGCTCAAGAGAAAAATTGTATCAATCCCGGCGGCGGCAAAGGCGGTCCGAAAGGCCTCCCCTTCTTCGGGAGGCATATCCAGGGTCAGCACCCCGTCGACGCCCGCCTGCCGGGCTTGGTGCACGAATTGGTCCAGCCCCAGGCGAAGTATCGGATTGGCGTAGCTAAAGATAACGACCGGGGCCGTAATCGATGCGCGGGTGGCCGTGAGCATGGCCAGCACCTTGGGCAGGGTCGTGCCGGCCGCCAGGGCGCGCTCGGTGGCCCGCTGGATGACGGGGCCGTCGGCCAGCGGGTCGGAGAACGGCACCCCCAGTTCGATGACGTCGGCCCCGGCCCGGTCGAGCCGCTTCAGGATCTCCGCCGTCCGGTCGAGGTCCGGATCGCCGGCCGTGATGTAGGTGACCAGGCCGGTTTCGCCCGTGGCGCGCAGCGCCGCGAAGCGGTCGCTAATTCGCCCCATGGCCGGCCTCCTTCAGGATCTGCTCCACCGTCTGGACGTCCTTGTCGCCGCGTCCCGACAGGTTCACGACCAGCACGGTCCCGGGACCGAACTGCTTGCCGTGCTTCAGGACGTAGGCAATCGCGTGCGCCGATTCGAGGGCGGGGATGATGCCCTCGAGCCGCGCCAGCGCCTGGAACGCCGCCAGCGCCTCGGCGTCGGTGGCGTAGTGGTACTCGGCGCGGCCGGTCTCCTGCAGGAACGCGTGCTCCGGCCCCACGGCCGCGTAGTCGAGGCCGGCCGACACCGAATGCGTGGCCTCGATGTTGCCGTGGTCGTCCTGCAGCACGAAGGTGCGCGTGCCCTGCAGCACGCCGGCGGCCCCGCCGGCAAAGCGTGCCGCGTGCCGGCCCGAGCGAATGGCCTCGCCGCCCGCCTCGACGCCGATCAGCTTCACGCCCGGGTCGTCGATGAAGGCGTCGAAGATGCCGATGGCGTTGCTGCCGCCGCCGACGCACGCAATCACCGCGTCGGGCAGCCGGCCGACCTGCGCCAGGCACTGCTCGCGCGCTTCCTTGCCGATCACGGACTGGAATTCGCGGACCATCAGCGGATAGGGATGCGGGCCGAGCGCGGAGCCGAGCAGGTAATGCGTGTCGTCGGGACGGGCGACCCAATCGCGCATCGCTTCGTTGATGGCGTCCTTCAACGTGCGGCTGCCCGAATCCACGCCGCACACCGTGGCGCCCAGCAGCCGCATGCGAAACACGTTCAACGCCTGGCGCCGCATGTCCTCGGTGCCCATGTAGACCACGCACTCGAGGCCCAGCAGCGCGCACGCGGTGGCGCTGGCGACGCCGTGCTGCCCGGCGCCGGTCTCGGCGACAATGCGCGTCTTGCCCATGCGCTTGGCCAGCAGCGCCTGGCCGAGGGCGTTGTTGATCTTGTGGGCGCCGGTGTGGGTCAGGTCCTCGCGCTTGAGCAGGACGCGGGCGCCGCCGCACGCCTCGCTCAGCCGGCGGGCGTCCCACAGCGGCGTTTCGCGGCCGACATAGTGCTGCAGCAACCGCTGCAGCTCCTCGTTGAACGCCGGGTCGCGCCGGGCCTCGAAGTACGCGGTCTCCAGGCCTTCAATCGCGGCGACCAGCGTCTCGGGGACAAAGCGCCCGCCGAACGTGCCGTAGTAACCGCGCGCGTCGGGATCGCGCCGGCCAAACCAGGAATAGGGTGCCAAGGGTGCCATAGGTGCCATAGGGTTAAGTGCCTGTGCCTCTTACCGCGTCGATGAATGCGCGAAGTTTCTGGAGATCCTTGATGCCGGGTTCGGACTCGACACCCGACGCGACGTCCACCGCGTAGGGTGTCGCCGTCCTGATGGCGTCGCCGACGTTTTGTGCCGTCAGCCCGCCCGCCAGCACGATCCTGCGGCGCGCGGCGATCGCGCGGGCCCGCGTCCAGTCCACCGTTTGCCCGGTGCCGCCGTGCCGCACCGGATCGTTCGCGTCAAGCAACACCGTCCCATCGTCCACCGCCGGCTCGATGCCGCCGGGAAGCGTGGCGCTCACATGCACGGCCCGCAGCACCGGGAGCGCCAGGGGGCCGGCCGGCATCACGCCGTGCACCTGCGCCAGGCGCAGTCCCGCGCCCGCGGCCCGCGCGATGTCGTCGGCCGAGGGGTTCACGAACACGCCCACGGGCGTGAGGAACGGCGGCAGATCGCGGACGATGGGCGCCACTGCTTCGATCGTCGTGTGCCGGGGGCTGGCCGGCCACAGCACGAAGCCCAGCGCGTCGGCGCCCAGCGCGGCGGCGGCCTCGGCGTCTTCGCCCCGGGTGATGCCACAGATCTTGATGGCCGTCATGCCCCACCTTCGCCACGGTTACCGACAGGCGGCGCGTCGAGCGATGCGAGCAGTCCGGCCAGGGCCGCGCCCGGGTCCGGATCAACCATGAACCGCTCACCCATGAGGAACGCCTGGTAGCCGAGCGCGGTCATCGCCTGCAAGTCCTCGCGGCTCTTCAACCCGCTTTCGCTGATGCCGATGACGCCTGTTGGAATCCGCGCGGCAATCACCCGTGAGGCGTCCAGGTCCATGCGCAAGGTTCGCAGGTTGCGGTTGTTCACGCCGATGATGGCGGCGCCGGCCGCGATCGCCCGCTCGCATTCGTCCAGGCTGTGGACTTCAACCAGGGCCGCCAGGCCGAGGCTGCGCGCGGCGGCCGACAGGCCGCGCAGTTCCGCGTCGCCGAGCGCGGCGACGATCAAGAGGATGGCATCGGCGCCGGCGGCGCGCGCTTCGAGCAACTGGTACTCGTGGACCATGAAGTCCTTGCGCAGCAACGGCGTCGCGACGGCGTGGCGGACCGCCACCAGGTGATCGAGCGATCCGTCAAAGAAGCCGGGCTCGGTCAACACCGAGATCGCGGCCGCGCCCGCGCGCTCATAGGCGGCCGCGATCGCGACCGGGTCGTACGCCGAACGCAGCACGCCGCGGGACGGCGAGCGGCGTTTGCATTCCGCGATGATGTTCACGGCGCCCGGCCGCGACAGGCGGGCGGCGAACGCCTCCCCGGCCGGCGTGACCGCCATGGCACGGCGCTCGAGCTGGGCGCGAGGCTCGCGCGCGATGGCTGCCGCCACGCGCGCGCGCGTCGCCGCCACAATCGCCTCGAGCAGGTCGGGCGGCGCGCCGGTCACGCGGCTGCTCCGTGTGACACCTGGATGAGCCGCGCCAGCACGCCGGCCGCGGCGCCGCTGTCGATCACCGCCGCTGCCCGGGCGACGCCGGCCCGCACGGTGTCGGCGGCGCCGGCGATGAACAAGGCGGCGCCGGCGTTGAGCAGCACCACGTCGCGCGGCGATCCCTTCGCGCCGGTCAAGACGCTGCGAACGATGGCGGCGTTGGTGGCGGCATCACCACCTTTCAGCGATTCCGGCGTCGCCTTGGCGAGGCCAAAGTCTGCCGGGTGCACGTAAAACGTCTGCACGGCGTGGTTCCGGCACTCCGACACTTTGGTGTAGCCGGTGGTCGAGAGTTCGTCGAGGCCATCGGCGCCGTGGACCACCCAGGCGCGTTCCGAGCCAAGCAGCGCCAGCGAGCGAGCCAGCAACTCGGTGAGCTCCGGCCGCGGCACGCCGACGAGCTGGCGCGTCGGGCGGGCCGGGTTGGTGAGCGGCCCCAGCAGGTTGAATGCCGTGCGGACGCCGAGGTCTTTGCGCGCCTGCGCCGCGTGCTTCATCGCGGGATGAAACGTGGGGGCGAAGAAGAACGCGATGCCGACCTCGGCGAGGCACTGGGCGGCGACGCCGGGCGCGGCCTGGATGTTGACGCCGAGCGCCTCGAGCACGTCGGCACTGCCGCACTGGCTCGAGACCGACCGGTTGCCGTGCTTGGCGACGCGGGTGCCGCACGCGGCCAGCACGATCGCCGACGCGGTCGAGATGTTGAAGGTGCCGGAGCGATCCCCGCCCGTGCCGCAGGTGTCGAACACGGGCCCGGGCTGCGCGGGCACCGCCACGGCGTTGGCGCGCATGGTTTGCGCCAGCCCGACCAGCTCGCTCGGCCGTTCCCCCTTCATGGCGAGGCCGACCAGCAACCCGGCGATCTGCGCCGGCGCCGCCTCGCCGCGCATGATCGCGGCCATGGCCGCCGCGGCTTCGGCGGTGGTCAGGTCTTCCTGCCGGCGCAATTTTTCGATCAGGGCTGGAAACATGATCACATCTCGAGAAAGTTGCGCAGGATCCGGCGGCCTTCGTTGGTCAGCACCGACTCGGGATGAAACTGGACGCCGTGAATGGGCCGCGTCCGGTGCCGGATGCCCATTACCAGGTTGTCTTCCTTGGTCCGCGCCGTGACCTCCAGCTCCCCGGGCATGGTGGGTTCGGGCACGACCAGCGAGTGGTACCGTCCGGCCTGGAACGACGTCGAGATGCCGGCGAACACGCCCTGGCCGTTGTGTTCGACGGTCGACGTCTTGCCGTGAATCGGCTGGGGGGCGCGCACGACTTCCCCGCCAAACGCCAGGCCAATGGCCTGGTGGCCGAGGCAGACCCCCAACACCGGCATGCGGGGACCAAACTCGCGGATCGCCGCGAGCGAGACGCCGGCCTGTTCCGGCCGTCCCGGGCCGGGCGAAATGACGACGCGGTCGTGCCCGAGCGCGCGCAACTCGTCGAGGGACGCCTCGTCGTTGCGGCGCACGACCATGGTGGCGCCGAGCTCGCCCAGGTACTGGACGAGGTTGTAGGTAAACGAGTCGTAGTTGTCGATGACCAGGACCATGAATGCCTACAGTCCGGTCTGCGCCAGCTCCAGCGCCCGCAACATCGCGCGCGCCTTGTCCTTGGTCTCTTCGTACTCGGCCGTCGGGTTCGAGTCGGCGACGATGCCGGCGCCGGCCTGGATGTAGGCCTTGCCGCCCTCCATCAGGATCGAGCGGATGGCGATGCAGAAATCGAGGTTGCCCGCGAAGTCGAGATAGCCGACCGCGCCGGCGTAGAGCCCGCGGCGCGTCGGCTCGAGCTCGTTGATGATCTGCATGGCGCGGACCTTCGGGGCGCCCGACACGGTGCCCGCCGGGAAGCACGACACCAGCGCGTCGAGCCGGTCGCGGCCCTCGGCAAGCTGGCCCTCGACCACCGACACCAGGTGCATGACGTGGGAGTAGCGCTCGAGGGCCATGAACGTCGGCACCCGCACGGTGCCGTAGTCGCAGACGCGGCCGATGTCGTTGCGGCCCAGGTCCACGAGCATCACGTGCTCGGCCTTCTCCTTCTCGCTGCGCTTGAGCTCTTCGGCCATCCGCACATCCTCATCGTCGGTCTTGCCGCGCGGCCGCGTGCCGGCAATGGGGTGGGTGACGGCGTGGCGCCCCTCGACCCGGACCAGCATCTCCGGCGACGAGCCGACGATCGACCGGTCGCCCATGCGAATGAAGAACATGTACGGGGACGGGTTCACGTGCCGCAGCGCGCGATACACGGTGAACGCGTCGACGCCCACTTCGGCTTCAAAGCGCTGCGAGAGCACGACCTGGTAGATGTCGCCGGCGGCAATGTATTCCTTGGCCTTCTTGACGATCGATTCGTAGGCTTCCTGCGAGAAGTTCGACACCAGCTTCAGGGCGTCGCCGCCGGCCGGCCGCTTGAGCGACAACGCGCGTTCGAGCTCGCCCTCGAGGAACTCGATCTTGGCGCAGGCGAACTGGTAGAGCGACTTGAGATCCTCGTCGCCGGAGATGCGGGCGTTGGCGATCAGGAGGATGCGATGCTGGACATGGTCGAACGCCAGTACCGTGTCGAACAGCATGAAGCCGGCGTCGTCGCGGTCGGAGGTGGTGCCGTCGGTGCGCGCCGCCGTGGGTTCGAACCAGGCCGCGGTGTCGTAGCCGAGATAGCCGACGGCGCCGCCGGTGAAGCGCGGCAGGCCGGGCACGAACGGCGACTGGAAGCCGTTCATCAGGTCGCGCAGCGTGTCGATGAAGGGCCGTTCGCCCTTGCTCGTGACGCCGGCCTTTTCGATCACGGTCTCGCCGTTCTTGCCGCGCAGGATCAGGAAGGGGTCCTTGCCGAGGAAGGAGTAGCGGCCGACGTGCTCACCGCCCTCCACGCTTTCCAGCAGGAACGCGTAATCGGAATGCTCGGCAATTTTCAGGAAGGCCGACACCGGCGTCAGCAGGTCGGCGACCAGTTCCTTGCACACCGGCACAAACGTGGCCCGCTTGGCGAGATCCACGAACTCTTCGAACGTCGTCTGCTTCATTGCTTCTCCATCAGGCCGAGCCGGTCGGCCGCCGCATCGCGCATCACGCGATCGGCGGGCCGCTGGCCGGTCCACCATTCAAATTGCGCTTGGGCCTGCGCCACCAGCATGTCGAGGCCGCCAATCGTGCGACAGCCGAACCCGGCGGCGTCGCGCAGCAGCCGGGTCTGCGGCGGGTTGTAGACCAGGTCGTAGACGAGCTCGCCATCGAGGGCG
>CAYGMD010000056.1:0-25703 GCA_964350785.1 uncultured Acidobacterium sp. | reverse complement strand
GCGCGGCGAACCCGGCGGGATTCGACAGCGAGTTGCAGGTGTCGGTGCCAAAGCCCAACGCCGCGAGGCTGGCGGCCACCGCCGTGGCGCTGCCGCCACTGGAACCCGCGGTGCTGAGCGATGGATCGTAGGCATTGCCGACCGTGCCGCCGACCGTGCTGATGCCAAAGTCGCCAAAGGGGAACTCGTCGAGGTTGGCCTTGCCGAGGACAACGGCGCCACCCTGCTTCATGCCGGCCGCCACGCGCGAATCCAGTCGCGGCCGATGATCGAGCAACGCCAGCGAACCACTCGTGGTCGGCAGCTCCACCGCATCGATGTTGTCCTTGAACACCACCGGCACGCCGTGGAACGGGCTGCGCACCTTGCCGCTCGCCCGCTCGGCGTCCCTGGCGCGCGCGTCAGCGATGGCGCGCGGGTTGATCGACAACACCGAACGGAAGGCAGGCCCGTGGCGGTCGTAACGCGACAGCCGGGCCAGGTACTCGCGCGTGATGTCCTCCGACGTGACCTGGTTGCGCGTCATGGCGTCCTGCAGTTCGGAGACGGTCTTCTCGAACACGGTGAACGGCGCCGTTGCCGGCGTCGTTGAAGGCCAGTTCACGACCTGCGAGCGCTGCAGGGCCGTCAGGCCGCGCCAGTCGGGGGCGGCGGCCAGTTGTTGCGCGATGTCGGTGACGCGGGCGATCTCGGTGCCGGCGCGCGGTATCCGGATGTCGGGGCCGGCATAAACAGCCTCGCCGGTCACGAGGGCATCCTGGAACGGGATGGGATATCCGCCACGCGGGTCGTAGACCTCGCTCAGGCCCTTCACGACAAAGGTCACGAGCGCGGCGGTCTCGCCCGGCCGCAACCGGAGGGTGAACACGTAGCCGATGTGGGCGGTGTCGGCGCCCGGCCAGGCCGCATCGAAGGGGTCGCCGTACATGTCGCCAACCGACGTCAGCGCACCGCGGCGGGTTCCCAGCACGTGGGCCGAAGGTCCGTGGCCCGAAGGCCCATCGGCCGGCCGGGCGGCGCCGGTCGCGTTCTGCATCACCGTGACGAAGCTGTCGGCGGTGTCGATCTGCTGATCGCCATTCGACGTCATGGCCACGGTGGCGCGGCCACCATCTTCGGCGGCGCCCACGGCGCCGCCCCACGCCACGCGCACCGTGCGGTCTTCGGCCGTGGTGTTGGTGAAGCTGTCGAAGTAGCGGAGGTACGCCGTGTCCTTGGAGGTCGTGATGCCGCGCGCGACCAGGATGCCCTCCTGCAGCACCGGCGTGAGCGAATCGAAGCGGCCGGCGCCGTCGTGGTGCAAGCCAAAGCCGCGCAGGTAGAGGTTGCCGGCCAGCAGGCCGCTGTCGGCGCGGCGCACCTGCAGCTTGAGGTAACCAAAGCCGTTGAAGGGATTGGCCCGCCCGCCGGTGGCAATGCCGCCGCTGTCCTGCGACCACGGCGACGTGTCCTGGATGTCCCAGAACTGGCCGTCGCTGGACGGCACGCGCGTCACGGCGGCGGCACTGATCACACACCACGCGGCACCGGCCAGGGCCAGGCCCAGGGCTTTCAGCGTTCGCATCGGGCGAGTCTATACTCTCGCCATGCGCACCAGGAACCTCACTGCTGTTCTGCTCGCCACGGGCCTGCTCGGATTCGCCACGCTGCAAGGCCAGGATCGCCAACCGGCCGACGACCCGGCCAAGCCTGGTGAGGGCTTCACCCTCAAGACGGCCGAGATAATTGAGTTCTCGACGGACGAAGTGACGTGGATGCAGGTGGACGTGTCGCCCGACGGCCGCACGATTCTGTTCGACCTGCTCGGCGATCTCTACACGATGCCGATCGCCGGCGGCGAGGCCACGCGCATCATGGGCGGGCTGTCGTTCGAGAGTCAGCCGGCGTGGTCGCCCGACGGCCGCACCATCGCGTTCCTCAGCGACCGCAGCGGCATCGAGAACCTCTGGATTGCCGATGCCGACGGCGGCAATCCACGCGCGGTGAGCAAGGACGGCAAGACCAACGACCGGCCGCAGATCATGGCCTCGCCGGCCTGGACGCCCGACGGCCAGTACCTCGTTGTCTCCAAGTCGCGGCCCCCGGATCCCGGCACGTTCTGGTTGTACCTGTATCACCGCGACGGCGGCACCGGCGTCCGGGTCGGCGCGGCGCCGCCGCCCCAGCCGGGTCCCGAGGCCCAGGGCCCGCCGCCGGCCCCGCCCGCCAACCGCCTGGGCGCCGCGGTGACGCCGGACGGCCGCTTCATCTATTACGCGCAGCGCACCGGCACCTTCACCTACAACGCGCGCTTTCCGCTGTGGCAGATCCACCGCCACGATCGCGAGACCGGCGACGTGACGCAAGTGACCAACGCGCAAGGCAGCGCCATTCGTCCGGTCATCTCGCCGGACGGCAAGTGGCTGGTGTTCGGCACCCGTCACAAGGCGCAAACCGGCCTGCGCGTGCGCAACCTGGAGACCGGCGCCGAGCGCTGGCTCGCCTACCCGGTGACGCGCGACGACCAGGAATCGCGCGGCAGCCGCGACACGCTGCCTCGCTACGACTTCATGCCCGACGGCAAGTCGCTGGTGGTGCCGGTGGCCGGCAAGCTGCAGCGCATCGACTTCGAGACCGGCGCCGCGACGCCGATTCCGTTCACGGCCAAGGTGCAGGCCGAGATCGCACCGCGCGTCTACACGCCCGTGCGGGTCGAAGACGGTCCGACCGTGCGCGCGCGCCTCATCCGCTGGCCCTCGCTGTCGCCGGACGGTACGAAGCTCGTGTTCAGCGCCATGAACCGGCTGTACATCAAGGACATGCCGGGCGGGGCTCCACGCCTCTTGACCAGCACCCCTGGCACCTCTGGCACTTCCGAAGGTGAATTCATGCCGTCCTGGTCTCCCGACGGCCGCGCCATCGTCTACACGACGTGGACGACGACGGGCGGGCAGATCAAGCGGGTGGCGGCCACGGGCGGCCAGCCTGAGACCCTGACACGCAGCGAAGGCTATTACCTGGATCCCACGTACACGCCCGATGGCACGCGCGTGGTCTACCTGTCTGGCGCGGCGTCCGACCAGCTGTATTCCATCCTGATGGATACGCCGCCCGAGAACGAACGCGAGGGCGACGAAGAGGCGCCGCGGGAGATTGGCGGTGTCAGCCCGCCCAACACGCTCGAGATCCGCTGGCTCCCGGCAGCCGGCGGGGCATCGACGCTGGTCGGGTCGGCGCAAAGCGGCCGCGGCCCTCATTTCGCGCGCAACGACTCGTCGCGGGTCTACGTGACGACCAACCGCGGGCTGCAGTCGCTCACCATGGACGGCTACGACCGCCGCACGCACCTCCGGATCACGGGCGTCGGGCCGGGCGCCAACCCGCCGGCCGCCGCAGCCATCCGGCTTTCGCCCGACGGCACCCGCGCATTCGTCAACCTGCAGGAGAAGCATTACCTGGTCAGCGTGCCGCGGGCCGGGCGCGAGACGGTGGAAGTCCGCATCCAGGGCCGGGCCGACAACGCTTCGGTGCCGGTCACGCGCATGTCGCTCGAGGGCGGCGATTATCTTGACTGGAGCGCCGACGGCACGGCGGTGACCTGGGCCTGGGGCGCGCAGTTCTTCCGGCAGGAGATCACGGCGGCCGAACCGCAGAAGACCGACGTGGTGGTCGAGCTGCCGCGGGCGAAACCCTCCGGCTCGGTGCTGCTGACGGGGGCGCGCATCATCACCATGAAGGGCGACGAGGTGATCGCCAACGGCGACATCCTGGTCACCGATAATCGCGTGGCCGCCGTTGGCCGCCGCGGCTCGCTGGCGGTGCCGGCCGGCGCCCGCACCATCAACGTCGCCGGCAAGACGATCATGCCCGGCTTCGTGGACGCCCACTCGCACATGTGGGCGCCTCGCGGCCTGCACCAGACCGAGGTCTGGCAGTACCTCGCCAACCTCGCCTACGGCATTACGACCACGCGCGACCCGCAGACGTCGACTCCTGATGTCTTCGCGTATGCCGACATGGTGGATAGCGGCATGATGCCGGGCCCGCGCATCTACGCCACCGGGCCGGGCGTGTTTGCCGGGTCCGGCATCGAAGACCGCGACGCGGCGTTCCGCTTCGTCAAGCGCTACAAAGAGGCGTACAAGACCAATACGCTCAAGCAGTACGTCGCCGGCGACCGCATCGTACGCCAGTGGATCATCGAAGCCTGCAAGGAATATGGGATCACGGCGACGGTCGAGGGTTCGCTCGACCTGAAGCTGAACCTGACGCAGATGGCCGACGGTTATTCAGGGCAGGAGCACAGCCTGCCAATTGCGCCGTTGTACAAGGACGTGACGACCTTCGTCGCGAAGACCAAGACGTTCTACACGCCGACCATCCTGGTGGCCTACGGGGCGCCGTGGAGCGAGAACTACTGGTTCGAGAACGAGAATCCGGCGCAGGACGCCAAGCTGCGCAAGTGGATTCCCTGGGAGCTGCTCGACGGCATGGTGCGGCGCCGGCCGCAGTGGTTCCTGCCCGAGGAGTATGGCCACAACCTGATCGCCAAGGGCGTGACCGACGTCGTGCGCGCCGGCGGCAAGGCCGGCCTCGGCAGCCACGGCCAGCTGCAGGGCCTGGGCGCGCACTGGGAAACCTGGAACCTCGCCGCGGGCGGCCTGACGCCGCACGAGACGCTGCGCATCATCACGCTGTTCAGCGCCGAGGCGATTGGCCTGCACCAGGACGTCGGCTCGCTCGAAGCCGGCAAGCTGGCCGACCTGCTGGTGCTCGATCGCAACCCGCTCGAGAACATCAAGAACACGAACTCGATTCGCTACGTGATGAAGAACGGCGAACTATACGAGGCCGATACCCTGAATGTGATCTGGCCGACCGCGAGGCCACTCGCTAAACAGTTTTGGTGGGGCACCGAGCCTCCGGCCCAGAAGTGAGAAGATGACCCTATGAAGCGCACCGTCCCGGCTTTCCTCCTTGCGACGGCGATGGCGGCGGCGCCGTCGGCCCAGTCACGGCCGAACGGCATTACCGCGGTCGAGGGCTTGCGGGTGGGCCACTTCACCCTCACCGAGAAGCCAACGGGCTGCACCGTGATCCTCGCCGAGAAGGGCGCGACCGGCGGCGTGTCCGTGCGTGGCTCGGCGCCGGGGACGCGCGAGACCGACCTGCTCGACCCATCCAACCTCGTCGAGCAAGTGCACGCGATCGTGCTGTCCGGCGGCAGCGCATTCGGCCTGGATACCGCGACCGGCGTCATGCGCTACCTGGAAGAGCGCAAGGTGGGTTTTCCGTTTGGCGGCGCCTATGTCCCGATCGTGCCGGCGGCCGTGTTGTTCGACTTGCCGATCGCCGGCAAGCCGCTGATCCGCCCTGACGCCACGTGCGGCTACGAAGCGGCGAAGGCCGCGACCACGGGAGCCATTGCGGAAGGCAGCGTCGGCGCCGGCGCCGGCGCCACGGTGGGCAAGTTTGCCGGCGGCGGCAAGCCCATGAAGGGCGGCATCGGCACGGCGTCGATTACGTTGCCCAGCGGGCTGACGGTCGCGGCGATCGTGGCGGTGAACGCCGGCGGCGACATCATCGATCCGGCGACCGGCCGCGTGGTGGCCGGTGCGCGCGCGGCCGACGGGCAGACGTTTCTCGACGCCCGGATCGTGATGCGCAGCGGCTCCCTCGAGAAACCGCGGCCCGGCGAGAACACGACCATTGGCCTGATCGCCACCAACGCGAAGCTGACCAAGGCCCAGGCAAAGAAGGTGGCCGACATGGCGCACGATGGGTTCGCCCGCGCCATTGTCCCAGCCCACACCATGGGCGACGGCGACACCATCTTCGCTATTGCGACCGGCGGGCACACGGGTGACGCCAACGTGTCGCTGATTGGCGGCCTCGGCGCCGAGGTGATGGCCGAGGCCATCCTGCGCGGCGTGCGCCAAGCCACCGGCCTGCCGAACATCCCGGCGGTGCGCGACCTGCGCCGGCCGTGAACGTCGCCCTCATCTTCCTTATCGCCTACACGGTTGCCCTCACCGCCTTTGGCGTGTGGGTCGGTCGGCTGGTCAAGGTGCCGGCGGATTTCTTCGTCGCCGGCCGCCGTCTCACCTGGCCGCTCGTCGGCGCCACGGTGCTGGCCGCCAACATCGGCGCGGGCACGACGGTGGGCGCCGCCGGCGTAGCGTACCGCGACGGCATCAGCGCCTGGTGGTGGAACGGTGCGGCGGGCCTCGGCACGCTCGCGCTCGCCTTCTGGGTCGGCCCCCGGTTGTGGGCCATCGCCTCATCCCGCGGGCACCTGACCGTCGGCGACTTCCTCGAAGATCGCTACGGCAGCAGCGTGCGCGGCCTGGTGGCGGTGCTGACGTCGATTGGCGCCCTTGCCATCCTGGCCGGCCAGTTGATTGCCGGCGCGGCCGTGCTCGAAGTGGTCGCGGGGTTGTCGCGCTGGCAGGGCGTGGCCATTGGCGGCATCGCCATGACGGTGTACTTCACCGCCGGCGGCCTGTTGAGCTCGGCATGGGTCAATGCCGTGCAGTTGGTCATCCTCCTGGCCGGCCTGCTCATCGCCGTCCCCATGGTGTTGATCAAGGTCGGTGGTTTGGCCGGCATGGCGGCGGCCCCGGGGCTGCCCGCGCACTTCTGGGACGTCGCGTTCTCGGCCGGCGGCATGTCGGGGTGGACGATGTTGATCCTCCTGGGGCCGGGATTCGTGATCTCGCCGGGGCTGGTGCAGAAGGCGTACGGCGCCGAGAGCGCGAAAGCCGTGCGCCTCGGCCTGGGCATAGCCGGCGGCACCCAGCTGCTGTTTTCGTTCGTGCCGGTGCTGCTCGGCATGGCCGCGCGCGTCAACCATCCTGACCTGAACATCAACGTGGTGCTGCCGACGGTCGTGCTGGCGGAGCTGCCGGTGTGGGTCGGCGCGCTGGCGCTGGCCGCGATCTTCTCGGCCGAGGTCAGCACCTGCGACGCCATCCTCTTCATGCTCGCCACGGCCTCATCAAGGGACCTCTACCAGCGGTTCGTGAATCCCACGGCGTCGCCGGCGCAGCTGATGCGCGTGGCCCGCACGGCGGCGCTCGTCGGCGGGGTGCTGGGGATGTTGCTCGCCATCCAACTGGCCAGCATCGTCGATGCGCTGAAGATCTTCTATTCGCTGCTGAGCGCGACGCTGTTCGTGCCGGTGGCCGGCGCCCTGCTCTCCACGCGCGGCGGCGCGCGGGAGGCCATGGCCGCAATCGTCTGCGGCGTCACGACGCTGCTGGCCGTGCAGTTCGGCAGTGACCGCACAGGGTGGTGGGACCCGAGCCTGTGGGGCCTGATGGCCAGCGGTGTCGGGTATGTCGTGGCATTGATGACGCGACGCACCTGACAAGGAGTGCCAGCCAGGAGGGCGGCACTTTAGGAGTGCCAGAAGGGCAGCACTTTAGTGCTGCCCGCTGCCCGCTGCTGCCTAAGGCACGCCGGTTGCAGCAGCCATCCGGAATGGCACATCCCAACCGCAACAATCGCATTTCCTACACAGGCCGATCCACCTATCTCATCACCGCAGTGACACGCGACCGGTGCAAAGCGTTTGCGGACATAGAGTTCGGACGACGGTGTGAACTTCTATTAGCCGAGCACGCCGCCCGAGAGGAATTCGACATTCCTGCGTACTGCCTGATGCCGGATCATGTGCACCTCGTGGCAATCGGGCGCGCGCCGGACGCCGACCTACGACGTTTCATCGCCAAGTGGAAACAAGCAACTGGCTTCGCATGGAGCCAACTCGGTCGTGGTCGCTTGTGGCAACCGAGCTATTGGGATCGGCTGGCGCGGTTCGATGAACCCCTGGAGACAATGACGCGATACGTCCTGGAGAATCCCGTGCGAGCGAACCTGGCTACGAACCCCGCCGCTTACCCACTGACCGGCGCGATCGTCGGCGACCGGCGCGGGGAGGTTGGGCAGCACTAAAGTGCTGCCCTTCTGGCACCTCTAAAGTGCTGGCTGCACATCTTGTCAGGCGCCCTTCATGGCGTCATCCTCAACTCCGCGCCGTAGAGCGCTGTTCGATCGTTATCGCGGGCCGCCCAGCGCAGCAGCGCCGCCGGATCCTTCTTCACCGCGCCGCTAAAGACCGGCTTGCCGTTCACGGTGACCGTGACGGGCCTGGAGAAATCAACCGCGTCGGGCGACAGCAGCAGCGTAAACGCGCCGACGTCACGCACCTTCGCCGCGAACGCGTTGCCGGTCCGGGTCACGTCCACCCGGCCGGACAGCCTGGTGTGCTGGAAGAAGCCGCGATCCTTGAGTTCGGTCTCGCGCGAGGCGTCCTGGCGCAACTCGTCGATCACCAGCCAGCGGTTGCGATTGAACTTGTCGGTGCGTTCGGTCTCCCACGACAGCGTGGCCGGGTGGGCCGGCCGGGGATGCTCGCGCACGAACTTCTCGTACGGCTCGCGCTCGGTCGGCCACCACGCGGTGTTGTGCCCCGCGCCCGCCTGCGGCCGAAACACGAACGGCACGCCCATGGACTGGAACCACTTGAGGTGCGGCTCCACCTGGTCAACGGGATACAGGTTATCGAGCTCGCCGTTGACGATGTAGAGGGGGGCGTTGACGAGGTTGTTGCCGTACATCTCGCCATCGGCGCCGTTCTGCGGGCTGCGAATCACGGCGATGCTGCCGTTCAGCGGCAGGTACGAGGACCACAGCGTGGGCTCCTTCAGCGCCATGTAGTAGACGCCCGTGCCGCCGTCGGAAATCCCGGTGATGTAGATGCGGGACTCGTCGATGTTGTACTTGCGCTTCAGCGTGTCAACGGCGCGCAGGATGTTGTCGATCTGCTCTTCATCCCACCACTGCGCCGCGGCCCAGCCGCTGGGGTGCAGGTAGATCTGGTCCTCGCCCGCGATGCGGTTGCCGGTACGAGGGGGAGAGGACAAACCTGAAGGTTTGTCCCCACGAGCAGGTGGATTCGGGGACGGGCGGCCCACGCCGCCATGCAGTTGCACCCGCAACTGCCACGACTTCGCCGGGTCGTAGCTGCGGGGCACGTCAACGAGGTTGTTGAAGAAGGGACCGGATTTCGACTTCCAGCGCAGCGCGTATTCGCCGCGCTTCTCGTCGCCGTAAGCGCGGCCCTGCTTCAGGCGGGCATAGGCCGCATCGAATTCCACACCCGCGGCCATGAGCTCGTCGGCGGCCGCCGCCGCATCGGCCGGGCTTTCGGCGGCGAAGAACTTCTCGAACAGTGGAATGACCGGCTCCTGCCCGCGGACCAGGATCGAGGCTGACGCGGCAACGGCCAGGACGACGGCGAAACGCCTCATAGGTCTGGGAGGATAGCGCAGAACTCGGCCAGCACCATGGCCGTGGCCCCCCACACTTTTTCGCTGTCGATGTCGAAGAACGGCACGTCAACGGCCACGCTCTGGTTGCCGGCCATCCGCGTCTGGATCTCGCGCTTCACCGTGGCCGGATCACGCAGTTGCCGCAAGGCAGGCTCGATGATGCGGGCCACTTCCCACTCGGCCCGGTTGAAGACCGGCCGCGACGGGACAAAGCCCACCACGGGGTGCAGCAGGAAGCGGCTCACCGGGATGTGCAGCGGCGTCAAGCGGCCCAGCAACTGCACCGATTCGCGGGGAACGCCAATCTCCTCTTCGGCCTCGCGGATGGCGGCGGCTTCGATCGACTCGCCCTCGTCCACGCGCCCGCCTGGCAGCGACACCTGCCCCGTGTGATTGCGCAGGCCCGAGCCCCGGACCGTCAGCGGCAGGTGGATGGTGTCGTTGTGCGGGTAGATCAGGATGAGCGCGGCGCCGTCGCGCGTGCCCTCGGGCACCTTGAACGGATCCCATCCCACGCGCGGATTGGGCGCCATGCGCAGTTGGGCATCGAGGCCCGGCAGCGGACGCGACAAGGCGTCCTGCAGCCGCTTGACCAGGTCGGCGGGCACCTCCTCAGGGTACTGCAACAGGGCGAATCAGCAGGCCCGTGGTGGACACGAGCACGTGGAACTCGGCGGGCGCGGTCACGCGCGCGAACGTGCCGGAGCCATACTCGGCGTCGAGCAACGGCGCCAGGGCGGCATAGCGCGTGCGCAGGGCGAACAGATCGACCCAGCGATCGGGCGTCAGGCTGTGCACCGTCCGGCGCGCCGCCCGCTCCCGCTCGACGTCGTCGTAGCGCCCGGAAATGCGGTCCAGTTCATAAGCAGTGTGCAGGCCGAGCACGTTGACCATGGGCTTCCACTTCAGGATGTGCGCGTCCACGTAAACCGCATCGCCGGCCAATTCGTAGTAACTGGCTTCGGCGCGGCCGGGAATGTGGACCGTCGCCGAGAACAACTGCGGCCCGATCGGCTGCACGACAATGCGCGCGGCCAGGTCTTCGCGGGTCAGCGCGCGGTAGCCCTGCATGCCAATGCCGATTGCGCCGCCAAGCGCGCCCAGCGCGAGCAGCACCAGGCCCAGGACGGTCCGGATCACGAACCGGAACGGCCGCCCTCGCCGCAGCGCGGCCAGCCCGGCGATCACCAGGACGCCGCCAATTACCGCGAACAGCCCCGCGGCCAACCGCAGAGGCGACGCCAACAAACCCGAGTTCATACCTGCTCACCGTACCACGCGGACGTTTCGATGGATACTCTTCAGGCGTGACCTGGTTCGTCCTTGCCCTTGCGGCCGTTGCCTTCTTTATCGCCATGTGGCTCGTCGTCCCGGCGCCGACCATGACGCTGCTGCCCCTCGCCGTCGGCGGCCCCGAGCTCAGCCCGCTGCTGCTGGTGCCGGCGCTCTTTGTGGCCGTGCTTGCCTGGCGCACGCGAGGACGGGCCCGGCCGGTCGCGTTGGCGCTGTCGGTGGCGGCCGTCGTGCTGTTTGCCATTCCGATCGCGCGGTATCCGCGAGACGCGCCGCTCTCGCTCGTCGACCTGCTGGCCGGCATCGACCTGGGCCAGTCGCGGCTCATCCGCGATGTGCCGCTCGGCGCGCCCGAAGGCGTGCCGCTCACCGTTGACATCTACCAGCCCATGACCCCCGGGCCGCACCCGGCCATCGTGCAGGTCTACGGCGGCGCGTGGCAGCGTGGCTCGCCCGGCGCCGACGCGCCGTTTGCCGCCCGCCTCGCCTCCCGCGGCTACGTCGTCTTTGCGATCGATTACCGGCACGCCCCGGCCTGGAAATGGCCGGCGCAGCTGGATGATGTGCGAGCGGGCCTGGCGTGGGTGCGGGCGCATGCGCCGGAATACGGCGCCGACGCCGCGAAGCTCGTGCTCTTCGGACGCTCCGCCGGCGCGCAGCTGGCCGTCGTGGCCGGATTACAGGATCCCGGGGTGACGGCCATCATCAGCTTCTATGGCCCGGTCAACCTGACCAACGGCTGGCGATACCCTCCGCGACCCGATCCCATCGGTTCGCGCGCCGTCCTGGAAGCGTTTCTGGGCGGCACGCCGGATCAATTGCCCGACCGCTATCGCGAGGCCTCGCCAATCACATATGTCTCCGCCAAGGCGCCACGCACGCTGCTGATCTACGGCTCGCGCGATCACATCGTGCAGCCGCAGTACGGTCGGAACCTCCACGCTGCCCTGCAGGCCGCCGGCGCCAAGTCAGAATTCGTGGAGATTCCGTGGGCCGACCACGCGTTCGACGCGCTGCCCGCCGGACTGAGCGGGCAGCTGTCGATGTTTCACGTCGAGCGATTCCTCGCCGACGTCTTCCTCCGTTGATCCGATCAGGGCAGGGCAGCACAAAGGGCAGCACTAAAGTGCTGCCCTTCTGGCACTACTAAAGTGCTGCCCTTCTGGCACTACTGAAGTGCTGCCCTTCTGGCACGGGGCGGAGCTACTTCCCCATCTGCGCTGCAGGAACGGCCGTCGACGGGCCTTGGAAGATCGCGTTGAAAATCAACTTGAACGTCGCGCGCGGCTGGGTGCGGAAGTCCACCTGGCTGCCGTAGGTGACGACGTAGCCCTTGCCGATGCGGAACGACAGGATGTTGGCCTGGTCGCGCAGGTACTCTTCGCCCAGCAGCCAGCCGCTCTGCAGGATGTCTTTGGTTGGGTAACGCGACACCACCTGCGTCTCGATGCCGAAACCGGGACGCAGGCGGTACGCCTGGTCGCCCTCGAAGAACACCGGCCACGCCGCCGGCATGCCCCACGCCACCGGGTTGTTGACGTCGAACTCGTTCTGCAGCAACGACCCCGGGCAGAAGAACAGCGATTCGGGATCGGCCACGCGATCGCGCAGCGTCTGCATCAATCGCGCCGGGCTGCTGAACGCCTCGCGCAAGGTGGCATCCGCCGAGGGCGCGCCTTCGGCCGCGGCCGCCGGCTGCGCACCAAACCGCGGACGCCCTTCCGGCAGCGCCTTCTCGATGGGCAGGTCCAGCAACTCGCGCGCGGTCTCGACCGCCGAACCAATCGCCAGCAGCGTGCCGCCGTTCTCCACGAACGCCTTGAGCTTCTTCCAGCCCTCGTCGCCCACGCCAAACGCCCACGACCACTCGGCCGGGTCGTTGCGCTTCGGATCAAGGCCGGTGACGATGCGCGCCTTCGACGTGCCGGAAGGCAAGAGGATCACGTCGTACTTCGTGTTGAGGTCGCCACTGAAGTCCTGCGACTTCACGATCTCGTGGTTGATGCCATATTGCTCGAGCATCCACATCATCCAGCCGCCGGGCATGTTGCCGGCGCCCTTCCACAAACCCACTTTCGTGGCCGGCTTCAGGCGGTAGCCATCGACGGCCGGCATCTTGTCGACACCGCTCACCGGCGCGCCAAGGTCTTTCGCCGCCTTCTCGATGATTGGCTGCGCCGCCGCGGTCGGCGGGATGACCCACGTGCCTGCGGCGTGGCCATCGAACGCCTTCGCGGCGCGATAGATGGGCACATTCGCCTTCTGCAGTTCGGTCACGGCCCTGAAGAAGCCGTAAGAGCCAGGCTCGACCAGGTACGCGCCTTTCGGCCGCGCGGCGACGGTGACCGGCACCGGCGCCACCTTCTTCACCATCTCCAGCGGCGCGTCGAAGGGCTTGTCGATCGAGTCGACCGTCACTCCGGTGAGCATCCAGAGCGTGTGGCCGGTCACGTCGTACGGCGGCTCGGGCGGACCGCCGGGGAACACCCGCAGGTCGGGATAGACCTGCTTCTCGAGCATGGTCTTGGCAAACGCGCCGTACGGCTGCGCGGTCTTCACGACGTAGGAGCCGGCAGCGTACTGCTTGCCGTTGGCGGTGAACGGCGCGGTGGCACGATGAATCTCGACGTCGGCAAACTCGAGAATCTCGAGCATCTCGTAGGTCGCAAACGCATCGCGCTGCGCGGCGGGCACCACGAAGGCGTACGGCCCCTTGCTGTAGTTCACCCAGTCCTGGTGGACGGTGTAGAAGTTGTACAGCCACTCGCGGCCGTACTTCGCGACGTGCGACATGCCGGCCAGCGCCGCGGTGACGCCGTAGTCCACCTGCTGGCCGAGCGTCCACGTGTCCTTCGAATACGGCACCGGGAACGTGGCGCGCGGGTCCTGTGGACCGAGCGGCCGTCCCTTCTGCGGACTCACGTACGGATCGGCGAGGTTGCCGCCGCTGCTGGCAATCTCGGTGAGGATGCGCGGCTGGCCGTGGTAGACCATGTACTGGCGCGCCGGCGCCCACATGTCGTAGTTCTCGGTCCACGCCACGCCTTCCTTGCCCTCGCCGATCAGCGCCGACGCCATGGCCTGCCCCACCGTCGCCTGGCCGAGCGCCAGCAGCGGGTGGATGTTGACGTCAAACGGATCGGTGAACGGCGGCACGAAGATGCGCGAGCCCTGCGGCCCCTGCTGGTGCATGTCGTGCGAAATGATCGGCTTGTACTTGTTCTGCACCGCCTCGATGTTCAGCCGCGTTTCCTTCTGCGTGAACATGAACCAGTCGCGGTTGTCGTCGTGGCCGACGTACTTGTGGTACAGGTCGGGATAGACGCGATTGAACGGCGTGCCCCTGGTCTTGTACCAGTGGTCGATCACCAGGTGCTGGCCGTCGGGATTCTGCGACGGCACCATCAGCACCACCGCGTTGTCGAGGATCTCCTTGATCTGCACCGAGTTCTCGGTCGCCAGCCGATGGACGATGTGGATGATGGCCTGCCCGTTGGACACCTCGGTGGAGTGAATCGTCGCGTAGACGAAGTAGAACGGCTTGCCTTCGGCCGCGAGCGCTCGCGCCTCGGCGTCGGACAGCCCCCGCGGGTCGGCGAGGCGGCGATTGATCTCGACCAACCGGTCGAACTTTGCCAGGTTCTGTGGCGAGCTGATGCGCAACAGCGGATAGCTGTTGCCCATGGTGGTCTTGCCGAGCTCCTCGTACTTCACCCGATCGGTCTGCTTGGCGATCAGCTGGAAGTACTCGAGGATTTTCGGGTAGCGCGCCAGCTCGCCGTCGGCGCCAATCTTGAAGCCGAAGTACTGCTCCGGCGCAGGCACTCCCTGCTGGGCCGCGACGCGGCCATCAGCGAGCGAGACCAGGGCAAGAAGGGAAAAAGCGAAGAGAATCTTGCGCATCCGGGAATTCTACTCCCGCACGGCGGCGGCACTCGCCAGTCGTCCCATCGCAGTGACCTCGTCCCATTGGATGGGCGGAGCCCACCGGAGCAGGGCCTACCGGAGGACTTCCTCGAAAAACTTCAGGGCCCTCGGGTCACTCGACTGGCCGAGCGAGAACAACGCCGAGCCACGGACCTTGGTGCTGGCGTGGTCGCGCGTCAGGCCGGCGGCCGTGACGTTGGTGAACCAGTACACGGCCTTGCCGCCCGCAGCCAGCCGGCAACCCTAAAGGGTTGCCTCCACAACACGGGTTGCCTCCGCCTAATCCGCGCGGTCATTTGTTCAGAATCTCCATCAGGTAGTCCATGGCCACCTTGGACTTGGTCATCAGCGAGAGCTTCGACACCATCTCGCGCTTCATGGCGGGATCGGTTTCCTTGCGGGCGATGGCAACCAGCGAGTCGGCGTTGTTCTGCACGAACAGCGCGTTGATCACCGAGCGCTTGATGTCGGCTTCTTTTTCCTTGGCGTAGATGCCGACCAGCGCGTCGCCGGTCTTGGTGCGGCCCATGGTGCCCAGGTGGCGCACCGCGGTGCGCCGCAGCTCGGCGTTCTGCTCGGTGTTGGCGACCTCGATCAGGCGGGTCGCGTCGCCACCGACGAACAGCGACTGCAGGATCTCGCGCTTGATGTCGACGTCGTTCGAGCCGGCATAGATGTTGGCCAGCACCGCGCGGTTCTCGGCCGTGCCGTTGACGCCGAGGTACTGGATCGCGCGCCGCTGCACGTCGGGATTGGAGCCGCCCTTGGCGACCGTGGTCAGCACGGCCCGGGCGCGGGGCGAGTTGCTCTGCGCCAGCACGAACAGCGCGCGGGCCTTCAACTGCGGCGACGCGGTGCCCTGCAGGATCTTCTCGAGCATGGGCACGGCCTGCTCGGGATCGGAATGCTGCAGCCCCTGGATGGCGAGCAGCTTCAGCTCCTCGTCCGACTCGGCTTCGGGACGCGGCGCCTGGCCGGCGTTCTGGCGGACCTGCAGCTCGAGGGCCTTGGCGTCGGCAATCCAGCGGCTCTGCGGGTAGGTCTTGATCATCTGGCTGAGCGCGGCCAGGGCATCGGCCTGCTGGTTGAGCTTGTCGAGGGCGTAAGCCCTCCAGTAGAGGGCGGCATCCACACGCGTGGAGTTCTGCGCCTCGATCACCGCGGTGAACTGGTCGGCCGCGCGCGCCCAGCGCCTGCGCTCGAGCGATTCCTGGCCACGCTGGTAGTTCTCGTCGATCCGCCGGCGGCGCTCGGACTCACGCTGCTTGGCCTCTTCGGCGCGCTGCTTGGCTTCGTCTTCGCGCGAGCCCTGGCCGTCGAAACGAAGGACGCCGGGCGCGAGCACCGCCCGCGCGCTGTCCATGGCCGCAAAGCCCGCCAGGCGCGCGGCATCGACCATGGCCGGCAAGTCGGCGAGTTGCGGCAAGTCGGCCAACACCGCCAGGTCCGGCAGATTCGGCACCATCGGCACCATTGGCACCGTTGGCACCCTATTTTCCTGGGCTACCGCGATCGCCGGCGCGGCAAGCACGCCGCAGACCACCGCAATCCGACAGGTATTGATTACTGCTCTCATCGTTTCGGTCTCCATGTCCGGCCGCCCATAAATGGCGGCCCTACGAAATCGGGGGGCGCTGCGGAAGTCGATCGCCAGCCTCGCGATCGGTTCGGGTTCGGTTACGCATCTCCGAGGCAATCACGCGCACGCGGAACAACAGGTCCTGGGCGGTGATGCGATCTTTCAAGTCAGACCATTCGTTGGACGTGACATCGGCCGGAGCGTTGGCAATCTCCAGCAACACCCGCTCGAGATCCTCGAGCACGTCCACCACGCCGGCGTCGCCCGACTGCGCCGCCGACTGGCGGATCAGGCGATTGATGGCGACCAGGTCCGAGGCGCGTTCCTGCTCGCCGGCAAACACGTCGGCCTGGTCGACATCGTTGTTCACCAACTCGGTCAGCATCACCTGCGTGCGGTCGAGGTGATCGCCCACGGCGGCATGCAGCACGCGGGCGGGCGAGGCCTCGGCGACCATGCCAGTGTCGGGCGCCACGCCGGCCGGACCACCACCGGTGAACCGGCCGGCCATGAAGGCAACCAGCACCAACGCGGCGACGCCGCCGGCCAGCGCCCACTGCGGGAACCATCCACCTTCGCCAAGGCTACGGTGGACGAGACGGTGGACAAGGCTGCGGGCCCGTCCAATGGCGGTGTTGGCGTCAAGCTGCGGCTCGAGCCGGGCCCACACGTCACGCTCGAAACCAGGACGCGCCTCGACCGCGGTCGCCGTCTCGGCCAGCGCCAGCACGCGATGCAACTGCGCCCGGGCGGCCTGGCACTCGCCACATCCGGCAAGGTGCGCGTCGAGGCGCGCCTCGTCTGCGCGATCGGCCTCGCCGTAGTAGTGGAGGATCAGTTCTTCTTCCGACAGGTGGTTCGTCATGATTGAACAAACGGCTCGAGCGCGTGCCTCATCTTTTTCACGGCGCGGAAGATGCTGTGCTTGGTCGCGCTCGTCTTCATGCCAAGCTTCTCGCCCACTTCCTCGATCGACATGCCCTCGACGTGGCGCAGCGTGAAGGCGGCACGCTCGAGGGCGGTCAGCAGCCCGAGCGCCTCGTTCACGCGGTCCGAGATCTGGGTGCTGGCCGCGACCCGCTCCGGCGTGGGCTGCGACTCGGCGCCACGTTCGCTGAGCGGGCCCTGCTCGAGGTCGGCCGGGTCGTGCGCGTCTTCGCGATGACGCCGGCCGCGGATGAGGTCGATCGAACAGTTCACGGTGATCCTGTGCAGCCAGGTGCGGAAATCGGCCCGGGCCTCGAACCGGCCCAACTGCTTGTGCGCCTTGAGCCATGCCTCCTGCACCACGTCTTCCGCATCCTGCGCGTTGCCGGTCATCCGGTGCGCCAGCGAGAAGACATAGCGGGAATGGCGATCGACCAGCGCTCGAAACGCCTCGCGGTCGCCTTCGCGGGCCTTGGCGACCACTGCCGCGTCGCGTTCATCCATCCCTCCTACTTCGACGGGGTTCGCCGGAATTGGTTGGGTCACAAAGGGTGCTTGGGTGCTGTGGTGCCAAAGTGCAGGGTCAAGCAGAGCTTTATCGTTTAGAATCAGCACTTTACGCTTGAAGTTCCGGCCGGTGGAAGGGCATCATTCTGCGATGGACACACGATTTCCTACCGGCAAGTTTGTCTTTGAGCCCAACCCGACCCTGGCCACCCGCCGGGAATGCATTGCCGCCATCGGCAGCTTCCCTGCCGAGCTGAAGGCGGCCCTGGCCACCGCCCGCATCGACCAGCCTTACCGCGACGGCGGTTGGACCGGCCGGCAGGTGGTGCACCACGTCGCCGACAGCCACATGAACGCCTTTGTCCGCTTCCGTCTGGCGCTGACCGAGGACAAACCCACCATCAAGCCGTACAAGGAAGCGGAGTGGGCAAAGCTGGCCGACTCGCTCACCGAGGACCCGGCGGTGTCGGTCCAGATCCTGGACGGCCTGCACCACCGCTGGCACCGCATGCTCGAGTCGCTGAGCGACGCCGACTTCGCACGCACCGCGGTCCACCCCGACCATGGGCCGGTGACGCTCGACTGGTTCCTTCAGTTGTATGCTTGGCACGGCCGGCACCACATCGGCCACCTCAAGCTCACGGCACAGTAAAAGGAGCTTCCCATGTTGAGCGAGTTCAAGGAATTCATCGCGAAGGGCAACGTGATGGACCTGGCGGTCGGCGTGATCATCGGCGCCGCCTTCCAGAGAATCGTCGACTCGCTCGTCAACGATCTCGTGATGCCCGTCGTCGGCTTCGCCATCGGCGGCACCGACTTCACCAGCATGTTCGTGCTGTTGCGCGAAGGCACGAAGGCCCCGGCGCCGTACGCGTCGCTCGCCGAGGCCAAGGCCGCCGGCGCGGCCGTGTTCGCCTACGGGGCGTTCATCACGCAAGTGGTGCAGTTCCTGATCCTCGCCTGGATCGTTTTCCTGATGGTCAAGGCGGTGAACCGGATGCGCCGCACGCCCTAACGGCGCGGGCGCCCCGCGGTACAATCAGGGGATGCCTGCCACCCTGACGCCCCGCGAACGTGCCCACCTGAAGGCCAGGGCCCACAAGCTCGAGCCAACGGTTTTCGTCGGCCACGGCGGCGCCACGCCGGCCGTGATCGCGGAAGTCGACCGCGCCCTGACGGCGCACGAGCTGATCAAGGTCAAGGTCCTCGGCGGCGACCGTGAGGCCCGCGAAGCCATTGGCAACCAGATCTGCGCCGGCGCCGACGCAGCACCCGTACAGCACGTTGGCAAAGTGATCGTGCTGTGGCGGCCGAAGCCCGAGGCGGCGCGCTAGCATGAGTCAAGGCATGAACCACGAAGCCCTTGATCTCGAGGCCCGTTTCTTTGCGTTGTCGATCGACATGCTCTGTATCGCTCATTTCAGCGGCCACTTCTCCCGGCTCAGCAAGGCCTGGGAGAAAACGCTGGGCTTTACCCGCGAGGAACTGCAGGCCAGGCCGATGTTCGAGTTCGTTCATCCAGACGACCGCGAGCGGACGGTGGCGCAAAACCGCAGGGTCAAAGCCGGTGAGCAGGCCGTCGGGTTCGAGAATCGCTACATCTGCAGGGACGGCTCGTATCGCTGGCTGCTGTGGAACGCCAGTGCCGACCTCGACAACCAGTTGATCTACTCGGTCGCCCGCGACATCACGAAACGGAAACAAGCGGAAGAACAGCGCGAGCGGCTCGTGCACGAATTGCAGACGGCGCTGGCCGACGTCAAGCAATTACAGGCGATCCTGCCCATCTGCATGTACTGCAAGAAGATTCGCGACGACCAAAACTACTGGCAGGCCGTTGAGGTCTACATTTCGAATCACACGCGATCACAATTCAGCCACGGCATTTGCCCGACCTGCCTGCCGGACGCCCTCGCCCAGGAATGACCCGTTCCACGGGTCAGATCAGCCGTGGGGTGATTAGGCGAGGCCGGCACCTGCGCTTCGCGCCTTCAGCGGGCAACGAGTGCGTCGGCCGCACGCGCGATCTCGTCGAGACCCGCGACAAACCGCGACAAGGCGCGTTCCAGACGGGACGTCTCGCGCACCACCGCCGCCGGATCGCCGACGCGGATGGCTTCCGCCAGCCCCGGCAGCGGCTGTCCCTCGTACAACGAGTAGATGTTCCAGCCGTAGATGACGTGGCGGTACCAGTGGGTCTCGGGCGGCTCCGATTCGTCGAGTAACTGCTGCTCGAGCCGGACCAGGGCGTCGTTCAGCTGGCGCGCCCTGGCTGGATCGAGCGACGCGGCGGCGAGGCGCCGATCCAGCCGTGCCTCGATTGCGGCCGCTTTCGCGACGGCCTGCGTGGCGAGGCGCCGCGCCCCGGCCAGATCGATCGCGACGCGTCGGCGGCCCGAGTCGTCGACCGCCCACGCGGCCGCACTGTCGACGAACTCCTCCATCTTGCGGGCGTAGTGTGAATAGCGAAACGGCAGCAGCTCGGCCGACGCCAGGCGAAGTACGCTCAATCCGAGAACGCGGGCCAGCGTCTGTCCGACCTTGAAACCCGGATCCACGTGCCGCTCGACGAACCGCCGCGTGTCGTAGTTGGAATGATAGGGACCGTAACTGCCCTCGAAGTCGAACTCCATCTGCAGCGTCGGCAGCCCCAGGAAGTCCTGGAACGCGACGAAGTCGGCGCCGCTGCCGAGCGCGGCCAGCTCCACCTCGTAGCCGTCCTGGCCGCGCCGGCGCCGCTCGAGCGGCTGGCGCAGCCACTCGTCCGCGCGCCACTTGTCGTAGACCGATCCGCCGCCGTCGTAATGCGGCACGTCGCGCGCCACCTGCACCAGGAAGTCGCGCAGCGACGGCGTGCCGCCGCCGTCGAACCGGCCGCGCATCGACAGGTCGGTGTTGATGTAGACAATCGCCTTCTCGCGCAGCTCCTGCTGCATCGCCTCGGCGTACTCGGTGGATCCGATCAGCCCGAACTCCTCCGCATCCCAGAAGGCAAAGACGATGGAGCGCTCCGGCGTCCATCCCGATCGGGCAAGTGCGGCGAGCCCGCGCGCCACCTCGAACACCGGGCCGAGCCCGGTGCCCGGATCCATGCCGCCGAAACTCCAGGCGTCGTGATGGGTGCCGAGCACGATCCAGCGGTCGGGGTCGCGGCCGGTGATCTTGCCGAGCACGTTGCGAATCGGGTGGCGGGCCGCGTCCATCCGCACATCGAGACGGACCGCCACCGGGCCGGGGCCAAGCCGATAGGTAAACGGCAGGCCGCCCTGGAACCCCGAGCCTGACGGCACCGCGGGACCGGAAAGCCGCGACAGGATTTTCGCGGCCTCTTTCCACGACAGCACGACCGCGGGAATCTTCGGCAGCGTCGGCGCGACGGCCGGGTCGAGCGCCGCCGCCTCGCGCGTGGCGCCAACGCCGGGGGTCAGCGGATCGCCGTGCCAGAACCAGCTGTACTTGCCGTTGCCGCTCTGCGCCTGAAAGTCCGCGCGCCACGGCCCCTCGGGCCACGCCGGTCCCCGCGCAAACCCATCGTCCGCCGGATCGGAATAGATGATGAGGCCGGCCGCACCGGCCTGCTCCGCCGTGTGCAGCTTCACGGCGCGATGGCTGCGCGCGTAGCGGGCAATCACGATCTTGCCGCTGACGTCGATGCCGGCCGCCGCGAGGCGCGCATAGTCGGGCGGCAGGCCGTAGTTGGCGTACACCACCGGCGCCGTGACGGCGCCCGATGCGGAGTAGGCGACAAACCCGGGGCCCAGCTCGGGGTGCGCACCGTCGGGGTCGTCGGGGTGGGCCGGTTCGCGCACGGCCAGCGATTCGGTGCCCGGCGACACGATGTCGACCGTCACCGAGCGCGGCGTCGACAAGTGAACCAGGTACTCGCGCACTTCGGTCTGCAGCCCCGCGGCGTCGAGCGCACGGCGCACCCGGTCGGCGACTTCCATCGATCGGGCTGATCCGGCGATGTGCGGATGCTCCGTCACCTGGCGATGCATCGTGCTGATCGAGTCGGTGGAGACACCGTCGAGGAACCGCTGCTCGATCGCGCGAACGGCCGACGGCCTCGGCACGATCGGCAGCTGCAGGCGTGACGGATAGCGATGGTCGTGGAAGATCGTCTGCCTCGCGCTCACGACCTCGCGATCCTCGCCGAAGACCCCGCCGGTATTGGGATTGCGATCGAAGCGCGGGAAGTTACTGCTCGACACCTCGAGACGAATCCGGTGCCCGGCGCGGAACAGGTTGGCGGTGGCGCCAAGGTCGATGGTGATCGCGGTGGGCTCGCCCGGCGTGAGCAGCGACTGCGCCTGCTTGCCGCCGCGATACCGTGCGCGCAGGATTCCGTCGGCGAGCGCACGGGCGGTGCCGTCGGGGAAGACATCCACCAGCGTCCCGGTGAAGTCCGTGTCGCGCGCGGTCGACGCGACCCACAGCGTGAGCGACAGCGTACCGGTCACTTCGAGATCGGTGGCGAGCGGCGCACTCGTATACACGAGCACGTCGGGTCGCTGCTCCACGGTTCGCCGGTCCGCCGGTGTACGCGAGTAGCCGCCGCTTGCGCCCGTCGGCACCGGGTCCTTGGGATCGTAAACGTAATGGTCAGATGGTTCGCGGCCGGGGGCGGCGAGTTCAAGCCGGCCGTCGCCGGAGCTGGTTGCCGCCCGCCCGCCGCCGCGCAGGTAATACGCGGTTGGGCGGGCGCGGGCCAGCGGCCATTCCTGCTCGTCGCGCCATCTGTTCTCGCCCATCACGAACAGCCGCACCGGTGCCGTCTCGGCCGCCGCCGCTTGCCCGCCGCGCAGCCAATGGTCGAACCAGCCCAGCATGGCTTCGTCGGCATCGAAGCCGGCGTCCGGGCCGAAACTCACGTCGCCGATCGCCGTCGAAGCGGTGTTGGGACGGGCGTGGGTCCAGGGACCGATCACCAGGCGCTGGTAGCGTCGCGCCGTGTCGGTGGCGGCATGCGTACGCAGGCCCATGAAGTTGCGCAGCGTCCCGGTGAGCAGCGTGTCGTACCAACCGGTCAGATGGAACGCCGGGACCAGGAAGCGATCGTGGCGCGACTCGATGTCGGCGGGATCCCAGAACGCGTCGGCGTCCGGGTGCGAGAGCATCTGGCGGTAGCCCGGCGCAAAGCGGTCGAGATCGAACTCGTTGAAGGCCTTGAGCGGCAACTGCCACAGCCACTGCGAGCGCAGCGCGGCGGATTGATTCGCATCGAGGCCGATCGGGCCGTCACGGTCCACATGCGGCGTCAGCACCCGGCGCCGGACGTCCATCGCCTGGCCGAGATTCCAGCCGAGGCCATCGCTCAGGTAGAACGCGCCGCCCTGAAACACCATGTCGTGACGGCGGCTATAGGAGGAGGCGGGAAACAACGCGACGAGCGATGGCGGCTGGCGGGTGGCGGCCTGCAGTTGCGTGGTCGCGAGGTAACTACCGCCAAACATGCCCACGCGGCCGTCGACCTCCGGCAACCTCGCCGCCCACTCCACCGAATCGTAGCCATCGTCCGCCTCGTCGTGCGGGCGGGCGACGCCGTCGGAGGTGTAGCGCCCGCGCGTGTCCTGCACGACGACGACATAGCCGTGCGCGGCGATGGCGCTGAACCGCCGTGCCGAGTCGCGATCGTTCTTGGAATAGGGCGTGCGTTGCAGCAGCGCCGGGTAGCGGCCCGAGGCCGCCGGCCGGTAGACGTCGGCCCGCAGGACGATGCCGTCGCGCATGCGGGCGGCCACGTTCTTCTCGATGCGAATCCCCGCCGGCGCCTGGCCTGGCTGCGGTGCCGCGCCAGAAGCTGTCAGGGCGATCGCGACAATCGCGGCCGTCAGGACCAGGGCGTGTCCGAGGGGAAGGCGACGACGGCTGATAGCCAATCGGGGCCTATGATGCACTAAATCGGCCCGCGCGCGACCCGCTGCCAAGGGTCATCGATTCCCCGGCAGCGGCCGAGGCTTATCGCGCTGCCTTCGCCGTCAGCACCGCCGGCCAGTTGACCAGCACATGCAGCGATGGGTCGGCGCGACGCTCGATCGAGCTGACGACAAAGCGCTGACCGTCGGCGGTCACGTCATAGCTCGGCCTCTGACCTGGCATCTGTTGGGGATCGATGAACCGAAAGAGCGCGACCGACGCGCCAAATTCAATCGGCGGCCCGAGCCGCACCGGCGTGGCCGTCACGGATCCATCCGAGGCGATGTAAAACAACTCGGTGCCGTCGCGACTCCACCGCGCGGACTTGCCGCCGTTTGGGGACACCTGAATCCGGGTGCCGGAGTCGGGGAAGCTCTGGACGTAGATTTCGAACCGGCCGGAGCTGTCGGAGGTGTACGCGAGCCAGCGGCCATCGGGCGAGATCGCCCCCTGCCTCTCGCTGCTCGGCGTCTGCACGTACGCCTGTGCCTGACGATCACCAGTCAGCCGCAACGCCCAGATATCCATGCTGTCCGACTCGCCCTCGTAGATCAGATAGCGGCCGTCCGCCGAAAGGTCGGTCGGATGCGCGTGCCGGCCGCTCGATTCACGCAGGATGAGTTCCTGATCGATCGCGCCCACTTCGGCCTCGATCAGGACGTCGTGGCCGTTCCTGAAAGCGTTCCTGAAAAAAATCACACGCCGGCTGTCGGGCAGCCACGTCGGGCTGCCGGCGCTCAGGCCGCCGGCCTGCGATGTCAGGCGTGACAGCACACCGCGCGCGAGGTTGTACACCCAGAGTTCTCCACGCAGCGCCATCGCCAGTTGGCGGCCATCGGGCGACAGCGCGGGGGACGTGGCGCCCGTCGACTGCTCGATGCGTCCCAGCACACGCCCGGTGCGGTCCACCCACTGCAACTGGCCGGCTTCGGATTCGGCGGCGTCGCTGACCGGCAGGTAGACAACCGTTCCGCCATTCGAGGCGGCGAAGCTGCCCACGATGTTGCCGGACAGCGGCGTGGGATCACCGGACAGTTCCAGTGTGGCGGAATCGAACCGCTGTGCGTAAAGCACGCGATCGCGGACGAACATCAGATGGCCGTCCGCGTAGCGGGCGGCCGACGCAAAAGGCAACAGGCGGACGGGATCGCCGCCGTCGCGGCCGGTCACAAACGTGCCGGTTCTCGACGGATCGGCGCTGCGAACCATGTACAGGTAGTGGCGTCCGTCGGGCAGAAATGCGGGTGACCTGTGGGCATCGTCCTCCGACGCGCGCGTCAGCCAGCTCGGCATGCCACCGGCGGCGGGAAGGATGCCGACCCGCAAACCATCGCCGACGAGCAGTCGTCCCTCCGAGTCGACCGCGAGCGACACGATACCGGTGCCCACCGGCGGACCGAATTTCTCTGGCGTGCCGTCCGGTACGGCGACTCTCATGATCTGTGCACCGACCAAAAACGCGAGGGTGCGGCCATCGGGGTACCACGCCATCGCCCCGGCGCCTTCGGTGCCCCGGATTGGGCGCGCATCCAAGGCGTCGAGCGCCCGCAGCCAGATGCCGGCCCCGCGCTCGCCATAGCCGACGAACGCGAGTGTGCGGCCATCAGGGGAGAGGGCCATTCTGTCGTCCACGCGCGACACCGTGACCCCGCTGGTATCGTGGATCGCAAAGCGAACCACCTCCGCACCAACCACGGCCGCCTCGTCCGTCATCCGCCATCGCCCAGCGGCGAACGCCGCCGCCACCGTCACCAACGCAATCACGACTGCCGCAGACCAACGTGACCATGGGGTGCGACGGTGCCGGGTGTCTCCCGGGCTGCTCGCGTCGTCGATCTCAAGGCGGGCAACCGCGGCATCGGGCAATCGCCGTTTGCGATCCTTCTCGAGGCACCGGCGCAGCAGCCGGTGAATCGACGGAGGCGTACTCGACGGCAGGCCGCTCCAATCCGGGTCGTCTTTCAACACCGAGGCAAGTACATGCGACACCGTTTCGCCATTGAAGACCTGGCGGCCGGTCAGCATTTCCAGCAGCACAACGCCAAACGCCCAGAGATCGCTGCGCTTGTCGACGGCCTTGCCGGCTGCCTGCTCAGGACTCATGTAGGCGGCCGTGCCGAGAATGAGGCCGGCCTCGGTGGCATGAATCGACAGCGTCGGCGAGTTCATGGCGGTCGCGGAGGAGCCCGCGGAAGGGTCGACGGCCTTCGCGAGGCCGAAGTCGAGCACCTTCACCGTGC
>CAYGMD010000055.1:0-25733 GCA_964350785.1 uncultured Acidobacterium sp. | reverse complement strand
ACCTCGCCGGACACGATGTAGATCGTGCGCTTGTCCGCCTCACCCTGCTTGAACAGATAGCGGCCGGCACCGAGGTCC
This sequence comes from uncultured Acidobacterium sp., assembly GCA_964350785.1. Lineage (GTDB taxonomy): Bacteria > Acidobacteriota > Vicinamibacteria > Vicinamibacterales > UBA2999 > 12-FULL-67-14b. Next base: position 25,655 of record CAYGMD010000055.1, on the reverse strand, counting down.
TGGACCATGCTCTTGGAAGCAAGATCCGCGATGTTGTCGGGCTTGAGGCCGTTGAGCGGGGTCAGGGATTTGAGGAGTTCGCGCTCTGCGGGTCTGGTCGCCATCTCTCGCCTTTTGGTCAGGTCTGGTTGTTATCGGAGCGACGGGCTTGGGATGTTCGGCCCGGCTCAGCGAGGCCGCAGTCTATCACAGCAACCCGGCGCCCCTGCTGTTCTACAGCCGCCGCATCGGGCTGGCCAACGGCGTGGCCGTGCCCATTCTCGGCGGCGGCCGGCTGCTCGGCCGCGGTCGCGGCTTCCAGGTGGGCGCTCTTCAAATGCGGACGCAGAACGAGCCGCTCGCCGGGGCCGTCGCGAGCGATTTCTCGGTGCTGCGCATCAACCGCGACGTGTTTCAGCGCAGTCGCGTCGGCGTGATTGCCACCCGGCGGGCTCCCGGAGTGGCGGCGGGGGGCGCGGAGAACTACGCCTACGGTGCCGATGCCGCGTTCAACTTCCTCACCGACCTGTCGATCACCGGCTACTGGTCGAAAACCGACACCCCCGGCCGTGACGGCAGCGATTCCAGTTACCGCGGCGCGTTCAACTGGAATGCCGATCGCACCGGGCTGCAACTGGAACACCTGTTCGTCGGCGACAACTTCAATCCCGGGGTCGGCTTCGTCCGCCGCTCCGCGTTCAAGCGATCGTACGGGCAGGCGCGCTATAGCCCGCGGCCGACGAGTGTGCGAGGCCTGCGCAAGCTGTTCTTCGAAGGCAGCCTCGACTATTACGAAAACACGGGTGGCCGCCTCGAATCGCGTGAGGCACAGGGGACGTTCCGCATGGAGCTGACGACCAGCGACCAGGTGGGCGTCGAGTACACCGACGCGTTCGAGCACCTCGATGCGTCCTTTGCCGTCGCCCCCGGCGTGATCATCCCGCCCGGCGACTACCAGTTCGGACAGGTGAAGGCCAACTGGATGATGTCGGCCTCGCGCCGCGTGTCCGGCTTTGCCAGCGTCACAGCCGGCCAGTTCTACGGCGGCACCCTGCGCGAGCTGGCGTGGCGGGGCCGGGTCGAGCTGTCGCCCCAGCTGTCGATCGAGCCGCAGCTGTCGCTCAACCACGTCGACACGCCATACGGGGTGGGTGACACCAACGTGATCGGCGCCCGCATGACGTACACCCTGACACCGCGGATGTTCGTCAGCGCCCTGCTGCAGTACCAGTCGTCGGTGAAGGCGGTCACCAACAACCTGCGCTTCCGCTGGGAGTACCAGCCCGGCAGCGAGCTGTTTGTCGTCTACAGCGACGCCCGCGATACCGACAACACCGGTTTTCCGCCGCCGATCCTGAATCGCAGCTTCGTGGTGAAGCTGACCAAGCTGTTTCGCCTTTAGGGCAGGCCACTGCCCGTGCGAATGCTGCATCGTAATGTCGAGCGGTCGCGGTTGGCGGTGCGGTTCAAGAACGGTCCGCCGCCGTGGCCGGACCACGCGTCGAATCCAGCACCTCGCGGACCTTCCGGGTGAGTTGCGCGGCACTGAACGGCTTGGCCAGAAACGCGCTGCCGTTGTCGACCAGGCCGTGCCGTACGATCACATCGTCGGTGTACCCCGACATATACAGCACCTTGATGCCGGGATGCGTGATTTCGAACCGTTCCGCCAGCATCCGGCCGCTCATCCCGGGCATGACCACGTCCGTGATCAAGAGGTGCACCGGCTCGGTATGACGCTCCAGCACGGCCAGCGCCTCTTCGCCGTTCGCTGCCGTCAGCACCTTGTAGCCGGCCCCTTCGAGGATTCGGATCGCCAGCAGGCGGAGCCCCTCGACGTCCTCGGCGAGAAGGAGCGTTTCTGAACCGCGCGCCGATGTGACGGGCGGCGCCGGGGTGCTGTCGCGGACGGCATCGGCCACCCGCGGCAGGTAAATTCTGAACGCGGTCCCTTTGCCGACTTCGCTGTAAACCCAGATGAATCCGTCGCTTTGCTTGACGATGCCGTAGACCGTCGACAGTCCGAGGCCGGTGCCCTTGCCGGGATCCTTGGTGGTGAAGAACGGCTCGAAGATCCGCGCGCGCGTGACGTCATCCATGCCCATGCCGGAGTCGGTTACGGCCAGCATCACGTAGGAGCCCGGCCGCAGTGTGCCGCCGTGGAGGCGGGCATATTCGGCGTCCAGCTCGACGTTGTTCGTCTCGATCGTCAGCTGGCCGCCGTGGGGCATCGCATCCCTCGCATTGACGGCAAGGTTCGCGATCACCTGCTCGATCTGGCCGGGGTCGGCCTTGACAATGCCCAACGAGTCGTTGGGCACGACCACCAGGGCAATGTCTTCGCCGAGCAGGCGCTGAAGCATGCTCTCGATGCCGGCGACGATCGAGTTGAGGTTGACTGCGGTCGGCGCGAGTATCTGCTTGCGGCTGAAAGCGAGCAGCTGGCTGGTCAGCGCCGCGGCGCGCTCGCCGGCGCGGCGAATCTCCTGCAAGTCGTCGTGAAGCTGGCCCCCCTCGGCGACCTGGGAGACTGCGAGCTCGGCCATCCCGTTGATAACCGTCAACAGGTTGTTGAAGTCGTGGGCGATGCCGCCGGCCAGCTGGCCGACGCTCTCCATCTTCTGCGCCTGCCGGAACTGCTCCTCTAAAAGCCTGCGCTCGGTGACGTCGCTGACCACCCCGCTCACCATGGTCACCCGCCCCGTGTCGTCGACGATCGACGTCCCTCGATCGACGACCCTGCGCACCGTGCCGTCGGGGCACACCACCCGGAACTCCAGAACGAAGGGCTTCCCGCTTTCGAGGGCAGCAGCCCACTGCCGCCCGATTCCCGGCGAGTCGTCAGCATGAATCGCCTTGAACCACAGACCAGGATCCTGGTAAAACGCCTCAGCGGGCCGGCCCCAGATCCGTTCAACGGCCGGGCTGACATACAGGAAACGGTCCGGGTTCAACGCCAGGAACCAGAAACATTGGTCGCTTTGTTCGGCCAATTGCCGGAAGCGCGCCTCGCTTTCGCGCCACTTGGCTTCGGCCTCACGCCGCCGCCGCCGCTCATCGGCATCCTGAATGGCTCTGATGACGGCCGAGGGGAGACGATCGAGGCGCTCCTTGAACAGGTAGTCGGTCGCACCAAGATGGAGACATCGCACCGCCTCCTCCTCGTGGAGCGAGCCCGAGATCACGATTACCGGTGTGTCCGGTTGCTGCTCGCGCGCCTGCTTGATCGCCGCGGTGCCGTCGTAGTCGGGCAGGTTGTAGTCCGACAGCACGAGGTCGAATGGTTCACGCGCCAGCGCCGCCTCGAAACCCGCCTTGTTGTGAACCACGACAATGGTGCACCGAACGCCTTCGAGCTCGAGCCGGTCCTGGATCATCGCCGCGTCGCGCGAGCTGTCCTCCAGATGAAGAATGCGGATGGCTCGCGTCACATCCCATCCCCCGCGTTGTCCGTCGCATCAAGTACTTCCCGGACCGTGCGGAGCAGTTGCGGGGCGCTGAACGGTTTGGCTTCGGCTGCCTCGCGGGCGTTACGCTCCTCCGCGTGCTGAATTGCCCGGCGCACGGCGGGCACGAGGCGGTCGAGGCGGTACTTCAACAGGTAGTCGGTCGCGCCGATGTGCAGGCTTTTGACGGCCGCTTCCTCTCCGACGGTGCCGGAAATCATGAGCACCGGCGTCTTCGAGTGGTGTTCGTGCGCCAGGCGCACCGCCGCCATCCCGCTATAGCCGGGCAGCTCGTAGTCGCTGAGGATGAGATCGAAGCTCTCGCGCGTCAGTGCGGCTTCAAAACTCTGCTGGTCGCTGACGAGCACGATGTCGGCGGCAATCCCGCCGGTCCTGAGGCGTTCGTGGAGGATCTCCGCATCACGCGGCGAGTCCTCCGGATGCAGAATCCGAATGGCGCCTGTCGTTGACATGATGCGGCTCATTCGTCCGCGGGCCTACGAGGGTTGACGATTGGGCGAGGACCCAATGGTCCCCGGCGGGGGCTCATTGATCACCGCCCAGAAGGCGCCTACCTGCTTGACGGCGTCGATGAACGCCGGGAAGCCGACGGGTTTGACCACATAGGCATTGACGCCAAGCTCATAGCTGCCAAGAACGTCACCTTCTTCCCGCGACGAGGTCATCACGACGACCGGGATCAGTCTCAGGAGCGGATCGGCCTTCATCTGGTGCAGGACTTCGAGTCCGTCGACCCGCGGCATCTTGAGGTCGAGCAGCACGACGGCAGGCTCACCCGCGCCTCGAGTGGCGAACTCGCCGCGGCGGTGGAGGTAATCGAGCGCGTCGGCGCCGTCGCGCACATGCACGACCTCATTGACGAGGCGGTTTTCGGTAAGCGCCGCGAGCACGAGCTCGGCGTCGCGCTGGCTGTCTTCGACAAGCAGAATGCGGGGCATGGCTGTCATTAAGTCACTTTCATGTGCACATTACGCCATAGCGGCTGGCTGCAAGGTGTTTCATCGTCGTGAAATTTCGCCGCTCGAACCGAGTAGTCGCGGCGCTCGGACACGGCCTTGGCGGTATCGGCAAGAGCCTGGATCGGCTGCGACACATGACGTTGCAGCCGATCCGATAGCGGGATAACAATCAATCCTGGCAACACGATGGCTACGATGGCAAGCCCTGTGTAAATCCAGAATCGCTCGCGGAATATCTCCAGATTCGACGCGACGAGTTCGTAACCCAGGAACGTGCCGCATGCCAGCAGCAGCACCGTGCCGCTGGCAATCAGGATCAACCTCGTGAGGGCACGCTCGATCGACTGGTGTTTGAACATCAAGGCGTCCTCGTCGTGGGAACGATCGCGGCGGCCCTGAGGAGCCTGGAACCGAGGGTGAGTCCGGCGGCTTTGACCGCCTCCACATTAACGTGCAGCCGGATACGAGTGCTTTCGGTAACGAATCGAATCATGCCGCCGAGCGACGCGAATCCCTCGCTGTCGCCTACCGTCAAAACCGGCCGTTCTCGCAGGCTTGCAAAAAGCTGCTCGTCTCGCCTGGCTTCGGATCGACTGATAAACAGGATCTGACATGCGACGACGTCCTCGCCATGCGCGAAGCGCCGAACGGTCAGCGGTCGACTCATCGCCATTTCACCCGCTACGACGCCGTCCAGCAGGCGGCCGAAGGAATCGTCGCCCAGCACATCGATCACAATCGGCGACTGCGCATGGTCGAAGGCCGACGCCGGCCAATCGACGAATCGAGCGAAAGTCAGCAAGAACACGGCCTTGAGCTCGCGCTCGTTGAAGGTGGGTTTCTGCGCCTGCGCCGGCGTCAGTGCCCATGTCGACAAGAACACCACTGCGAGCCACCGCGCCCACCCGCCACGGCAGCGGCCGCCCTGGCTCAGAAGCGCCATGGCGCTCTTGCGTCGGCGCCGCGACGAATCTCGACGAGCGGCGATCGCACCAGTGCGCTCGTTCCAAACTCTGGGTGATCACTGTCGGGCAGGTTCTGCCCGCCAGTGCTGATCGCGCGCGATACCGTTGTGACTTCCACGTCGAACCAAGCTTCAAAGCTGACGTCTTGAAGCTGCTGGAGGGAGTCCTGCGGACCGCCCTGCGGGGCGGCGCTGGCCTGGCTGTGGCCACGGTCGGCGGCGACCGCCCAGCCATTTGAGGCCAATATCAGAACCACGAGGAGGCAGGGTCTGGCACGAGCCAAGACGTTTGAGATGAGGAGTGTCGAACCGTGGACGGTACCCGCTGCGAGTAATGTCGCCGGCACGAGGGCTCTTATACCACGTCCAACTCGATGCCCGCGAACGGAATCGTCTCTGTGGGTCGCCGGTGTGCGAACCTCATGCGTAGATCCAATTGGCCTGACCAGGTCGGACTCAGCCCGTTACGCGGCGTCAATCGTCGGTCATCCGCGGAGGACGTCGGTCTGGTCAAAGTCGGCACCCTTGAACAGCAGCGGCTCGCCGCGGTCCGGAAGATGTAGGATGGAACTGCTGAGCAGGTTCCTCGATGCCGGGCCACGTGGTCGGCCGCTACCGCATTGTCGAGGAGATCGGCGCCGGCGGCATGGGCACCGTCTACCGCGCGGTGGACGAGCACTTGTCGCGCGACGTGGCGCTGAAGGTGTTGTCGCCGGGCCGCCCGGCTGACGCCGCCGCCCGCCGGCGGTTCCGCGACGAAGCCCTCGCCCTGTCACGGCTGAACCACCCGAACATCGCGGTGGTCTTCGACTTCGACACCTTCGGCGAGGTCGACGCGCTGGTGATGGAGCTGGTCCCCGGCGTGATGCTGAGCGAGCACCTCAGCTCGAAGGTCCTCGACCAATCAGAGATTCTCAACATCGGCATGCAGATGGCCGCTGGCCTCAGCGCCGCCCACGAGCACGGCGTCGTCCATGGCGACCTGAAACCGTCGAACATGCGGCTGACGCCCGACGGCCACCTGAAGATCCTCGACTTCGGCCTGGCGCGGATGCTCGACAGCGTCGCCGATCAATCCACGCGCTCGATGGAGGACGGACCGCGCGGGGCGGGCACGCTGCCGTACATGGCCCCGGAACAACTGGATGGCCAGCCCCCGTCGCCGCAGTCCGACATCTACGCGGCCGGCGTGACCTTGTACGAACTGGCGACCGGCGGACGCCTGTTCACCGGGTCCGTGCCGGTGGTGATTGATCGCATTCGCCGGCAGGCGCCGGACCCGCCGCGGCGGCGGTCGCCGAACATCTCGGCCGGTCTCGAGGCGATCATTCTCAAGGCGATCGACAAGCGCCCCGAGCGCCGCTACCAGAGCGCGCGGGAACTGCTGGTGGATCTCCAGCGCTGCGACGACGGCGCGCGGGTCGCCGCCGGCACCGCCGCGGGATTGCGGGCCAGGGGCGTGTCACGCCGCCTCGCCCTGGCCGGCATCGTGCTGACCGCGATCGCCGCCGTCTGGTGGCGGGTCAATTGGACGTCGCCGGTGCAGGCATTTCCCAATCGCGGCTGGGTGGTGATCGCCGATTTCGACAACCGCACGCCCGATCCGCATCTCGGCCAGACGCTGCGCGAAAGCCTGCAGCTGGCGCTGCAGCAGTCGGCGTACGTCAACGTCTTGTCGCGCGAGCAGGTGTTCGAGGCGCTGCGCCGAATGGAGCGCGGCGACGCCACGCACGTGGATGAGGAGCTGGCCCTTGCCGTGACCCGCCGCGAGGGCGCGCACCTGTTGATTGCCGGCTCGGCGGCGCAAAGCGGCAGCCTGACCCGGGTCACGGTCCGGGCGATGACGCCGGACGGCAGCCTGCTGTTCGCCGAATCGGCGCAACTGTCCGGCTCCGGTGAACTGTTTGCGCGCATTGACGAACTCGCCCGGCGGGTGCGCCTCGGGCTCGGTGAGTCGCTCGACCGCCTGCAACAATCGAGCGAGCCTCTGGACAAGGTGACCACCCGGTCGTATGACGCCCTGCGGCTGTACACGCTGGCCGTGGACGCCTTCGCGCGCGGCGCCGGCGAGGAGGTCACGCCCCTGCTTCAGGCCTCGCTGACCCTGGATCCGGGATTTGCCATGGCCCATCGGCTGCTGGCGCGGTTGTTTCAGCGGCTCGGCAACCGCGCCGGTGAGCTCGAGGAACACGGCCTCGCGTTCGAGCGGCGCATGGCGACGACGCTGCGCGAGCGCTACTTGATCGAGGCCGGCTACTTCACGGCGCACGAGCGATACGACGAGGTCGTGACCAGCCTCGCCCAGCTCGTGGCCCTCTATCCCGCCGATCCCGATGCGCGCTTCGAGCTCGCCGCGGCCTACTTCGCGACGGGCGACATGGCCGCGTCCGTCCGCGAGGCGCGCGAAAACCTCCGCCTGCGGCCGGAGGCGACCCGGGGCCGGCAGCAACTGGCGCTCTTGCTGGCCCGGAGCGGCAAGGAAGACGAGGCCCTGGCCGTGGCCGCCGGCGCCGGAGAGCAGGCCCGCGCCGTCCCGGGATTGCGCTGGGCGATCGCCATGGCGTTGCTCGGGCAGGGCCGTCTCGACGAAGCGCGCCAGGAGTTGGCGGCCCTCGAAGCGGCCGAGGGCCTCTACCAGGGAATCGGCTCCCTGTATCGCGCCCGGGCGGATCTGTTTGAAGGCCGCTTCACCGACGCGGCGGCACGGCTGGTCCGCGACCGCGACGCCGACGCCCGGGCGCAGCGGGCCTCCGCGGAGCTGCTGCGCCGCTACCTGCTCGCGCGCCTGTACCTGCTGCAGGAGCGGCGCAGCGAGGCCCGCCTGGAAGCGCAGCGGATCGCCGCCGCGGGCAGCGGCGCGAAAGCCAGCGATCTCGGCCAGGCGGCATTCGTGTTTGCCCTGCTCGGCGACCTGCCGGCGGCCGAGCGGTTGCGCCAGCGGCTGGTCGCTCTGGCCGAACGGGCGCCCTCGTCGTTCGCGCGCAGCTGCGTGCACCAGGTGACCGGCGAGATCGCCCTGGCCCGGGGGCAGGGCGAGGCCGCCCTCGCGGCGTTCACGTCGGCGCGCGACGAATACGGGAGCGAACTGGCGTGGTCAGGCCTGGCGAGAAGCGCGCAGCGGCTGGGCCGATGGCAGGCCGCGGCCGACGCGTGGACCGCCGTGATCGCCGCTCGCGGCGAAGTGTGGCGCGACGGGTTCCCGCCCGACCTCGTGCGGGCTCATCTCGAGTTGGCCCACGTCTATGCCCAGATCGGACGAGCCGATCTCGCCGCCAGCCATTTGCAGGCTGCGCGCGATGCGTGGGCCGATTCCGAGGCCGCGCCACTGCTCGTTGCGGCCACCCCCGCAATCGTTCACTGAATGCATGTCGAGGACCGTCGCCGATCGTAGTCGCTTCGTGCCAATGACCACCCCCGAATGGAGCGCATATGAAGCCAGTTCTGCAGATTCTCGGACGACTCCTTGCCGACCCGGTGTTTCGGTCGGCGATCACGGCCAACAAGGCGCAGGCACTTGACCGCTACGGCTATGTGCTCACGCCGCGCCAGGACGCCATCGTCGTCAACATCCTCGCCAGCGTCAGTCGCGGCGCCCTGGACGCCGCCTTCGTGGAATTCCAGGGTGTCTGCCCCCATTGGCCGTGCCACGACATGAAAGACACGGTGTGGCAGATCCTGGGCGGCATGATGACGAACGCGGACTTCCGGGCGTCGGTCAAGTCGAACTGGCAGGCCCGCTGTTCCCTGGGCGGCTACGTGCTTGCGGAGCACCACCAGACGATCATGGCCAGCATCGTCAAGTCGTTCAACGACGGCGAGTTGTCCCAGTCGGAAGCGGCGATTGCCGCCGAATGCCCGCATTGGCCCTGCAACGATTCCGCCCTGGAGGCGTAGCGCGAACGGGGGCGGTGGCGTGGCCGCCACCGCCTGCCTTCAGCCACGCGCGGGGCAGCCGCCGTCGGACCGGATGTGCCCGAGGGGGCACCACGCTTCATCCACGGAAGACGTCGGTCTTGTCAAAGTCTTCGCCCTTGAACAGCAGGGGCTCGCTCCGTTCGGTGGCGAGGGCATATGCGAAGCAGTCACCGAAGTTCAGCCCCGCTGGATGGCGGCCCTTGCCGTAGCGTGCGAACGCGCGGCGCGCAGCGTGTCCTTGCGGCAGCGTAACGTCCACCAGTTCGATCGCCGCCCGTTCGATAAAGAGGTCCAGGTCGCGGATGCCTTCGGCGCCGTAGCGGGATTCGATCACGATCGAGGTTTCCACGAAGTTCGCCAGCGACATGGCGCGCGTATCCGCGGCTTCAATCGCTTCGTTGTAGGCGCGCCGCTCCGGCTCGTCTTGCAGGATGGCCAGCAACGCCGACGTATCGATCACCATCAGCCGGGCAGCCCCGAGTCGTCGTACCCCAGAATTTCGTCGGCCGTTCGGGAGTCGCGCACTCGCCGACGCGCACACTGCGTGGCGATCTCGTCCAGTTCGTCGGCGAGCCGGCGGCCGTGCCGGTCGCGGGTGACCTTGGCCAGGCGATCGCGCAGGGCCTTGGTGACCGCCGCGGTCTTGCTTTCGCCGGTCAGCTTTGCCAGGCGGGTCGCCAGGCGCTCGGTCTCGACGTTGCGGATGTTCAGGGCCATGAATACCTGCGTGTAGTAAAGCAGCTACATTGTAACACCGATCGCCGTCGATCGCGAGAGCCTTCGACCTTGAGAACGTTCGCTTTGGCGGAGAGGAGCAGTCCGTGGCCGATGGACTCGGTTCCCAAGCTTCAGGGGGATCAGCGTCCCAATCCGGTCAACCCGCCCGGCCGCCATCGTGGCCGATCAGTTCCAGATCCAATCCCCGGAACTGCCGAAACGCCACGTCCGTCGTGGCCAGGCGATGTCCGCCCGCGATCGCGTAGGCCGCCAGATACGCGTCCATCCACAACTTGGGTGATGCCGTGCCCCGCCCGGCGTATTGTTTCCAGCGCACGTCGAGGCCGGCCGGTTCCTCGGCGCGAAAGACAATCCGATCATCGGTCAGCAAGGCCTCGTAGACCTGCCAGGCCTGCCGGTTGGTCAACGGCGGGTTTCCGTACGGCGCGAGCACCGCGGCATTGGTCAGCAGCCTGAGGAAGGCCTGTTGCGTCGCGCGGCAGAAGAACGTGGTGCGCGCCCCGGTCACCGTGTTCAGCCACCGGCGGGCCGCGCCATGGTGCAGGTGCTTGGAGAGTGCCAGGGCCAGCCAGAGGCTGCTATCGCACAGGATCACGGGTCGGTTCCGCTTCTTCTGCGAGCAGGACGGCCGCGGCCCGCCGCGGGGTGATTTCATCCCGTGGTTCAGCCCGATGCGCGCACTGGACCAGCGGCAGTTGGACCCGGCGGATTCGGGTCGTCACCGCTGGCGCGCGGGCCAGGCCCTGCCGCAACAGGTCGGCCACCGCGTCCTTGAGCTTGCGCTTGTCGCGCACCGCCCGCATCTTGATGTCCCGCAAGAGATCGTCGGGCAAGTCCAGCGTCGTCTTCACTGAGCCATAATACCAGCAAGCTGGTTTTATGGCATGCCGTGGGCTGCCCGGTGGCCACGGCTCGGCGCGGCCGAGACCTGGGCCTGGCCACGTTGAGGCCTGGGAACCAGCAATAACTGTGGCAGAATCGGCACACCCAATCACTATGGCGACACCCACTGCCCAGGATCGTGCGTTCTTCGGCCACCCCCGCGGCCTGTCGACCCTCTTCTTCACCGAGATGTGGGAACGGTTCAGCTACTACGGCATGCGCGCGTTGCTGCTGCTCTACATGACGGCGCCACTGTCGGCGGGAGGGCTGGGCTTCGACGCGGCGCAGGGCGGGGCGGTCTATGGCCTCTACACCTCCATGGTCTACCTGGCCACCATGCCGGGCGGGTGGATTGCCGATCGGCTGATCGGGCCGCGCCGCGCCGTGCTCTATGGCGGCATCATCATCGCCGCCGGGCACTTCAGCATGGCGGTCCCATCGCTGGCGACCTTCTACCTGGGCTTGTTCCTGATCGTGATTGGCACGGGCCTGCTCAAGGGCAACGTCAGCGTGATTGTCGGCAAGCTCTATGGCGCCGCCGACATCCGCCGCGACGCGGGATTCTCGATCTTCTACATGGGCATCAACCTCGGCGCCTTCCTGGCGCCGCTCGTCTGCGGATACCTCGGCCAGCAGATCAGTTGGCACCTGGGCTTCGCCGCCGCCGGGTTCGGCATGCTGGTCGGCGTTATCCAGTACGTGATGGGCAGCAAGAACCTTGGCGATGCCGGCCTGGCGCCGGCGCCGGCGCCAACCCCTGCCATCGCGGCGCAGTGGAAGCGCCAGGTGCAGACGTGGGTGGGCGGCAGCGCCGCGTTCGTGGTTCTGCTGGTGCTGGCGGTCTACGCGGGCCTGGTCAACGTATCGGCCACGCAGGTCAGCGATGCGGCCGGCGTGTTCCTGTTGCTCGTCGTCGTCGGCTTCTTCGGCTGGCTGCTGTTCTCGGGTGGATGGACTCCCGAAGAGAAGAAACGCCTCTACGTGATTACCGTGCTGTTCTTCGCGGCATCGCTGTTCTGGTCGGTGTTCGAGCAGGCCGGATCAACCCTGAACCTGTTCGCCGATCGCAGCACGCGCAACGAAGTGTTCGGCATGGCCTATCCCAGCAGCTGGTTCCAGTCGATGAACTCGTTCTTCATCTTCGCGTTTGCGCCGGTCCTGGCGTGGCTGTGGATCAAGCTCGCGTCGACGGGCAAGGAACCGATCAGCCCGACGAAGTTTGCCTTCGGCCTGATCTTCGTCGGCGCCGGGTTCCTGATCCTGGTGATTCCCGCGCGCATGGCCGAGCAGGGCGCGCTCGTCAGCCCGATGTGGCTGACGGCAACCTACTTCCTGCACACGATCGGCGAGCTGGTGCTGAGCCCCGTGGGCCTGAGCGCCATGACGACGCTGGCGCCCGCGCGCATTGCGGGTCTGATGATGGGCGTGTGGTTCCTCGCCACATCGGTGGGCAACTTCATCGGTGGCCGCGTCTCGGGGTTCTACGAGTCGTTCGCGCTGCCGACGCTGTTTGGCACGATCGCGGCGTTCGCCATGGTCGCGGGCCTCATCCTGCTGGCGCTGGTGCCGTCGATGCGCAAGCTGATGCCGACACCCGGCGCGGCGAAGTAGGGGAGCGCGCCAAGGTAAGATCGATCCGTGCGGGTCCTGCTGCTGAGTACCTACGACCTCGGCCGCCAGCCGTTTGGCCTGGCGTCGCCGGCGGCGTGGCTGAAGCGGGCCGGGTGCGACGTGACGTGCGTCGACCTGTCGCGGGAGAAGCTGGCGCCCGACGCCGTGGCTCACGCTCAGTTCGCCGCCTTCTATCTGCCCATGCACACGGCCACGCGGCTGGCGCTGCCGGTCATCAGGCGCCTGCGCACGATCAATCCGGCGCTCACGATGGCCGCCTACGGTCTGTACGCGCCGCTGAACGACGCGCTGCTGCGCGAGCAGGGCGTGTCGATCGTTCTGGGGCCGGAAGCCGAAGAGGACTTGGTGGTTTGCGCGGGTCGGGCTGGTGGGGCTGGTGGGCCCGGTAGGGCGGGTGCTTTGCCGCGGCTCGCCTTCATTCAACCGGACCGGAGCGGACTGCCGGGGCTCGAGCGCTACGCCAGCCTGCGAATGCCCGACGGCAGCCGCAAGGTCGTCGGCGCGACCGAGGCGACCCGCGGCTGCAAGCACCGGTGCCGGCATTGCCCGATCGTGCCCGTGTACGACGGACAGTTCCGGGTCGTGCCGGTGGAGGTCGTCATGGCCGACATCCGCGCCCAGGTGGCGGCCGGCGCGACTCACATCACGTTTGGCGATCCCGACTTCTTCAACGGCCCCACGCACGCCCGCAAGCTGCTCGAGGCGCTGCACGCCGAGTTCCCGGACCTCACCTACGACGTCATCATCAAGGTCGAGCATTTGCTGCAGCACCGCGACTTGCTGCCGCTGCTGGTGCGCACCGGATGCCTGTTCGTGACGAGTGCCGTCGAGTCGGTCGATGACGACGTGCTGGCGAAGCTCGAGAAAGGCCACACCCGCGCGGATTTCATGGCTGTGGCGGCGTTGTGCCGGGCCGAAGGCCTCACGCTGGTCCCCACCTTCGTGGCCTTCACCCCGTGGACCACGCTCGATGGCTATCGGGACTTGCAGGAAGTGGTCGACGCGCTCGGTCTCACCTCGCACGTCCCGCCCGTCCAGTGGGGCATTCGCCTGCTCGTGACCTGGCAGTCTCGGCTGCTCGAACTCGAGGACATCCAGCGGATCATTGGTCCCTTCGACCAGAAGACCCTGACGTTCCCGTGGCGCCACCCTGATCCGCGCGTCGATGAACTTCAGCAGCACATGCTGCAGCTCGCATCGGCGCCGCGCCTGCGAACCGACGTGCCGTATCTTGATGAACCTTGGTACTGTTGAGCGGAGCCCACCGCGGAGCAGGTTGCTCTGCTTTAACAGAAGTGAGAAGTGAGAAGTGAGAAGTGAGAAGGCGCCACGGCGCGTCTTGCTGCTGGCGACCACCACCGGCTACCAGACCCGCATGTTTACCGAGGCCGCGGCGGCGCAGGGCATCGAGATCGTCTACGCCACCGACCGGTGCGAACACCTGGACGACCCGTGGCGCGATGGCGCCATTCCCGTTCGCTTTCACGAGGAGTGGCGGTCGGTCGATGCCGTGCTCAAGGCGCTCGAGTCACGCCCGGTGTCGGGCGTGCTGGTGGTCGGCGACCGTCCCAGCGTGATGGCCGCGCACGTGGCTCGCCTGTTGAACCTGCCCGGCCACCCGCCCGAGGCCGCCGTCATGGCCCGCGACAAGCGGTTGTCGCGCGAGCGGCTCAGGGCGGCCGGCTTGCCGGTGCCCGAGTTCTTTGCCGTGCCGGCGGCCAGTGACCCAACGACCCTGCTCTCGCGCCTGGCGTTCCCCGTCGTCATCAAGCCCACGGTGCTCGCGGCAAGCCGTGGCGTCATTCGCGCCGACGATGCCTTGAGCTTCGTGACGGCGTTTGCGCGCGTGCAGCGCCTGCTGGCATCGAGCGAGGTCCGCGACCTGCACGACCCCGAGTCGGACGTCATCCAGATCGAGTCGTACATTCCCGGCACCGAGTATGCCCTCGAGGGGGTGCTGGAGCATGGCCGGCTGCGCACGCTGGCGATTTTCGACAAGCCCGATCCGCTGGAAGGCCCGTTCTTCGAAGAGTCGATCTACGTCACGCCGTCACGGACCGGGGCCGGCATCCAGCAGCAGATCAGCGAGACGGTCGCCGCGGCGAGCCGCGCCATGGGGTTGTACCACGGCCCTGTCCACGCCGAGTGCCGGGTCAACGATCGCGGCGTCTACGTGCTGGAAGTCGCGGCCCGGCCGATTGGCGGATTGTGCGCGAAGGCGTTGCGATTCGAGACGCCAGGCGAGCCGGCGATTGGCTTCGAGCAGCTGCTGCTCCGGTTCGCCATGGGCGAGCCAGTGGGCGAGTGGCAGCGGGAACCGGCGGCCTCGGCCGTGATGATGATCCCCATCCCACGCAGCGGCGTGTTTCGTGGGGTGACGGGCGTGGACGCGGCCAGGGCCGTGGCCGGGATCGACGACATCGTGATCACCGCCAAGGCCGACCAGCACCTGGTCGCGTTGCCCGAGGGCGCAAGTTACCTGGGGTTCATCTTTGCCCACGCCCCAACCGCTGACGCCGCCGAGCAGGCCGTGCGGGCGGCGCATGGCCGCCTGCAGGTCTCGATGGCGCCGTGGCTGGAGGTCCTGAAGCCGTAGTTATTTGGATTGCTGGGGCACGAAGTCGGGCGGCAGGGCCGAACCCGCACCGAAGAAGAAGTCCTCCATGTGCGTGCGGATCACTTCCTGGCCTTCCTTCTGCCAGGGCATCACGCGGTATTCGTTGAGGATCATCTTCTGGCGCTCCTCCCAGAGCTTCCAGGCCTGCGCCGAGACGTTCTCGTAAATACGCTGCCCAATTTCACCAGGCCAGGGGGCCGCGTCGAGCCCAGGCAGTTCCTTCTGGAACTTCACGCAAAACACCTTGCGGCCCGATTTGTTGGCCACGGTCTGGTTGGGTGGACCGGTCGGTCCTCCGCACATGCTCATCGACTTTCGCCTCCGCCCCAATCTTACTCCGGCGCGGCCGGGATGGCGCCTCCCGGCAAGTGTTGCCCTCCCGACAAGGAGTGCTTCCCGGCTATGATCGCCCCTGTGGAGCCTGAGGAACGCCACCGGAACTGCTGGTATGGCCGGCGGACGCCGAACCTGCCCGAGGACATCGGCTCACACACCATCGTCGATGGCGAGCTCGTCTATTGCGCCCACCCGATGTACTGGCCCGTCGTCCGCTACGAGTTCGACCTCCGCAACTGCGAGGATTGCGACGTGTTCAAGGCCCGCCGCAGCGAGCGCCCGCCCGAATCCTAGGGCTTGGCCGCCACCGGGGCGAAGAAGTCGTCCTGAAGATAGGTGTGGACCCGCTGGTAACCGCGCGCCGCCAGGAACGCGATGATGTCGCCGCGCTTGGGCTCTTCCTCGTTGTGCTCGATGGCCATGGCGCCGAAGCGGTACTTATCAAAAGGGATGCCGCGCAGCGCGTCGAGTTCCGCGCCCTCGATGTCGAGGCTCAGGAAATGAATGAAGGCCGGCGCCTTGGCGCGCGCGAGCACGTCTGCCAGGGTCACCGTGGTCATCTCGACCGCCGGCGCCTTCGACGCTTCGTCCTTCCACTTGCCCAGTGTGTCGGCAATGCCGCCCAGCCCGTCGTGGGTGTGGAAGCGGACCGTCTTGCCGGCTTCGTTCGACACCACCTCCGCGATCATCTGGCAGGTGCGGCCTTCCATCGCGACGGGGAAGGGGTCGACGCAGATGCCGGTCCACCCGAGATCCTCGAGCGCGCGGGTGTTCGAGCCGATCTGGCCGTGCCCGGAGCCGACGTCGAGGAACACGCCGTCGCTCACGCCGGGGAACATCACCTCGGCCACCCACTTGTCCTGGCCGATCTCCGACGGGTACGGCGGGTTGCCTTGCGACTCCTGCCAGGCGATGAGAAGCGCCCGGGTGAACGGTAACTGACAGCAGCGCCGATTCTCGGCGAGCCGCGCGCTAAACGCCTGCCCTCGCGGGCTCAGAAAGCCGGCGGCCGCGATCAGCGGAAGTGCCAAGCCGAGCACCAGCGCCAGCTTCGATTTGGTCATCATCGGATTGTATTGATCCTCGGCAGTATCGAGCCCATCTGTAGCGATTCAATGCACAAGGATGGGCTGCGCCTATTTTGTAACTAATTGTATCCTTGCAACTTGCTGACGCACAACATCTTACGCGATCGCCAACTCTGTTGAGCTGGCACGCGATTCGCTATTGAGGGGGTAGGAATTAACGTTTTCGACCAATGGGAGGTCACCGTGTTTGAGATCCGAAAGGCCCGCCGGGGTTTTGCCTCGATGTCAGCAGAGAAGCAGCGCGAAATTGCCAGCAAGGGCGGCCGCGCCGCTCACGCCAAGGGTACCGCGCACGAATGGTCAGCCGACGAAGCCCGCCGCGCCGGGCGCAAGGGCGGTCAGGCTAGCCGTGGTGGACGGGGCAAGCTGCCGTCTGTCGCGTAGTTCGTCGTTGTTCGACCTGTAAGAACCCGCACTCGGGAAGAGAGAAGTGCTGCGCCAACCCTACCCCTGGCCGGTACTTCTCACTTCTCACTTCTCACTTCTCACTTTTCGCAACCTGCACGCGCGCGTCGTTGAAGCACGCGCCGCCGCCCAGGTCCGACAGCGTGTCGGGCGCGAGCGCGTTCGACGTGAAGCCGTTGGCGGTGTGGCGCCGCCACACGCCCTTGGGCATGGCCACCGTGCCCGGCCGCACCAGGTGGCTGAGGTGCGCCTTGATCTTCACTTCGCCCAGGGCATTCCACACCCGCAGTCCATCGCCTTCGTCCACGCCGCGCGCCGCGGCATCCGCGGGGTTCAGCTCGAGGCGCACCTCCGGCCGGGGCAACTCGCCGAGGGTGGAACTGATCGTGCGGTCGCTGGCGGGCGAGATTAGCGCGAGGGGAAACTCCGCGCTGCCGGGATCGGGCTGGTAGCCGTACAGGCCCATGGGCGCCTGCTGATCGAGCGCGGCCGGAAACAGGTCCACCTTGTTGTCGGGCGTCTTCGGAAACACGTCGACGAACTGCACGGGCCGGCCGTTGTGCGGCGGCGCCGCCTTCCAGGTCTCACGCAGGTCGTTGCCGATGGCCTCCGGCAGGTGGCCCAGCACCGCCAGCATCGACTCGAGGTCGTCTTCGGGGTCGCCGTCGACCGCCAGGTCCAGCCGCCGCGACAGGTCGAGGAAGACGTCGCTGTTGGGGCGTGACTCGCCGACCGCGTCGATCACGGGCCGGCCCAGTTGCAGCGTGATGGGCCCGTAGCCGCGCGCGAAGTCGTAGTGCTCGAGGAACGTCGTCGCCGGCAGCACGACGTCGGCGTACATCGCCGAGTCGGTCATCACCTGGTCGAAGACCACGGTGAACAAGTCCTTGCGCTCGAAGCCGCGGATCACGCGATTCTGGTCGGGCAGGATCGCCACCGGGTTGCAGTTGTACACGAACAACACGTTGACCGGCGCCCCCTCGGGCTCGGTGAGCATGCGGCCGACCTGGTTCATGTTGATGGCGCGCGTCCGCGGTTCGGCGTCGGCCAGCCACGAGCGGTCGATGTTCCACGAGGCGGAGTTGCTCATCGAGAAGCCGCCGCCGCGCACGCCGAACTTGCCGGCCACCGCCGGCAGCGCCAGCACGGCCGCCGCGGCGCTGCCGCCGTTGCGGTTGCGCTCGAGGCCCCACCCGCACTTGACCAGCGCCGGCGACGATTTCGCGTAGCGCTCGGCCAGCGCGCGCAATTGGCCGGCGTCGATGCCGCTCACCTCGGCGGCCCGCTCGAAGGTCCACGGCTCGGCCTTCCTGCGCAGGTCGGCGGCGCCGTTGGTGTGCTGGTCGAGAAACGCCTGGTCGGCGAATCCCTCCTCGAACAGGTACCGATGAATCGCCAGCGCCACCGGGAGGTCGGTGCCGGGCCGCACGGCGAGATGCACGTCGGCCTGGCGGGCCACCGTCGTCGCGCGCGGGTCGAGCACCACCACGTAGGCGCCGTGGTCGCGCGCCTCCTTCAGGAACGGCATCAGGTGGATGCCCGACACGCCGGGGTTCACGCCCCAGATGACGATCATCTTCGCCGACGGGTAGTCCTCGTAGCTGACCGACGCCATCTTGCCGTAGAGGCCCATGTTGGCGGCGCCGGTCGGCGCCGCGCAGACCGTGCGCAGCAACCGTGACGTGCCGAGGCGGCGGAACAGGATCGCGTCGGCGTAATCCTGCGTCATGAAGCCGTTGGAGCCGCCGTAACACAAGGGCAGGATGGTCTCGGCGCCGCCGGTGTCGCGCGCCTGGCGCATCTTCTCGGCGATCAGGTCGAGCGCGGCGTCCCAGGTCACGCGCGTGAACTGGCCGGCGCCCTTGGCGCCGCGCCGCACCGCGGGATACAGCAACCGGTCGTCGCCGTAGACGCGCTCGTGGAACGTCCGCACCTTGGCGCAGATGTAGCCGTTGGTGATGGGGTTGTCCCGGGACCCGTCGATCTTGGTGATGCGGCCGGAGCGCAACGTGACGTCGAGGGTGCACGCGTCCGGGCAATCGAGCGGACATGCGGTCTGGACGTTGGATTCGGTGGGTGCGGCTGCCGGCTTCGCCATAGCCTCTAGGATATAGGTGATGGCGCGCGTACCCAAGTGGTGGGCCACGGCTTGCTGACCTACCGGCGGAGCGTCCGCCTAATCACGCGTAACCAGGGTTCGTAGCGCCCGGGAACGGCCCAGCTTAGTGCTATCCTCCTCCCGCCGGCATCTGGTCGGCGCAGGAAGACGAGGTAATACTTGCACGCCGGATCCGCCGTCGGACCCTATCTGATCGTCCGCCAGCTTGGCGCCGGCGGCATGGGCGTGGTGTGGCTGGCCGAAGACTCGCGGTTGCAACGCAAGGTCGCGCTCAAGACCGTGAGGGGCGCCGACGCCGACACCATCGAGGGCCGCCAGCGCCTGATGCGCGAGGCTCGCGCCGCGGCCACCCTGAACCACCCGAACATCGCCACCGTCCACGACGTGCTCGACGTCGACGGCCAGGTCGTGGTCGTCTTCGAATACGTCGAGGGCGACACGCTGGCCGCGCGCCTGCAGCGTGGCCCGCTAAGCGTGCCCGAGGCAGTGGAGATCAGCTGGCAACTGGCCGACGCCCTGGCGTCGGCGCATGCCCAGGGCATCATTCATCGCGACCTGAAGCCCTCCAACGTCGTGCTGAGCCCCGACGGCCGCGCCAAGGTCCTCGACTTTGGCATCGCCCGGATCCTGCCGGCCGGCGCCGACCTGTCGGCGACGGTGCCCGGCACGATTGGCGGCGGCCTGGTCGGGACCCCCGGCTACGCCGCGCCCGAACAGTACCTGTCGCGCAACGTCGATGGCCGCGCCGATCTCTATGCCCTCGGGGTGATGCTGTTCGAGATGATCGCCGGCCGGCGTCCGTTCAATGGCGGCGACGCGATTCAGCTGGCGACGTCGGTGTTACGAGACGAGGCGCCGTCGCTGACGAGCCGCGGCCTGCAAGTGCCGCCGGAACTGGCACGGCTGGTGGCACGCCTGCTCGACCGCGAACCGGCGCGCCGTCCGGCCTCGGGCGAGGAGGTGCTGGTCGAGCTCAGCCCGATCCGCGACGCCGAGTCGTCGCCGCTCGCGCGCCGGACGGTGCTGCTGCGCCAGCGCGTGCCGACCAGCACGCTGGTGGTGGCCGCGCTCACTCTGGCCGTGGCCGCGGCCCTGGTCGTGTGGTTGCAGTGGAACGCGCGCCCGTTGGGACCGGAGGCGCCCGTGGTGGCGGTGTTGCCGCTCACCAACTCGAGCGGCGACGCCGCCAACGACTACCTCGGGGCCGGTCTGGCGGAAAGCCTGATCACCAGTCTCGCGGCGGTCCCGCGCGTGACGGTGCTGTCGCGATCGGCGGTGGAGGAGAGCCGGCAGCAGAATCCCGATCGCACGAGTTTCGTCCGCTCCCTGGATGCCAGCTACATCGTGACCGGTTCGGTGCAGGCGGTGGGCGATCGCCTGCGCGTGACCCTGAACCTCGAACGGCCCGACGCCTCGATCGCCTGGGGCGAGACGGTCGAGGGCCCGGTGAAGGGATTGTTTGAACTGCAGTCCCGCCTGGCCACCGCCCTGGGCAACGCCATTGCTGATCAGACGCCGTCGGGCCAGCGCGTGACCCCGTCGGCGCCGGCCACCACCAGCGATCCGGCGCAGCTGGCGTACTGGCGCGGCCGGGCGCAGCTGGATCGCCGCGAGTTGACCGGCAGCATCCAGGCGGCGCTCAAGGAGTTCTCGGATGCGATTGCGCTCGACCCCAAGTTCGCGGTCGCGCATGCCGGCCTCGCCGACGCCGAGTGGTCGATGTACTCACTGACGAACGACAAGGCCTGGGCCGAACGGGCCATGGCCTCGACCACCCGGGCGATCGCGCTCGAGCCCAATCGTCCGAGCGTCCGCTACATTGCCGCCCTCACGCTCTGGCGCGGCGGCCGCTTTGCCGAGGCCAGGGACGAAGTGGAACGCGCGCTGGCCCTGCAGCCAACCTACGAAGATGCCATCCGCCTGCACGGCACGTTGCTGATGCGGCTGGGCGACGTTGACGGCGGCATGGCCGAATTCCGAAAGGTGATGGCGCTTCGCCCCAACGCGGTATCCCTGTACAGCGACATGGGCAACGCCCTTTACCAGGCCGATCGTCTCCCGCAGGCATTGGAGTCCCTGGAGAAGGCGGTGGCCCTGTCGCCGGCGTCCGCGATCAATCTCACGCGGGCCGGCGTGACCGCCCAGCGCATGGGCGATACCAAGCGAGCCTTGGAGTACTACGAACGCGCCAACGCCATTCAGCCCCGTGCCGAGACGTTCTCGAACATGGGCACCATCTACTACGGCCTGGGCGACTATGCCCGGGCCGCCAGCGCGTACGAGGGCGCCATCCTGATCCGGCCGCTCGGCGCCATTGCCCACCGCAATCTCGGCGATGCCTACCTGCACATGGGGAGGCGCGCCGAGGCCTTGCGTGCGTATCGCCAGGCGATCGCGCGGGCCGAAGCGGAAGTCGCCGTGAGCCCTTCCGACGCCAGGGCCATCGCCCGGCTGGCGGTCTACCAGGCGAAGGCCAGCGATGACGCGGCGGCGATCACGAGCCTGCGTCGGGCGCAGAGCCTCGCGCCCCAGGACCAGCAGGTGCTTCATCGGGTGGGTGTCGTTCACGCCCTGGCCGGCAGGACCAAGGAGGCACTGGACGCCATTGCGTCGGCCATTGCCGCTGGTCTCCCCATCCGCACGATCGCTGACGAAGAGGACTTTGCAAGCCTTCGATCCTTGCCGCGCTTTGCGGCAATGGTCTCAACCCCAGCTGAGGTGAAACAATGAGCAAGAAGAAACCAGGAAAGACGCGGTCCAGGAAAGCGCCGGTCAAGAAAGCGCCGGCCAGGAAGAACGGCTCGGCGAAGAAGACCGCGGGAGGGCGACGGGCCGTGGCCGCGCCGCCCACCGATAAGAAGTCCTCTGCGGCCACCATCTTCGTGTACCAGATCGATGGGAACTACCGTGTTCGCACCTCGCCGCAGTTGCTTGGCGCCGCACCGGGTTATGTCGAGTGGACGGTCGTCAACCTGGTTTCTGACGAACCGGTCGATGTGGAAATCTCGTGGCCCAAGGGCGGCCCGTGGGGCGCCGATCCGATCCGCTTCAAGGGCAACGCTCGCAAGAGCCTGGCCGATGCCAAGCCTGGCCGTTACAAGTACAACGTCACCGTGCATGGATATACCGAGGATCCGGAACTCGAATACCCCGTGAACTAGTGGCCACCTCGCTCCGGCCGCGTCGGCGGCCGGAGCACCCCCGCCCGGATTCGGTGCTATCCTCTCGCTGGTTTCGCGCCCTCTGAAATTCTGTGCAGATCGGCAGCGCCGTTGGACCGTACCGGATTCTTCGCCACCTGGGTTCCGGTGGCATGGGATCGGTGTGGCTGGCCGAAGACACCCGGCTGCATCGCCAGGTCGCGCTCAAGACCCTGCGCCCGGCCGACGATGACGACGCCCCGGCCCGCGCGCGGTTGATGCGCGAGGCCCGCGCCGCCGCCGCGCTCAACCATCCGCATATTGCCACCGTGCACGACGTGCTCGAGAACGAGGGGCAGGTCGTGATTGTGTTCGAGTACGTGGAAGGGGAGACGCTGGCCGCCCGTCTGGCCCGCGACCTGCTGCCGCCGCCCGAGGCGGTGGAGATCGGCTGCCAGATTGCCACCGCCCTGGTGGTCGCGCACGCGCATGGCATCGTGCACCGCGACCTCAAGCCGGCCAACGTCATCGTCGCGGCCGGCGGGCAGGTGAAAGTGCTCGACTTCGGCATTGCCCGCATGTTGGCAACCGGCACCACCCAGACGAGCGGTGGACACACGGCGAGCGCCCTTGGTTTTCTCGGCACGCCGGCTTATGCCGCGCCCGAGCAAATGGTGTCGTCGGCCGTTGACGAGCGGGCGGACCTGTACGCGCTGGGCGTCATGCTGTTCGAGATGATCAGCGGGCGCCGTCCGTTCAGGGGCAGCGACCCGGTGGCGCTGGCGTCCTCGAAGCTGGGGCACGACGCGCCTTCGCTGACGTCCGCGGGCGCCGTCGTGCCGCGTGAACTCGATCAGCTCGTCGCCGCGCTGCTGGCGCGCGACCGCGAGAAGCGGCCGGCGTCGGCGGCGGACGTGCTCGGGCAGCTCAGGGCCATCTACGGCACTGCGGGCATCGGCCCGCTCGCGGCGCCGGCGTCGTCACCGCGAATGGCCGCGATGGTGGCGGCGGTGGCCTTGCTGGCGGCGGTGGCCGGCTTCGGGGCATGGGAGATCAACCGGATGGCGAGCGGGTCAGCGCCTGCCAATGCCACGCCGCCGGTGGTGGCGGTGCTGCCCCTGGCCAACATCAGCGGCGATTCCTCGCGCGACTTCCTGTCAGCGGGCATATCAGAGAGTCTGATCGCCGGTCTGGCCTCATCGCCGGCCCTGACCGTGTTGTCGAGGGCGGCCGTCGTCGAGGCTCGTAATCGGGTTCCTCAACTCGCGGCACTCGCCAAGGAATTAGGCGCCACCTACCTGGTGGAAGGCGGGGTGCAGGAGTCGGGAGGCCGCCTGCGGGTATCCCTGAGCCTGATTCGACCGGATCGCTCCGTGGCGTGGGCAGACAGCCTTGATGGGCGGTTTGAAGAGATCTTTGATTTGCAGAACCGGCTGGCGTCCGCGTTGGCCACGGCGCTTGCGGTCAGGTTGTCGCCCGGTGAACGCGAGCGCATGACCGCGCCGCCAACCCTCAGGCCGGATGCCCTGGCCGCCTACTGGCGCGGCCGGGCGTTGTTAGAACGACGTGACGTGAAGGGGAACCTCGACCGCGCCATCACGTCGCTGATCGAAGCCGTGACGCTCGATCCCAAGTTTGCGATCGCTTATGCCGCGATGGGGGAGGCGTACTGGGAAAAGTACGTCGACACCCGTGATGCGCGGTGGACAGCGAAGGCACTCGATGCCGGCATGACGGCGCTTCGGACTGATCCAAATCAGCCGGAGGTCCGCTACACCATGGCAGTTACGCTGTCCGGCAGCGGTCGTCACCAGGAGGCCGTGGAGGAACTGACCAGGGCCCTGGCACTCCGTCCCAACTACGACGAGGCCCGCCGCCAGCTGGGACAGGTGTTGGCCAGGCAGGGCCGGATTGACGAATCAGTGGCGGAGTTCCAGAAGGCCATCGCGCTGCGTCCAAACTTCTGGAGTTCTTACAGCGCGATGGGGATCGTCTTATTGCGGGCTGCCCGGTATGAAGCCGCGATCGCGGCGTTTCAAAAAGTGACGGAGCTGCAGCCCGACAATTTTTTCGGCTTTCAGCAACTTGGGACGGCCTATCAGACGGTCGGCAAGCCGGACTTGGCCCTGGCCAACTACGAAAAGGCCATCGCGATTCAACCGTCGGCGCAGGCGTACTCCAATATCGGCGCGTTGCAGCACGGTCGCGGTGACTACGTCCGCGCGGTCGAAGCATATCGGCACGCCATCGCCCTCCGGCCAAACTCCGCCGCCACGCATCGCAACCTCGGCGATGCCCTGACCAAGATGCGGCGTCCCGCGGAGGCGCGTGCTGCCTATGTGGAGGCTGTCCGCCTGGCGGAGGTCGACTTGCAGGTTGATCCCAACGATGCCAGGAATCTGGCCGCGCTCGCCGTCTTCCTTTCAAAGGCGGGCCAGCGCGACGCTGCGGGCCGGCGCATTAGCGAGGCACTGGCCAGGGGCGCAGACGACGTCGAAGTCATCTATCGGGCGGCGATTGTCGAGGCTCTCAATGGCCGCACGGAGGCGGCTTTGAGGCACATTGCGGAGGTGGTTCGAAAGGGATACAGCAGGGCGGCGATCGCAGCAACAGATGAATTCGCCACGATCAGTGGCTTGCCAAACTTCACCACGCTTGTAACGCCGGACGAAAAGAGGAGTCCTGAATGAAGCCGATAATAGTTGCCGTGGCCGTGTCGGTGTTGATTTCGCTGGGGCTGGGATATTGGATCGGGACCGCGCAAATTGAACGCTTACGGCAGGAGGTGGCTGCCGAGCGCACTCGCACGGACCAACTGACGTCCCAAGTTGCCAAGACGTTGTCGCCAAAGGTCGTTCCCGGATCCACTCATGTGCTCAATCCGGGCGTGTGCAAGAGCTACACGACGGCGAAGATTCCCATGGTGGTTGGCGACACCGTAAATTGGAATGTCGCCGACTTCGGCAACTGCCTGCGCGGCGGCTGGGTCATTGAGTACCGGTTCGATGATCCCGCCTACGTCGATCCCCCGCTTCCTACCGGTGCACTCAACGGCACTGGATCGACCATGGTCGTGTCGGCCAGGGCGCTCAAGGCCGGTACGGCGACCTACAAGATCTGGCGAACGAGGATGGTGGGGACACAGAAGCAGGAGCAACTGCTCGAGGACCCGGAACTCGAGATCGTCATGTAGGCAACTAGCGCCGCTCGGGACGCAGCACGCGTCCCGCCAGGGCCGACGTGAACGTCCCCTCACGCCGCACCAGTTCGCCGTTGACGAGGATGTCGGTCATCCCTTCGGCCAATTGGTGCGGTTTCTCGTAAGTGGCGGCGTCGTTGACCTTCGCCAGGTCGAAGATCAGCACATCGGCAAACGCGCCGGCGCGCAGCTGGCCGCGATCCTTCAACCCAAAC
>CAYGMD010000054.1:0-25822 GCA_964350785.1 uncultured Acidobacterium sp. | reverse complement strand
GCGCTCGGACGAACGTGACGAGCGCCTCACGGCTCAGCGTGGCGTTAGCGGGAAGCCAAAGACCAGAAGACCAACACGGAAAAGCAACCGGCCTGGGCAGATCGACGGGTCGGCGCGCGAGTGATTGCCGGAGGCGGTTCGAGGCGGCGCAAATGACGGTGTCGCGGCGGCCGGCGGGGCACGCGTGGCCCACGCGCGAGGGGTGCGCGGCGACAATTAGATCTGCCGGCCGTCAATAGTAGTTGACGCCGCGCAAGGGGCGCCGATCCTGTGTCGACCGATCGGGGCGCGGTTGATCGAGCGGGGGATCCAGCCACGCCCTGGTGTGCGCGAGTGCCCGGCACCGGCCCGCCGTCGGCATCAAGGGCGGACGACTTGCGCTAACATGCCGCTCGAGCCGACTCGGCGCTCGGACGAACGTGACGAGCGCCTCACGGCTCAGCGTGGCGTTAGGCGTCAATAAACTGGGACCATGCAACAAATCCTCGTCTACGCGGATTCCCTGACGTGGGGGATTATTCCAAACACGCGACAGAGGTTGCCGTTCAACGCCCGGTGGCCAGGAGTTATGGAGGACGTGCTGATTCGAGGAGGTGAGGCCGTTCGCGTGATCGAGGACTGCCTGAATGGTCGTCGGACCGCCTTTGAGGATCCGTACAAGCCTGGTCGCAATGGCCTCGTCGGACTCGAACAGAGAATCGAGAGCCACTCCCCCTTGGCACTTGTGATCCTGATGCTAGGCACGAACGATTTTCAGTCAATGCATACACACAATGCCTGGCACTCGGCGCAAGGAATGGCTGCCCTCGTAGATGCCATTCGGCGATCTCCCATTGAGCCAGGAATGCGAGTGCCCAGCATTCTGGTCGTGGCGCCGCCTCCGATCGCAGAGCCGAAGGGGCCGATCGCGCCGAAGTTCGATGGCGCCCGTCAGAAGAGCGTGGGACTTGCGGCCGCCTATGAGGCCATGGCCCGTGACCGCCACTGCGAGTTTTTCGAGGCGGCCAGCGTCACCGCCACCAGTGCCATCGATGGCGTGCACTTGGACGCCGATCAACATCGTTCACTTGGCACTGCACTGGCGAGGGTCGTCTCGCCATTGCTTGCAAACGGTAACGCCTAACATGCGTTGCACCAGACGGTCGCCCCGCGAATCTGTAGCGCCCGCTGGTGAACGCTGGCGTTAGGCGGACAGCGCTGGTGGACAACACTGCCGCTATGGAGATACGTGTCACGCGGACTCGTCGGTGGACGAACAACAGGCCGAGCCGACCAACCAGCGGTGGTCGATGAATCATTCACGCGCTGCGGGGGAGGAATATCGATGAGGACATTATGGGTGCCGATGCTGATCGGCTTGCTGGCCCAAGGCTGTGCACGCCCTGGCTCGACAAGTGGCGAGGCGACGACCGGAACCGCGCTCGTACCGACTGCTTCTCCAGCAGGCTCGTACTTCGACAACACCGGACGTGACGACGTGCTGTCCGGCGGCGTAAAGCGAATTTCCATCGCCACCCCGAAAGGTACGTTCACGGTCTGGACAAAACGAACCGGCAACAACCCGCGAATCAAGGTGTTGCTGCTGCACGGAGGCCCAGGGGCGACGCACGAGTACTTGGAGGCCTTCGACAGCTATTTCCCTGGTGCCGACGTCGAGTACTACTACTACGATCAACTCGGCTCGGCGTTCAGCGACCAGCCGAAAGAGCCATCGTTGTGGGACATTCCTAGGTTCGTCGAAGAGGTCGAGCAGGTTCGCACTGCGCTGAAGCTGACCCCAGACAACTTCTACCTATTCGGGCACTCATGGGGCGGCCTATTGGCCATCGAGTACTCGCTCAAGCACCAGCAGAATCTGAAGGGGCTCATCATCTCGAACATGATGGCCAGCGGGCCTGCGTACAACGAGTACGCCCAGGAGGTGCTCATTCCCCAGATGGACCCGAAAGCCGCGGATGAAATTCGCCGCCTCGAAGTGGCGGGACGGTTCGAGGACCCGCGGTACATGGAGTTGTTGGTCCCCGCATACTATACGCAACACATTCTCCGGATGCCGCCCGATCAATGGCCGGACGGCGTGAACCGCGCGTTCGCTCGGCTGAACCGAGAAATCTACGTGCCGATGCAAGGGCCGAGCGAGATGGGTGCTGGTGGCAAGCTATTGACCTGGGATCGGTTTGCGGCTCTGAAATCCATCACCGTGCCGACGCTGGTCATCGGCGCGAGATACGACACGATGGATCCGGCACACATGGAGAGCATGGCAAAGCAGTTTCCGAAAGGGCGCTACCTGTACTGTCCGAACGGCAGTCATCTCGCCATGTACGACGACCAGCAAACGTATATGCACGGCGTCCTTGCTTTCTTGCGGGATGTCGACATGGGGAAGATGTGATCGGGAAAGTCTCACGGGAAACTCCAGGCGTGTTACGAAGTCCGCGTTTTGGAAATGAGCGGCCTGACTTGGCATGCAGCCGGCAGCGCACTCAACTCCTGAGCGCTGCGGCTGATGCCTGACGTTAGGCAGAAGAACAATCACGATGATTGACGAACTCTTCCGCGCCGTCCCGACGCATCTGCTTGACGAGTCCGGCGCCGTGTTCTATTCCGGCCGGGACGCGTTCAGCAACCCCTCGCGACTGTATCTGCTCGGGCTGAACCCGGGTGGCTCGCCATCGAAGCAGGTCCGAAGCACTCTGTTGCGGCATTCGAACCGCGTCCTCCATGAGAAGCCACACAATTGGTCCGCTTACCGAGACGAGTCCTGGCAGGGTGCTGCACCCGGTACCTATCGAATGCAGCCGCGCGTCCTCCACTTGCTGGGAAGGCTTGCTCTCGATCCCGGACGCGTTCCGTCGAGCAACCTGATCTTCGTTCGCTCGGCACGAGAAAGTGACCTGAAGGGTCGCGCACATGAGCTCGCGAACGCTTGCTGGACGTTTCACGAGCGCGTCATCAACACCTTGAGTATTCAAGTCATCCTCTGTTTTGGCGGCACCACCGGGAATTGGGTCCGCAGAACACTTGGCGCACGAGAACACGTGGGAACGTTTGTCGAAGACAATGCCCGACGTTGGAAAAGCCAAGCCTTCCGAAACACCAGCGGCACGAGTGTTGTGATTGCCACTCATCCAAGCATTGCGGCTTGGAATACAGCCGCTGCTGACCCCACCAGCCTGGTGGAGTGCTTCTTGACGTCACGGTCCACAAGTAGCCGGAGCGAGAAGAACGCCATTTCTGCCTAACACGCATGCAGCCGACGGCGGCTCGTGCAATACTGAGCCGCCACCGTCGGCGTCTACCTTCAGTTCGGGCATGCGAGCGATGCGTCTCGGCAGGTTCTGGAGGACCGGGTTCCTCGTACTCTGAAGAAGAACTTCCGCCTCGCACGCTCTCTCAAAGCAGGGTTGTGGCGTGGCTTGGTTCGAAGGCCGAGCGGGCTTGTTGTGCCAGGGCTCGGCTTGCGACTGGATGATCAGGTGTTGGGGCAGATCCACGACTGGTATTGCTTCGTGGCGCGTGGCCTATACCGTCATGAATCCGGAGGGCACCTTCCCGAGACTCACTCTGTTCACCTGCTCAGACCCGCAACGAGAAAACAATACGAGACCCTCTTGAATTTGGTCTGCCGCGATTCGCAACATGTTCATCGATCTCTCGCTGGAGGCGAGTTTCAATACATCTGCGCGATGAGCCGCGTCGATCCCATTTCTGGTTGGCTGTTGTCCTTCAAGTCCGTCGACATGTTTGTGGTTACACTCGGTCCGGACTGTCCGGAATCGGTGCGGCAGTCTACCGCCGTTTCCGAGTGGAAGCAGCCGGCGCCTCAATCAGCGAAACAGACCTCAACAGGCGAAGATTCGGGCTCGAAGCCTAACCACGCGTATATGGACTCCTCCCGTCCACGCAGCAAGAAAACGAAACGATCAAAACCGCGACGATGATCGGCTGCGGTCGTATATCCGGCCTGTGAGCGGTGCGCGCACGCACCTGGCCATCATGGACATGCGCGCACCGGGGGCCAATCGCTGAACAGCGGTCTCGAGGACCAACCGTGTTATCGGCCTCGTCCAGTGCCGGTCCGACCTGTCGGGCGATGATCGTGTGTTTGCTCGCTGTGCAGCTCCTTGGTGACCGACCGAATGCCGCGTTACGCCGCCACGGGCGTCGCACGGAACGCGACGTCGCGAGCCCAGACCGCCCAGACGATGCGCGCGAGTTGATTGGCGACGGCGATCGTCGTCTGGTTGTGGCCCTTGCGGGCGGCGAGCTGCACCGCCCACGGCTGCAGGCCCGTCAAGGGCTTCCGCGCCGCGGCCTGTCGTTGGGCCGTGAGCAGCACGGCTCGCGCCCCATGTGTGAGCAGACACCGCAGATAGACATCGCCACGTTTGGTGATCGAGCCGAGTCGTCGTCGGGGCCCACTGGAATGTTCGCGCGGGGTGAGGCCCAACCAGCTGGCAAAGTGGCGGGCGCGCCGAAACGCGGTAATGCGCCCGACCGAGCCGACCAGTGCGGTCGCGGTCAGCACGCCGATGCCCGGGATCTCGAGGAGGCGCTGGACGGTGGTATTGTCTTTCGCGATCGCGCCGAGCTGTCGATCGATGGCGCTGATGCGCGTCTCCAACGCCCGCGTGTCTTCGTACACGCTGGTGACGGCGAGCGCGAGTTGCGGGGGCAGCTGCTCGGCCAATGCCGGCACCGCAGCCAGGGCCGCACGCGGGCCGGTCGGGAGTGGGATGCCGTGTTCCCGGAAGAAGCCGCGGAGGGCATTGAGGCGCGCCGTCCGCGTCGCCATCCACTGATCGCGAATGCGGTGCAGCGCGACGATCTCCTGTTGTGCCACTGTCTTCACATGAACCGGAGCAATCGCGCCCGTGCGCACCGCATCCACCAGTGCGTCCACGTCGGTGCGGTCCGTCTTGTTCCCGCGCAAGAAGGGCTTCACATGCCGCACGGGCAGCAAGGTCACGTGATGCCCATGGTGTTGCGCCACGCGACCCCAGTGATGCGCGGTCCCGCAGGCTTCCATCACGATGTGACTCGCCGGCTGGTCTGCCAGAAAGCGCCCGAATTGCATTCGATTGAGCCGGCGACGTTCGACGAGCCGCCAGTCGCGGTCCGCGATCCCCACTTCAAATACCGTCATTGAAAGGTCCACCGCCACAGTCGTAGGATGATGCGTCATCGGACTCCTCCTGTCGTTGTCTTCGCCTTCACGGTCGCCGGACAGCACCATGATGCGCGAAGTCATACAGCGGGAGGAGTCCATGCCATCACTTGCAGCCGACGCCTGGCCCGGCGCATCATAAGGCCGGCGCGGCTGAAGCCGAGGCGTTAGGCCGCCACCGGTGTTTGGCTTTGGCGCCAAGAAGCGTAGAATCGGCTCATATGCCACATCGCATGACGCGCGAGCGGATGATCGAGGCAATTCGTGAACTGCCCGAAGATGCCTCGGTCGACGACGCGATTGAACGCTTGGTGTTTCTCGCGAAGATCGAAGAAGGTCTGGCTCAGCTCGACCGGGGCGAGGGCATTCCTCACGAAGAGGTTAAGCGGCGTCTTGGCCTGTGACCGAACTCATCTGGTCTCCGCGCGCCGTCGCTGATCTCGAAGAGATTCGCACTTTCATTGACGTCGATTCGCCAGCCTGGGCGGACTTGACAGTCCGCCGCATCGTCGCCGCTGTTGAGCGCCTTCAGCAGTTTCCCGATTCGGGTCGTATGGTGCCGGAACGGCAGTCCCCGGCTCTGCGGGAAGTCATTTCCGGCAATTTTCGTATCGTTTATCGGCGCCTGGCAACCACCGTGGAAATTGCTACGGTGTTTCGCGGGTCACGCGATTTCTCAGGTCTTGCGTTGTAACCGCGGCCTAACAGCCGTCGAGCGGCAGATGAAGTAGACTCCTTCGCAAAACCGTGACCGCCGCTCGCGGCTGAGCGGCAGGGCGTTGACGGCGAGAACACGTCAGGCCTGGCCTATCGCAGGCGTCCGATCATCACTTCAGTGGACTTGACGATCGCCACGGCCTCGTCGCCCTTCTTGAGCTTGAGCTCGTTCACCGCATCGCGCGTGATGACCGCGGTCAGTACCTGATCCCCAATGCGCAGCCGCACCTGCGATAACAGGCCGTCGCTGCGCACTTCGTCGACGATGCCGCGCAGCTG
Source organism: uncultured Acidobacterium sp. (assembly GCA_964350785.1). Lineage (GTDB taxonomy): Bacteria > Acidobacteriota > Vicinamibacteria > Vicinamibacterales > UBA2999 > 12-FULL-67-14b. Next base: position 19,656 of record CAYGMD010000054.1, on the reverse strand, counting down.
GTTGCGGCCGCTGAGCGCGACCAGCACTCCTCGCGCACCCGCCGCCGGTTGCGGCGCCGGTTTTACGTCCGTGACCCCCGGACCCAGCTGCAGCCGGAGGACTTCGGACTCGGCAATCCGGTGGTGGCCGCCCTTCGTCCGCGTGGTGCGGACCGAGCCGTCATAGATCCACTGCTTGAGGGTCGAGTAGGCGACACCCAGCCGATCGGCTGCCGCGCGCACCGTCAGCAGCTCGCTCATTGCCGCACCCTGCGGCCGGGCTGTGGCTTGGAAAGGGGCGTGCAACGCGTGGCCGCCGCCTGGGTCTGCCCGGTTTTGCTCAGGATCATGAATACGCTCTAAGTCGTTGCTAAACTCGTCTGAAATCATACTAAATTACCTAGTCCATGGCTACGCGCCGCGCGGCAATACAAGTCGTCAACTGGCTGGCCGCCGGGATTGTAGCGCTGGCCGCAAGCGCGCCCGCCGCTGCACAGCCCCCCGGCCTGGTCGTGTCGGTCGCCGCGAGCATGCACGCCGCTCTCGAAGAGATCGCAGGGCTGTACCGTGCGGCGACGGGCGTGACCGTCTCCCTCAACACTGGCAGCTCCAATACCCTGGCGCGGCAGATCGTCGAGGGCGCGCGGGCGGCGGTGTTCCTCAGCGCGGACGATCTGCAGATGGATGTGGTTGAAAAGGCCGGCCGCGTGGTCGCCGGCACCCGCACGCGCCTGCTCACCAACGAACTGGCGATCGTAGCGCCCGTCGATCGGCCGGCGCCAGCCAACCTCGCGGCGTTGCTCGAGGGCCGCGTCGCGCGGCTGGCGATGGGTGAGACCAGCAGCGTGCCCGCCGGCGTGTACGGCCGCCGCTGGCTCGAGCACGAGGGCGCCTGGGCGCGGCTGCAATCGAAGGTGATCCCGTTCCCGACGGTGCGGGCGGTGTTGTCGGCGGTGGAGGCCGGCCGCGTGGACGCGGGCATTGTTTACGCCACCGACGCCCGCGACGCGGACGTGCGGGTGGTTGGCCGGTTACCAGCGAACGGGCACGCGTACTTGAACATCGTGCAGCCGGCCGCGGTGATTGCCGGTCCCGCCGAAGCCGAGGGCCGCCGCTTCCTGCAGTTCCTGCAGGGGCCCGAGGCGGCGGCGGTATTCAGGCGGCGGGGGTTTGGCGTTGAGCGCTGAGACCTGGGCCATCGCGCAGTTCACGGTGGCGATGGCGCTGATTGCGACCGCGCTGACGCTGCCGTTTGCCATTGCCGCGGGCTGGGTGCTGGCGCGTGCCACCTTCCCCGGCAAGGCGCTGCTCGAGACGGTCGTGTCGCTGCCGCTGGTGCTGCCGCCGGTCGCCACCGGATTGCTGCTGCTGTGGCTGTTCGGCCGCCGCAGCCCCGTGGGCCGGGCGCTTGACGCGGTGGGCATCGAGGTGGTCTTCACCTGGAAGGCCGTGGTCATCGCGATGATGGTCGTGAGCTTCCCGCTCGTGGCCCGCAGCGTGCGATCGGGCATTGAACAGGTGGATCGCCGGTACGAAGACCTGGCCGCGACGCTGGGCGCCGGCCGCTTCCGCATCCTGCGAACCATCACCCTGCCGCTGGCCTCGCGCGGCATTGTCGCCGGCGCCATTCTCGGCTTCTCGCGCGCGCTGGGCGAGTTTGGCGCGACCATCATGGTGGCCGGCGCCATTCCCGGCCGCACGCAGACGCTGGCCGTCGGCATCTACACCTTCGTCGAGACCGGCCGCGAAGAAGCGGCGTGGGGCCTGCTGCTGCTGTCGGCGCTGCTGGCCTTTGGCGCCATCTACCTGTCGAACCGGCTGGTGGAGGTACGACAAACCTGAAGGTTTGCCGCCACGCATGATTACCCTCACTCTTGACGTCACGCTGCGGCAGCAGGCATTCGAACTGCAGGTCCGCGACACCTCGGCGGTGGAGGTCCTGGGGTTGTTCGGCCCATCCGGCAGCGGCAAGACCTCGCTGCTCGAGACCATCGCCGGCCTTCGCCGGCCCGACGCGGGCGAAATTCGCGTGGGTGACCGCGTGCTGTTCTCGTCGTCGGCCGGCATCGACCTGCCGCCGCGCGAACGGCAGATTGGCTACGTGCCGCAGGATGCGCTGTTGTTCCCCAATCTCGACGTCCACGGCAACATCAACTACGGCGTTCGCCACAGCCGCCGCCACCTGCGGGGCGACGCGGAGTCACGCCTGCGTTCGACGCTGATCGAGATCCTCGACCTGGCGCCGTTGCTGACGCGGCGGGTGCCGAAGCTGTCGGGGGGCGAGAAACAGCGGGTTGCGATTGCCCGCGCGTTGATGACGCAGCCGGCGGTGCTGCTGCTCGACGAACCGCTGGCCGGCGTCGACCGCGCGCGCCGCGATCGCATCCTGCCTTACGTGCTGCGCATTCGCCGCGACCTGCACGTGCCGCTCGTCTATGTCACGCACGACGAAGCCGAGCTCACCGCGATCGCCGATCGCGTGCTTCACCTCGAGGCGGGGCAGGTCACGGCCGTGACGGTTCGCTCGCCGGAAAAAAACAACGGAAAAGGGGTCGGGGATCTTTTCCAGACCTAACCCCTTACAAACCGCCCGAAATCTTGCCAGGAATGACAGTCAGGGCCGAATTGGCGGCCATTTCCAGGGGTGTTTCACTGGAAAAGATCCCCGACCCCTTTTCCGTGGCCGGGCTCTGACCGTTGGCGATGAGTCCGGCCGAGGCGCCGACCCACCGCAGTCCCTTGTTGTGATCCACGCCCATCATCTTGCCGCGGCCCATGCGGATCAGCGGCAGCACGGGCCGGAAGCGATCACCGCTCCTCACGTACATGATGCGAATTTCCGCCTGGGTCGGGCCCTCGGGCGTCTGGATCACCGGCTCGAACTGGATGCGCTCCTGCAGGATGTAGTTCGACCGCTGATCAGCGGGGATGGCGGCGATCTGCGCGTCGGTGGGCGCGAAGATGATGCCGCCGCCGGCAAACGAGAACAGCGGCTTCAGCAGATAGCGATCGCGATCCGCGGGCAGCCGATCGAGCTGGTGCAGGAAGGTCGTCTCCGGGACCGATCGATGCTTCAGCCATGGGATGGAAAACTTGCTGATCTGGAAGTACCACGACGGGTGGCCCGCCCACTCCACGTCGAGATCGTCGCGGTAGTCGAACGGCAACGGCACGTTCTTGCGCTCGAGCTCGTCGGGGATCACGCGGTTGTAGATCCGCGCGATCGGCGTCAGCTGGCCGTCGCGCCGGTAGAACAGGCGCCGGCCCTCGCGTTCGATTGCCGACGTGTCAACGGCGCGGACGCCCCACATCTGCTCGGTCACGACGAAGTCGGGCCACGTCTTCTGCTGGCGCGGTTCGATCTCCATCAGCACGACGTGCTTCGGGTCGTGGCCGTTCAGCAACGCCTGGCCGACGAGGTCGTGGTACTGCGCCGCCGGCAGGCCCGCCAGGCAGAGATCCAGCGACGAGTCGAGCGCGAACGCCTCGCGATAGGCCTCGGCCACCGCCAGCTGAAAGCCATAGAGCGAGGCAAACGCCTGCAGCTCCACCAGCTTTGGTTCGATGGCGCCTGCCGGCCCGCGGACCAGGCCGAAGTCCACCTGCAGGAACGTCGGCTGCGCCTCGGCGTTCGGGCCATTGAAGCGATCGGGCACGGCGGCCAGGGCGGCGGCGCGGGCCCCGGGATGGTCGAGGATCTGCCCCACCAGCTCGAGGCCGGTGGCCGACAACTCGTCCATCAACGAACGGGGAAAAAAGCAGGGGGTTTCGCTGATCGGGAAACCGAGCGTCGCGCCGGTCAGGGTTTCGAGGCGGGCGATCAGGTCGCGGTAGCCGCGCTCCGACCAGGAGGCGTTGAACTGTTGCCGGAGGGGCGGAATCATGCGAGTTGAAAGTTGAAAGTTGGCAGTTGAAAGCGCCAGTGCCAGTTTTCAGTTTCAAGTTCCAGTGCTGACGCCGAAAACTGCAACTGGCAACTGTAACTCGAAACTGAAACTGCCCACTTTCAACTCCTCAACTTTCAACTCCCAGGTTCAGTCGATCAGGAACTTCCCATCGTCCATGATCTTGCGACCGTCGACCCAGATGTCGAAGCGGGTGGCGACGACGTCGATGTGGGTGGACGAGTACCAGTCGGCGCCGGTGTGCACGCCGTACGGGTTGCCGAAGGCGATGTGGATGCCCGGGAACTTCTCGTCCTGCAGGATGTGGCCAATCACCTGCTTGAGCTCGATGTTGGTGCCGATCGCGAACTCGCCGACGCGGTCGGAGTTCTCGTCGGTGTGCGTGTACTTCCAGAAGTCGTCCTCGAGCTCCTTGTTCTCGCTGAACGCCTCGACCAGCCGGTTGTCCTTCACCCGCAGCGTGAGCGGGGTCTGAAACAGGCTGCCGAACTTCTCGCACAGGTAGTCGCCGACGACGCCGTCGATCACCAGCGTGCCGTTGACGTCGCCCGGGCTGGTGAACACCTCGCCGCCCGGCAGGTTGCCCCACTTGTCGGGGCTGATGAGGCCGCTCGTCTTCACCCAGCGGTAGTTGGGGTTGAGGTCGGCGACGAAGTCGCTGCCGCCCCTGGTCGTGGCGCGCACCTGCCTGGCGCCGCGGACGATGCCGATGACCTTGGCGCTGAGCGCGTCGACCTTGTGGAAATCGGCGCGCATGCCCTCGAGCATCATCTGCCGGTTGATGTTCACCATGTGGGCATGGCGCATCCGGCGGCGGTTGACGATGTCGGTCAGCTGCATGCGCGACTTGAGCTCGTTGCGCTGGACGTGGACCGCGAGAATGCTGACCTGACTCCGTTCCATGTCGGTGGCAATCACCGCCGGCAGGTCGACGAGCGGCCGCGCCGCGACGTCCTCGAGGATGAACGCCCGGTAGGGCGCGCCCACGGCCTCGATCTCGTGCACCAGGCTGGCGGCGATGTCGGCGCATTCGCGGTCGGCGATCACGGTGACGCGCTCGTGCGGCTGCACGTTGAGGCAGACGCGGATGGCGTTCCGGGCGCCGGGTTCCAGCTCGAGATCGGGCGTCGAAGTCATCATCAAATTCTACAGTCCTGCCTGCGTCTCGGACACCATGTATTCGACCACCTTCTTGAGGTCCTGGGTCTCGGCGAACACGGCCAGCTGGCGCTCGGCGCCGTTGCCCCGCTCGAGCATGGTCTTGATGTAGTCGATCTCGTTCCGGCTCCCCAGCTCGTCGACCACGTCGTCGATGAAGTCGAGGTATTCGAGCATCAGGTCCTTGGCCGGCACTTCGATCTCCTGGCCGAAGTCGATCAGCTTGCCTTCGAGGCCGTAGCGGGCGGCGCGCCACTTGTTTTCCATGATCAGGGCGCGGCTGTACATGCGGAAGCCCTGGTTGCGCGAGTGCAGCTTGTAGAGCTTGGCCATGGTCGCCTGGATCAGGGCCGCCAGCGCCAGCGTCTCGTCGGCGCGCATCGGGATGTCGCAAATGCGCACCTCGACGGTCGAGAAGAACGGATGCGGCCGCACGTCCCACCAGATCTTCTTGGCGTTGTCCATGCTGTTGGTCTTGACCAGCAGGTTGACGAAGCTTTCGTAGTCGGCCCAGCTCGTGAAGGTGTCGGGGATGTTGGTGCGCGGGAACTTGTCGAACACCTTGCAGCGGTACGACTTCAGCCCGGTGTTGAGGCCGATCCAGAACGGCGAGTTGGCCGACAGCGCCAGCAGGTGGGGCAGGAAGTAGCGCACCTGGTTCATCAGGTGGATGGCGACCTCGCGATCCTCGATGCCGATGTGCACGTGCAGGCCGAAGATCAGGTTCGAGCGCGCGACCAGCTGCATGTCCTCGACCACCTGCAGGTAGCGCTCGTCGGGATAGATGTCCTGCGCGCGCCAGTCGGCAAACGGATGCGTGGCGCCGGCGCACAGCAGCAGGCCGTTCTCGCGCGCCAGCTTGACCATGGCGCGGCGCAGGTTGACGATGTCGGCGCGCGCCTCCTGCATGTTGCGGCAGACGCCGGTGCCGACCTCGACCACCGACTGGTGCATCTCGGCCTTGATGCGCTCGTCGAGCTGCCGCTTGCCCTTGGCGATGATCTCGGCGTTGATGTGCGACCGCAGATCGTAGGTGACCGGATCGATGGTCTGGTATTCCTCTTCGATGCCGAGGCTGAATGAAGGCTTCATTGCCAGATGGGCGGCACTTTAGTGCCGCCTAGCCTTCCAGAAAAGCATCCCAGCGATAGGTCGCCGGAGGTGCGGGTTCAGTCGCCGTCTTCACGGCCAGCCTGGCGACTTCGTTCACGATCCAGTCGAAATTGGCCTGGCCCACCGAGTGCAGGTCGGCGTCGGGCGCCGGGTTCATGAAGTCGATGGCATAGGGCACGCCGTCTTCGACGGCGAACTCCACCGTGTTGAGGTCGTAGCCCAGCGCCTGGCACAGCGTGCGGGCGTCCCGCTCGACCCGTTCGAGCAGGGCCTTGGGGTAGGCCGGCGGGCTCTTGACGTAGCGTTCGTGGAACGGCGCGCGCGGATCGTAGGGCATGATGTGCACCTGTTCCTGCCCGACCACGTAGCAGCGGAAGTACTCCTGGAAGTTCACGCCGCGCTGCAGCGTCATGCACAAGGTCCTGGTCTGGTCGTAAGCGGCGAAGAACTCCTCGCGGTTGTCGACCTTGTAGACGTCGCGCCAGCCGCCGCCGTCAAACGGCTTCAGGAACGCCGGAAAGCCGACGTACTCGAAGATCGCGTCCCAGTCGAGCGGGTACTTCAGGTTACGCATCGACCGCTCGGTGGTGCCGGTCGGGTGCTCCTTGTGCGGCAGCAGGATGGTCGGCGGAATGGCGACCCCGAGCTTGGTGGCCAGCGCGTAGTTGAAGAACTTGTCGTCGGCGCTCCACCAGAACGGGTTGTTGATGACGCGCGTGCCACAGAGCGCGGCATTCTTCAGGTACGAGCGGTAATAGGGGATGTCGTGCGAAATGCGATCGACGATCACGTCGTACCCGCACGGTTCGGCCATGCGCACGTCGGCGATTTGCACGAACTCGGCCATCACGCCCGCCACGCGCAGGCCGTTGATGCGCTCGACCAGCGCCGCGGGGAACGTGTTCTCCATGCCGAAGAGGACGCCAATCTTCTTCATAAGAGACCTGCCGGGAGTCGGGAACCGGGAACCGGGAGTCGAAGTCTCGCGATCATAGGCACTAGCTTACTCCCGACTCCCGACTCCCGACTCCCGTCAAGGAACGTACGCCTGCGCCATTGGGCACCAGTACGGCCAGTCGTGCTTCGAGTCGTTCCACACGTGCAGCGCATGGGGAATGCCCTTGGCCCGCATGATCGCCGAGAACTGCTCGTTGGGCGCGCGGCAGATGTCGTGGTCGCCGGTGACGATCACCCACTTGTTGCGACGGAACTGATCCAGGTAGTAGGGATCCGACAGCCCCGGCAGGAATTCCGGCGGGTTCAGGAAGTAACAGTCCTCGTCGTGATAGCCGTCGAGGAACTGCGAGATGTCGAACGCGCCGCCCATCGTGATGCACGAGGTGAAGGTGTACGGGTGCCGCAGCGCCAGCGCCATGGCGTGGTACGCCCCAAAGCTGCAACCGGTCACGCCAATGTTGTCGTGGCGCGTGAGGTGACGCACGAGCGGCACCGTCTCGTTGAGGATGTAGTCCTCGTAATGCAGGTGACGCTCGACGCGGTGGCGCGGATGAATCTTCTTGCAGTACCAGCTTTCGCTGTCGACCGACGACACGCAGAACAGGCGCAGCCGCCCGTGCTCGAGCTTGTCGGCGAGCGCGCCGACCATCCCCCGGTCCTCGTACTCGAAGAACGCGCCCATCGACGAAGGAAACACGATCACCGGCGGGCCGGCGTGCCCGAAGATCAACAGTTCCATGTCGCGGTTCAGCGAACGGGAGAACCACTTGTGGTGGTCGCGGGTCATGCACCCTGAAACATATACTGATCGTGCGGCCCGATGCATCCTCCGAACGCCACGCTCCACCGGCACGAACAGTTTCATTCCGCGTTCCTGCCGGGCGACCGGGACGTGCTGGTGTGGCTGCCGCCCGGCTACGCCGACGAGCCGGACCGCCGGTACCCCGTCCTTTACATGCATGACGGCCAGAACCTGTTCGATCCCGACACCGCCTTCCAGAAGGGCGAGCACTGGCGCGTCGGCGAGACCGCCAGCGGGCTCATCGCCGCCGGCCACCTCGACCCCTTGATCATCGTCGGCGTCTACAACACCGGCGAGGAACGCATCCGCGAATACACGCCGACCCGGGACGCGCGGCTGGGCGGCGGCCTGGCGGGAAAGTACGGCCGCCTGCTGATCGAGGAACTGAAGCTGCTGATCGACCGCTCCTATCGGACGCGGCCCGAGGCCGGGCACACCGGCCTCGGCGGCTCGTCGCTCGGCGGCCTGGTCACGCTGCACCTCGGCTTCACGCATCCCGGCGTGTTCAGCCGCCTGGCCGTGCTGTCGCCGTCGGTGTGGTGGGATCGCCGCGCGATCCTGAAGACCGTGCGCCAGGCGCGGCCCCGGCCCGCGCTGCGGCTGTGGGTCGACATGGGCACCGCCGAGGGCCGCCGCGGCCTCGACGATGCGCGGCTGCTCAAGGCGGCGTTGGTGGGGGCGGGCTACGTCGAGGGCGTGGACCTGCACTACGCGGAATTCGAAGGCGGTACGCACAGCGAGACGGCGTGGGCGGAGCGCGTCGGCCCGATGCTGAAATGGTTGTTCCCTCCGTCACACCAGCAGCCGTGACAGACGCAGTATCCTGAACTCGTGGACCTCGGCCTGGACGCCATTGCCGGTCTTGTCGTCGCCATTCTCGGCGGCGCGGCGGTGGGCGTGGAACGCCAGCGATCCGGGCATGCCTCCGGCCCCGACGCCCGGCTGGGCGGCGTGCGCACGTTCACGCTGCTCGGCACCCTGGCCGGCATTGCCGGACTGCTGACGCACGCCGAGTACCGGTTGGCCGCCGGGCTGTTGCTCCTGGGCGCCCTCGCCTTGATCGTGTCCGGCTATGTGCGCGCCAGCAAGAAGGACATCGATGCGACGACCGAGGCCGCGGCGCTGGTCGTCGTGGCCACCGGCCTGCTGAGCGGGCTCGGCGAGCTCCGGCTGTCGGCGGCCCTGACCACGATCACGGTACTGCTGCTGGCCGAAAAGCAGGGCCTGCACAAGTTTGTCGATCGCCTGGACAACACCATGCTGCTGGCGGCGGCGCGGGTGGCGGTGATGTCGGTGGTGATTCTGCCGTTGCTGCCGGAGGGCCCGTTCGGCCCGGCCCCCGGGATTCGCCCGCGCGAGCTGTGGATGCTGGTGTTGTTGTTCTCCGGCCTGAGCTTCGCCGGTTTCATTGCCCAGCGGCTGGCCGGCGCCGCGGGGTATCCCCTGACCGGTTTGCTGGGCGGGCTCGTGTCGTCGACCGCCGTCACGCTGACCTTTGCGCGGTCGAGCCGCGCGCATCCCGCCCAGGCGCCGCCGCTCGCCACTGGAGCCGTGGCGGCAAGCACCATCCTGTTCCTGCGGGTGGCCGTCGCCGTGGCCGTCCTCGATGCGGCGCTGGTGCCGACGCTGGCGGAATACTTGTGGCCGCCCTTTGTCGCCGGCCTCGTCGCGCTCGGCCTGGCCTGGCGCCAGATGGACGGTCCGCGGGCGGCGCCGCCGGAGTTGCGCAACCCGCTCCAGTTCCGCGCGGCGCTGGAAATGGCGGCGCTGTTCCAGGTGGTGCTGTTCGCCGTGCATTTCGCCCGGTCGTGGCTGGGCGAGGGCGGCGTGATGGCGGGCGGCTTCGTGCTGGGCCTGACCGACGTCGATGCGCTGACGCTCGCCATGACGCGAAGCGTCGCCACCGGCGCCTCGGTGGACCTGGCCTGCCGCGCCATCCTGATGGGCGTGATCGCCAACTGCCTGATGAAGGGCGGCATTGCCATCGTCGTCGGCGAGCGCCGGTTCGCCTGGCAGACGGCGGGGTCGCTGTTCGCGATGGCGGCCGCGGGCGCTCTCGCGCTCGCGCTGTGAGTCTCTCCGACACCGGCCAGCAGGGACTTTCGGCACTGCGGAATATCCCCCTGCGAAGAGGCCTGCCGGGCGACCTTTCGCCTTGCTCAGTTCATTTCCCGCCCAACTTTCGCCAGGATCGCTTGGCATACCTGATGCTTGAGCGGGGAGGTGCTGGCCTCACAGCAAAGAAGGAGAACCTGAATGGTCCGACTTGTCTTCACCGCACTCGCCGCACTCGCACTATCCGCCGGCTCGGCTTTCGCCCAGACGAAAATCGAGCACGCGCCCATCAAGAACGTCAAGGCATCGGACGCCAAGGCGATGTTCGATAGCTACTGTGCCGTCTGCCACGGCAAGGCGGGCAAGGGCGACGGCCCGGCCGCCAGGGCCCTGGCCAAGGTCCCGGCCGATCTGACGACGATCAGCGCCCGGAACAAGGGAGCCTTCCCTGATACGAGGGTCCGCCGCTACATCCAGGGCCTGGACGAGGTTGCCGCACACGGCTCGCGTGACATGCCGATGTGGGGCTCCCTGTTCAACTCGTTGAGCCGCGACACCGCGGAGCTGCGGGTCGCGGCGCTGGCGGACTACATCAAGGGGATGCAGGTCCCCTAGCTAGCGTCCGGTGCGAACACTGGCGCGGGGCGGGGGTCGCCCTGCCTCGCGGCCCGTGTTACGTTCAGCGTGATGACTCGTCGTGAGCTCCTCGCCGCGGCATGCGCCTGGCCGGCGTTGGCGGCCGTCGGCCGCGCGCAGCACATGGGGATGCCGCCGCCCAAGCCGGCGGCGCCACCACAGACGTTCGCGGAACCCGCCGATATCACCCTTCGCATCGGCGAACTGTCGCTCGAGTTGAAACCCGGACGCACGGTGAAGACCCTGGCGTACAACGGCCAGGTGCCCGGCCCGCTCCTGCGCGCCCGCCGCGGACGGCCGGTGATTGTCGACGTGTGGAACGACACGCGGGAAATGGACATCGTCCACTGGCACGGCCTTCACATTCCCTCGGATGTCGACGGCGTGTATGAGGAGGGGACGCCGGGCGCGCCGCCCAACGGCGGCCGCCGCCGGTACACCTTCACGCCGGATCCCGCGGGTACCCGTTGGTATCACAGCCACAACACCGCTGGCCGCAACTTCAAGGTGGGAACCTACACGGGCCAGTTCGGCATGCTCGTGGTCGACAACGGCGACGAGCCGGGCGCCTACGATCAGGAGATCCCGATCCTGCTTCACGAATGGGACCCGCGGGTGACGACTGCCAGCCCGGCCGACGTCAGCTACCGCTATCACTCGATCAACGGCAAGATGCTGGGCGGCGGCGAGCCGATCCGCGTCCGCGAGGGCCAGCGGGTGCTGTTCCGGATGGTCAACGCCAGCGCCACGCTGCATCACCACCTGGCGCTGCCCGGACACCTGTTTCGCGTTGTGGCCCTCGACGGCAACGCCGTGCCGGCGCCGGCCAGCGTCCCCATGGTGGAGCTTGGCCCGGGCGAGCGCATCGACGCGATTGTCGACATGAAGCGGCCCGGCGTCTGGGTCCTCGGCGAAACGCGCACCGCCCAGCGCGACGCCGGGCTGGGCATTGTCATCGAGTACGCCGGCCAGCCGGGGCCGCCGCGATGGGCGCCGACGGCGACCGAGGGCTGGAGCTACGCCCGGTTCAGCGGGACGGCCGCAGTGGCCGAACCCGATGGCCGGTTGACGATGGTGTTCAAGCCCAAGGGCGACGGGCACAGCTGGACGATCAACGGCCAGTCCCACCCGCGCATCGACCCGATCATGGTGCGCGCCAACCGGCGCTATCGCTGGCTGATGGACAACCAGAGTGCCGACGCGCACCCCATCCACCTGCATCGACACACGTTCGAGCTGGTCAAGTACGCCGGCCAACGCGTCTCGGGCCTCTGGAAGGACGTGGTCGTCGTGCCGGCCTGGAGCCAGGTGGAAATCGACGTCCCCACGACCCAGCCCGGCCTCTCACTGTTTCACTGTCATCACCAGTTCCACATGGACATGGGCTTCATGACGATGATGCGATACGAGGGGTGACGCCCCGGCCGCCCGGCGGCGGCCCTATGACGGCGATCATGTAATGGGACGCCGACCCTCCGGTACCATTGGCTCAGATTAGAACGCCTGGGGGTATCCCAGGAGGGAACACCGGATGCGCGAAGGCAATCGCGACGCTGCACCGCCCATCGACGAATTGTGCGCAAGCATCGTGTCTCGGCACCACGCCTACCTCCACCAGGCCTTGCCCATCATCCAGGAAGACCTCGGCCGGCTCGCCGACGACGACTGCGCCGCGGGCGCGTTGGCCGAGACCCGCGCCGTGGTCGCCGACCTCGTGCACCAGCTGAAGGGCCACCTGTCGAAGGAAGAAAACCTGCTGTTCCCGGCGCTGGTGGCGCTGGCGCAGGCGGAGCGCGAGGGCAGGAGCCGTCCGCCACTGCCGTTTCCCACCGTCCTTCACCCCATCCGCATGATGGAGACGGAACACGCCCGGATTGAGGTCGTGATGGCGCGCCTGCGCGCGCTGACGCGGGGGTTCGCGCCCGACGATGACGCCACGGTGGCGTGGCGTCATTGCCTGACGCAGCTGGCGCAGCTCGACGCCGACCTGCGCGAGCATCACCGCACCGAGAACGAAGAACTCTTCCCGCGCGCGCTGGAGCTCGAGCGGCGCCTGCCGTAGTCAGGCGGCGGGCCGCGCCATTGGCGAAGGTGGCATATCATTCCTCTCGTGTCTGCGCCCCCGGATGACGACCTGCTTCGCCGAATCCCGATGTTCCGCCGCCTCCCGCCCGATGCGCGCACCCGGGTGGGGCAGGTGGCGCACTTGAAGTCCTACGATCGCGGCGAGCTGATCTTCTCGGAGGGCCAGCCCGGCGACGCCTTCATCGCCATCGTCACGGGCCGCGTCAAGGTGTTCAAGTCGACGCCCGCCGGCAAGGAGATCATTCTCGAGATCTTCGGCGCCGGCGATCCGCTCGGCGCGGTCGCGGTGTACGAAGGCGCGCCGTTTCCGGCCTCGGCCCTGGCGCTCGAGCCCACGCAGTGCCTGTGCATCGAGCAGTCGGCGTTCTTCCGCCTGCTGGAGCAGGATCCCGCGCTGGTGCGCGGGCTGCTGTCGGGCCTGACGCTGCGCCTGGCGGAGTTGACGCGCCGCCTGGCGGAGCTGACCGGGGCGCGCGTCGAGGCCCGCTTCGCCCGGCTCTTCCTCAAGCTGTGCGAGCAAATCGGCAAGGCCGAGCGCGGCGGCATCCATGTCCCCATGCCGCTGTCGCGCCAGGAGCTCGCCGACCTGACCGGCACGACCATTGAAACCGCGATTCGCATCATGAGCCGCTGGCAGAAGGAGAACGTCCTGCACACCGAGAAGGACGGCTTCGTGGTCATCGACCGTGCCGCGCTCGAAGAGGCCTCGGCGTCGTAGCCGGCCGGGGCCATCTCCTGTTCTATCGGGCGAGAAGACCCTTGAACTCGATACGGATCTGGGGTCCCACTTTGAGCAACCCCAGCATCACCACCGGGGGATCGACGCCGAACTTCGTCATGTCGAGTCGCGTGTTTCCCTCAATCTGAACCGCCTTGTCGGCGGCTTTCAACGCGACGGCCAAGCTGATGGGCTGGGTCACACCGGTAATCGTCAGCGTGCCTGTCGCCTGGGTCTGTCCGCCCCTCACCTCGTACTGATCCAGGCGGTAAACGATCTCGGCGAACTTGTCGGCCTTCATGGCCTCGAGAAGATGTTGCGTCATCTCGTCGTTGGGGCACTTGAACTCCTTGACCGGAACCGTGACCGTCGCGGCCTCGACCCCAGTCGCAAAGCCCGGCGCCGCCGGCCGGGCCGCGCCGGCGCCAGGAGTGACGGCCATCACACCCCTCGCCGAACATGTCCACCCGCGAATAGTCGATGTCCCAGACACAGTGAAGTCCACGTTGTGCTGTTGTGCGGCTGCTGATCGCGCCTGCACGACCACACATCCGGCACTGAGTGCGATCGCCAGCCCAAGCTTGATTCCCGCATGCGGTGACATTCGAAACACCCCTTCCGTGTCCGCCAATTTCGACATCACAGGCCGAAGCCCAGGTGGTTGTTGCGCATCATGATCGGCGCCCGCCCTTCCATCACATACTGCGGGCCGATCTGATCGATCGTCGTCGTCCGCGTCTGCCTCATGACCATTGTGAACTCATCGAGGAGCAACTCGATCACCTTGTCGACGCCCTCCTGACCGAACGCGCCAAGGCCCCAGACGTAGGGCCGGCCGATCCCGACGGCATCGGCGCCGAGCGCCAGCGCCTTGAAGATGTCGGCGCCGCGGCGGACGCCGCTGTCGATGAGAACGGGAACCCGGCCCTTCACGCCGGCGACCACCTCGGGGAGGGCCTCGATCGTCGACCGCAGGCTGTTCTCGGCGCGGCCGCCGTGATTGGACACGAAGATGCCATCCGCGCCGTTGGCGATGGCCAGCTCCGCGTCCTCACGTGTGACGATGCCCTTCAGGATCACTTTCATGCTGGTGGCATCCTTGAGACGCTTGACGTAGTCCCACGTGTATGACGGACGAGGCCCGGGAGGCCCATCCAGGCCGCGGCGCATGGGCCTCTGGTAGCCGGGCTTGTGGTTGTGACAGTTTTGGCAGAGCGGCCGGTTGTATTCCTGCTGGCCTTGAGAGCGCCGCGACAGTTCCCGGTTGCTGCCGCCCAGCAGATCGACGGTCCACACCAGAACGGGGCACCCTGCCGCCGCCACCCGGTCGATCACTTTCTTGTTCACGGTCCAGTCAGGTGTCGTGTAGAGCTGAAACCACTGGGGCTCGCCCCTCGCCTCTGCGATGGCTTCATACGACTGCGAGCTCTGATGCGATTGAATCTGCAGAATGCCTCGGGCGCGCGCCGCGCGCGCCGCGCCACTCTCGCCCTGGGTGTGATACGCCTCGAGTGCCGCGACCGGACACAGAAACAGCGGCGTGCCCCACGTGCGCCCGAACAGCCGGACCGACGTGTCCAACTTCGTGGTGTCTGGCCCCAGTCGCCTGGGGCGAAGCATGAGGCGCTGGAAGCCTTCGCGGTTCGCCACGCGGGTCTCGAGATCGTCGACCCCCAAGTGAAGGTAGGCCCAATGTTCCGGCAGGTTGCCGGCGTGGGCGACCCTCTCGAAATCCCACACGTTGATGGCGTCCTCGACGGTTTCGATCAGTTGGCCGGAGAAGTGCGCGTCGAGGGCTCCGGGCACTTGCGGCGAGGCGCCAGTCGCCTGCGCCATCGCCATCTCCCGTCCGCAGCCGGCACAGCGAACCCCGCCAGGCCGCGGGCCGGCGGTCGCACGCCGCCGCGACTCCTGCGCGACGGCCTGCTGCCAACTGGGCGGGAGCGTGGAGTAGGCCAGGGCGAGCAGCGGGCTGCCAGCCAGGAGCTTGAAGAAGTGTCGCCGACTGGTGAGACTGTCTGATGCGGCCATGTTCACCGATCCTCTCCTGGTGGCGTGCGGGTCCGAGCTGCCTGCAGACATTGGTCGAGAGAGTGCCCGGGCCTTCAGAAGAGGCCAAGGCGCTCCGTTAGAACGCCGCGACTGCCGTGAACGGTGTGGCCGTTCCGTTCGGGATTTGCATCATCACCCATGAGAGCATGAAGTCCCACCGCTTCAAGCGGGACGCCACGACGGCCACGTCCTCAAGGTAGCTGTTGTCAATCATCGGCACGCCCATGATGGGGATGGCGATGCTATGAATCGGTCGATTCCAGGGCGTCCCCGAGGGCTGGACGTCGACGACGCCCTCGCCGCCCAGCGCGGAAATGTCGCGCTGCTTGAGCCAGGGCAGCGTCGAGGCGTGCAGGCCCGCGATTTCGCGCGCCGCATTCCACGGCCCCTTCTCGTTGCGCAGCGCCCAGCGGCCCGTGCGCACGAACACCACGTCGCCGCTCCCGATCTTGATCTTCGCGAACTTCTCCCAGGCGTCGAGGTCCTCCGGGTAGATCGGCGTGTGCGGTTCGAGGTACTTCACGCCTTTCAGGAGCGGCATGTCGATGAGGATGCCGCGCGTGACATAGGCCTTGCCCATCTTGTCGATCGCATAGGCCCCGCAGCCCTCCGGCAACAGTTCCTGCGGCTTCCCGTTGAACCCGAGCACCGTCTTGCCTGGTCCTTTGCTGCCCTCGACCGCGTAGTGGCAGAGCGCGTCCATGTGGCTGTGGCCGCCGTCGTGAATGGCGAAAGTGATCGCATCCAGCGCACCCCGCGGCACGCCGGTCTTCGGGTCGACGGTCGTGTTCCAGTGCTTGAACTCGACGTTCATGTTGTTGTTGTCGATGGTCGTCTTCACCTCCGGGAAGTGATGCATCGACACGTAGACGCCCTCTTTCACCAGCGCCACGGCGGCCTTGGTCTTTTGCGGCGTGATCAGATTGAGCGCGCCATGCTCGTTGTCGGTCCAGCGGCCCCAGTTCGACAACTCCTTCTCCCACTTGAGCAGCTGCTCCAGTGACACCTTGCGCTCCGGCAGCTGGGTCGAGGGGTGCGGATCGATCGGCACCTGCGCGGCGCCTTGCCCGGCACGCGACGGCGCCGCGCCGGCCGCGGCAATGGCCGCGAGGAATGCGATTGCATAGAAACAGTGTCTTCTCACAATGGGCCTCCACACTCGTGATGCAGTCTGCCTACTCTACCCTCAAGATCGCCGACCCGATTCCCACGACGACCGGATTGGCCGGGGCGGTGTGGTCAAGCGCCTCGACCACGAGAGCAGTCTTACCCGCCGGCAGCGCCGTCCGCAGTCGCGCTCGTGCCCTGTCCGTCTGTCCCGCCTTGGCCAGGACGACGCCGCGATCCGGACCGACCAGCGCCTCACCGTGTTCGTCGGTCGTGAACTGCTCCCAGTCGCGGCGCCCGGCCCGTTGGTATTCCATCGCGTGATTCGCGAGTGGTGCACCCGTGTCCGAGACCAGGGTCACTCGATACCCCAGCGCCGCCGGGGCTGGCACATCCGCCGGGAGGGCGGTCTCCGCCGTCCGGGCGATCAGCTCGACTTCCACTACTGCATCGCCGCTTCGGCCGGCGCCGGTCGTGCTCCTGAGATCGATCATGATCGCCGGGGGAGCTTTGACCGCCTCGCTGCCATCCAGCCAGCGATACACAATCGCCAAGTCGGCGTCCGATGCCATCATGGGCGCAAAGGGCGGCATCTCCTTGCTCGGCAGCCGCACGTAACCCACGAATCTTCGCAGCGCGAGCGGCGTCTTGGAAAGCACGACGCCGCCGCCCGCTCCCTGGCCGGTGGTTCCATGGCAATTCCAGCATCCGAGGCGATCGACGTACAGCTCCTCACCTGACGGCACGGCCCGTTGCGCGTAGCTCACGGTGAGAAACCCGCACACGAGCAGACCTACGGTGCCTGACAGGGCGTATGCGGGCAGCCGGTGCGGCCCCCCGCCCGTCCCACGCGGGCAATTCGGAGTCGTCATCACGATTCGCCGCCAGGCTCACCCCGCATTGGTGGTCATGACGGCCCACCCGCCCCTGGGCGCGGGCTGTTTGGCCGCGTTTTCGCCGACGACGTATCCGTAGGCGGCTCCGAGCGTGAGATTCCCCAGGTACGTGCAGTTGTTGAAGTTGCCGACATCCACGCCGGCCGCGAAGAGGCCGGGAATCGGCTTGCCGCTTCGGTGGAGAACCTGGCCTCGCGTGTTGACCCGTATGCCGCCGTGGGTCGACGTGATGCCTGCCTGGCCCAGGATGGCATAGTAGGGAGGGTTCCTGAGGACGAGGGCCTGGCTGGCATTCTGTTTGGGAATCGGCAGCGCCCAGGTCTTGCCGTTCTCGGCCGCCAGGTTGTACTCGGACACATCGTGGAGAATGGCCTCGGCCGACATGCCGACGCCCCAGGCTTCCATCTGCTTGGCGAGGTCGGTCAACGTGTTCGCCATGGCGGTCGGCGCTCCGGACATCTTGTAGGCGATGTACTTGTCGATGCCGCCCAGACCACAGTTTTCGCAGGCGAACTGCTTGTAGATCACGTCATCGTAGATGTAGGCGGCCATCGCGTCGGGCTGCCGTGCGACCTCCTGCACACAGTTCTGCTCGCCGTTGCGAGGGTACTTCCTGCCAGACAGTTTGCCCGCGCCTTCATCCGTGAAGCGCCGGCCCCACCGGTTCACCGCGACACTCTGCGGCGAAAAATAGGCGGACCAGTTGGCCATGGGATTCGTGATCTTCCCGGGGCGGGCCGGCAGCAGATGGCCGTAGAACGAATCCCAGCCGCCCGTCGACGGCTGCCCACCCAGTTGCAGCGCGGCGAACAAACCGTCACCGAGGAATGGCGGCTTGCGGTCGTAGAAGGCCGCGTTGCGCTGACGCAGACTTCCGAATTCCCGCGTGATGTGCTGCTGCACCAGTTGCGCATTGCCCATCCAGCCACCGGTGGCGAGCACGACCGCCTTGGCCTGGATACGCATCAGGCCCTTGGGACCGTCCGCGAGGACGCCGACCACCTCTTCCTGGCGGTTGGTCAGCACCCGAATCATTGGCGTCTCGACCAGCACTTTGCCGCCGCCGCTTTCGACCGCCTTGACCATGAAGTTGATCCACATGACCGGCGCGATCGATCGGCCCGCGTTGGAGCCGGGGACGGTGCGTCCCCCGACCGGTGCGCCGATTTCGTCCATCCATGCGCCCCACCTGTCGACGTTTTCCGATACCGTGCGCTGGACATCGGGGTCGCCGTCGGGCGCGCTCTCGCGCATGCTCGCATAGGCGCTGTTGGCGACGCCGCCTTCGGAGTGGGCCGTCGTGCCGCCCGGTTCGTACGCCTTCTCGATCACAATCACCTGCGCGCCCGATTTCTGCGCGCGAAGCGCCGCGGTCAGCCCGGCGATACCGGAACCGACGACGACGACGTCCGTCCGCAGCTCTTGCGTGGATTGAGCTTGTGCGGCGGCCTCGACGCCGTGGAGCGTGCTGCCCGCGATCCCCGCCACCGCACCAGCAAGAAAACCCCGACGTGAAGCCTTCGAAGCTGTCTCGATTTGCTTTGCCATATCGCTTCCCTCGTTTTGGCTGATACTCATTGGAGCGCGATGACGTGCGCGACGTAGACGTCGTAACCCGGACCGCACGTGCCGCCCGATCGGTAGCTGCCCACATGCCATCCCACCTTGAACTCCTTGAATCCGGCAGGGCCGGGATACGCGATCGCCACGGTCGTCGCCACGGTGGGGAACGGCGGAGGCTGCTGGCCGCGCCCGGGTGGGGCTGGCCGATCGACAAGCTCCGCATCCTGAAAGTGGACTTCACCGGTTGCGCAATTCCCCACTTTCGTTGCGGCGGCCTTGGCCGGGCCCTTTACGACGAGCACCTGCCGCAGATCCTTGATCGTGCCGGTGGGCACGATGATGGTTGCGTTGTCGCCGAGCTGCCGGGCGACAGGGCTCGCCGGCAACAAGGCCAGCGAGAGCGCCAAGGCTGACAGCCCAATTCCCCGAGGAATCGAAGGTCTCTTCATGATGTTCCCTCCGTTGATGCGCTTGCCACGTCTTAGTTAGAAGCTCAGTTGCATCCCCAGTGCGAACAACCGTCCCTGAAGGATCGCGGTGGGCCGGCCCAGCGCGGATCCGAAAGTTTCGGTCTGGCTCAAGATGGTGGACGCGTTCAACAAATTGAAGACATCGAACTGCCCCTGCAGC
>CAYGMD010000053.1:0-26666 GCA_964350785.1 uncultured Acidobacterium sp. | reverse complement strand
GGTGGGATGGATGCGGAGGCGGGCAACGGCCTGCGAGTCGCGGAGGTCGGTGAGGTGATCCCACTTGGTGCCGCCGTCGGTCGTCTTGTAGACGCCGTCGCCCTGGATGATGTTGCCGCGGAACTGCGTCTCGCCGCCGCCGATGTAGACGACGTCGGGGTTCGACTGGCAGACGGCCAGCGAGCCGATCGACGAGGTCGTGATCTTGCCGTCGGTCATCGGCGTCCAGTTGCTGCCGCCGTCGGTGGTCTTCCAGGCGCCGCCGCCGGTGGCGCCCATCCAGTACTCCATGGGCCGCGCGTCGCTGCCGCCGACGGCCAGCGACCGTCCGCCGCGCGCGGGGCCGACGCTGCGCCAGCGCATGCCGTTGTAGAGCCGGGCGTCGACCGTGGCGCCGCCTTGGGCCGCGGCCGAGGGGGAGAAATACAGGGTGCCGGTGAGGGCCAGGCCGGCCGCGAGGGCCAGCGCCAGGAACACGTTCAGCCGCTTCATAGGAGACTCCAGGGAAAAACTATCGTCGATAGTTTACCTTGCGAGGCGGATCAGTCCGAACGCGTTGAGCACGAGAATGCGCAGCCGCCGGACCAGCGCGAGCGTGACGCCGGCGGCGGGACCAATGCCAATGACCTGGGCCACCGCGCCCGAGCCGGCCTCGTCGATGCCCAGGCGGTAGGGGATGAACTTGAAGGCAATGGTGACGAAGCGCCCGGCGCTTTCGAGCAGGAACGCGTCCACCAGCGTCACGGCGCCGGCGCCCGGCAGCAGGCGCAACACCATCCAGACCTCGGCGACCGCGGCCACGTGAAAGGCAACTTCCCACGCGCCGACGTGCGCCAGCCGCCCGACGGGCCAGCCCAGCACGCCGTAGATACGCGACTCCACCTCGCGGATCGCCTCGGCCGGCACGGCAGTGCGCCCGGCCAGGCGCGTCATCAGCGGCGCGAACCGCGACAGCACGGCGGGCTGCGACCGCGCCAGCCACAACCCGGCGATCGCCGCGATGGCGATCGCGATGACGATCACCTCGGCCAGTTGTTCGAGGGCGGGCGGCACGCCTGCGCGCTGGAAGAAGAACCAGGTGCCCGCGAGCAACACCACCGCCACCGAGGCTGTATAGAACGCGTTTTCAATCGTCACCGACGCCACGCTGGTGACGGTGGAGATGCGCGACCGCGTCAGGATGATCTTGGTGGGCTCACTGGCCAGCAGGCCGAGCGGCGTGAGGTTGCCCAAGGCATCGGCGGCGAGCATCGCGCCAAACGCATCGCGGAATCTAAGGTGCTGAAGTGCTGAGGTGCTGGAGTGCTGAGGTGCGTCTTGGGAGCAGATCATCCAGGCCCGCGCGCGGCACGCCATCCGTGTGGCGCCGAGCAGGACGACCAGGATGAACCACCAGCCGACACTGGTGACGCCCGAGACCACCTCGGTCCAGCCCACCCGGCGGATGGTGAACACGAGCAGGCCGACGCCAACCAGGGCGACGAGGATGTTAAGGAGGGAGAACTTCGGGCGCATCAGGGGCTACAGCAGATTACAGCTTCTCGGCGCCGCTCAGGCGGCCGAGGTCCCGGTCGAAGGTGCCCAAAGGCAGATGGCCTGCCTTGCGCGCCAGTTCGAGGAGGAGTACGTCCGAGAATCCGATTGCGGGCCTGGCGCTGAAGGCGTCGAGGGCCGCCTCGACCACGTCAGGGTCCTGCACGGCCAGTTGCTCGTGATCCAGCAGCATCCGCACCGAGGTGGCGAGGGCCGCAGGCGACATCTCATAGACCGAGGTCAGGACCCAGGTGGCCTCCGCGAGGGCCAGCGTGGACACCCACGCGCCAGCGGCCACGTACGCATCGGCGGCGGCGGCCTGACGGGCGTCGTCGCGGGTGATCAGTCGGACCAGGACGTTGGTGTCAATCGCGCGCATGGCGCGCCCGGGCGTGCTGCTTGATGCCCTCTTTCAGTTCGACTAGCGAGCGTCGCTTGGGCGGACCTTGCGGAAACAACACCTTATGTATGTCCTTCGAGGAGTAGCGCCCCTTGCGACGAACGACGATGTGCTCGCCCTCGGCCTCCCACTCGATCACCGAGCCCGGCCCGAGGCCCAGGCGCCGGCGAACCTCGGCGGGCACCGAGATCTGACCTTGAGCCGTCAGTTTGGATTGCGCGAGTGCCATGGGCGCATATTACCACGGTAATGGATGCGCTGCTGCCAAGGTTGACGGCTCTCAAGCATTCCGTGCCTCCGCAAACGTGGCGCTCTCTGGAATCTGGTCTGGAGGTAAACCCGAGGCTGCTTCGAGTCGACCGCTGAAGTTAAAGAACGCAACCAGAGCGGCGATTTCCCAGATCGCTCGGTCGTCCCACCCGGCGCTCCGCAGCAACCCGACGTCCTCTTTGTTCACGAGGCTCGGCGTCTCGGTCAGCTTACTGGCGTACTTGAGTAAGGCTCTAGTCTTCGAATCCAACTCGTACTCGGGCCATGTCGTCGCGAATTCATGACCCAGATGTTCATCGCCGGTTAGGCGGCGAACTGCCGCCGTGTGGAGGCCCAGTCAAGGTGCACCACCCACCTTGCCGTTGACGACCGTTGCCAGCATCTCACGTTGCAGTCGGCTGAGCGGTGAGGACTTGCGAAGGTGAAGGTGACGGTACACGGCGCCTGCCGCACGTGCCACTCGCAAGTCGACTGCAAGAACTTGAAACACGCCCGGCACCACGCCGCCATACTGGCCACGTGTCCAGCGAAAAAAGAGCCGCCGGAGTCCTCTAGCTTGCTCCGGCGCGACTGTCATGATGTTTGGCATGTATGCCCCTTTCAGAACACTGCGCTCGGGTATGCTAGGGCTCGCCGCGCACCGCGCGAATGTACGCACCCGTGTCGTAGTAATTGCGGACCTGTACGACCTTCCCACCGTCGAACGTGTAGACACGGACGATGTCACTCCGAAACGGCTTGCCGGTTGCGCGCGCGACTCCCTCACCGAGAAAGATCGCGACTACGTGCTTCCCGCTGACGAGATACTCGCGCAATTCCACTTTGTCGTAACGCATCGTCGCCCGCAGCTGCTTGTCGAATTCGGCAACGCCTTCCAGCCCGCGCCAGGAACCGGCAAAGGGCAACACATCTCTCGGGCCTGCAACCCACCACTCTGCGCTATCCGCGAGCAATCCGGATTCCCGGAACCGTCGAATGAGACCAAGGCCCGGTTCATGGATTTGCTGGATCAGCTGAAGGTACCGGCGCTCTGTCGAGGAGAGATGCCCGATCAATCCCGCAGCAGCGCCTGGTAGCGGGCCGGCAGCCGAGCGGCAACCCGCGACGAGAGCGAGGAATACGCCAATTAGGATGCGCATGCGAGTCCGTAAAGTGTGTCGTGCGCCAACATTCCAACTGAGCCGCGCGCCGCAGCGATAGGATCGCACAAGGCCGCGGGGCGCGTCGCGGCCCGGCGAAGCCCCAGCTCAGGGTCCCGAAGTACTGCTCGGTCCGGTTCGCGGCTGTCATGAATGGGCACATCGGGCAGGAGCTCAGGGGGCGACGCGTACGTTCACGCGCGTCCGTTCCGTGAACTCTGAATCCGACGCGGTGAGTTCCAGTTCGTACAGCCCCGGGGCCGAGAACGTGGCCTTGGTCCGTGCGGCGCCGGGAATGGTGAAGGTCACCGTGCCTGGCCCCTTCAGCATCTTCCACTCGACCGCCAGGCCCTTCCCTCTCGGCAGGCCCTCGTCGTGGGCGCTGCCGAACAGGTTCAGTTCCTCGTTGAGCGCCACCGTCAGCACCGGCGGCGGGCTGTTGGGCCGTGCCGTCACCCCAAGGACGCGAACCGTGGGTCGCTGGTTGAGGCACACGCCCTTCGGCACTTTCGCGTAATCGATCTTGGCGAGCTGCGCCGCGCCCTCCACCAGGTTCCAGTTGGACTGCAGCATCCGCTCGCTGGTGCCGGTGGTGGTCCCGGCGTAGCCCAGCGTCCACTTCAACTTGCCGTCGAAATCGGGACCCACCACCATCACGCACTGGAAACGCCAATGGCCCGGCTTGAAGCTGGTCGGCTGCATGCGATCGGCCGGCGCCGGCCCAAAGCTGTTGTTGGGGCCCGGCGGAACGGCCACCACGTCGGCGTTGTGGCTGAAGTAGGCAAACGACAGCGTGTAACTGCCGTCCGGGTTCTTCAGGAAGCCGTCGTAGGCCGGGTAAATCGGCTGATTCTGCTGGGCCTGGGCGGCCGTCGCCAGGGCCAACGCCGCCACCAACGCGCTCACAATTCGCATCGTCGTCCCTTTCGGCGGGGCTGAAGTCCCGCCCTCCTGACACCCACTTACGGTGCTAGAGTATGCCCCACAAGGAGGCCAGATGGTCACCGTTCGACAGCTCGCCGGCGCTTCGGGGTTCGTGCTTGCCGCGACCCTGCTGTTCTCCACCCAGTCAGCGACCCACGCGCAGGCCCCTGCCGGTGCGGCGGTACCCACGTTCACCAGGGACGTGCTCCCCATCCTCCAACGCTCGTGCCAGACCTGCCACCGGCCCGGGACCCACGCGCCGATGTCGCTGCTCACGTACCGCGATGTGCGGCCGTGGGCGCGATCGATCAAGCAGAAGGTGACCAGCCGCGAGATGCCGCCGTGGCACATCGACCGCAGCATCGGCGAGTACCTCGAAGATCCCTCGCTGAGCGACCAGGAAGTCGCGGTGATCGCGGCGTGGGTCGATGGCGGCGCGCTCGAAGGCCGGGCGTCGGATGCGCCGCCGGCCAGGACGTTCTCGTCGAACACCGAGTGGACCTATGGGGAGCCCGACCTGATCGTCCGCATGGCAAAGGGCTTCAAGATCCCAGCGGAGGGCCCCGACTTCATTCCCGAGGAGCACGTCGACCCGGGCCTCACCGAGGACCGCTACGTGAAGTGGGTGCAGATTATTCCCGACGCGCACCGCGCCGTGCATCACGCGCACGTCTATGTCGACCATCCCGAAGGCGTCGACACCAGCGGCCTCAACCTGGGCATGGGCTCGAACGTCGGCAACTCGCTCGACCTGATTGAATACGGCGCCGGCAACGACGCCGACGTGTTCCCGGACGGCACGGCCAAGATCCTGAAGAAGGGCGCGCAGTTCCGCTTCGAGGCGCACTACCACCCGTACGGCGAAGAGACCTTCGACCGCATGCGGGTCGGCATCAAGTTCTATCCCAAGGGCGTCGTGCCCTCGCGCGTGGTCACCTCGCACCGCATCCGTACCGGCGTCGGCAACGACTGGGTGCTGAACCGCGAGCGCATCGAAGACCTGTTGCTGCGCGCCGGCCACAAGATTGCCATCGACGAGCCGTCGATGCCCACCGGCGCACTGGTGGCCGAGAACCCGCTGCATTCCGCCGCGCTGCTCAGCATTCCGCCCAACTCGGTCGTGCAGCATGAACGGTTCTGGCCGCTGCCGAAGCCCGCCCTGATCATCAGCTTCCAGCCGCACATGCACTTCCGCGGCTCGAAGCTGTATCTCGAGGCGATTCACCCCGACGGCCGCCGCGAGATGCTGACGAGCGCCACCCACTACGAACAGAACTGGCAGGTCACCTACAAGTACAAGACGCCGCACCTGTTCCCGGCGGGCACCATCCTGCACACGGTGTCGACGCACGACAACACCGCCAACAACAAGCACAACCCCGACCCCACGGCCTGGATCGGCTGGGGCAGCCGGACGATGGACGAGATGGGACATGGGTGGACGGACGTGGCGTTCCTGACCGAGGCGCAGTACCAGGAAGAACTCGCCGCCCGCCGGCAGCAACGCAAGACCGCCACCGACGCGCGCCACCAACGATAAGGAGCCGCCATGACGACGCGCCTGCTGCGTGCGAGCTTGATTACCGTAGGTGTTGCCGCCGGGGTCGCGGCGTCGATGACCGGCATCACCGCCGGGCAACCCGACGCGATCGCGGTTGACGGCGACGACCTTGCCGGCATCGTCCGCAGTGCGAAGGGGCCCGAGGCCGGCGTCTGGGTCATCGCCGAGACCACCGACCTCCCCACCAAGTACGCGAAGATCGTCGTCACCGACGACCAGGGCCGTTACCTGCTGCCGGATTTGCCGAAGGCCGGCTACCGCGTGTTTGTGCGCGGCTACGGCCTGGTCGATTCGCCGCGCGTCAGCACCACCGCCGGCAAGGCGCTGAACCTCACTGCCGTGATCGCGCCGAGCGCGCACGCCGCGGCGCAGTATTACCCCGCCGGCAACTGGCTGTCGATGCTGCGCATTCCCGAAGGCAGCGAGTTCCCGGGCACCGGTCCCCAGGGCAACGGCATCAACCCCAACGTCAAGAGCCAGGCCGAATGGCTGCGGCTGATCAAGTCGGGCGGCTGCACGGCATGCCACCAGCTCGGCACGAAAGCCACGCGCGAGATCCCCAAGGAGCTCGGCACGTTTCCGTCGCTCGCGCATGCCTGGGAGCGGCGGCTCGGCTCCGGCCAGGCGGGCGGCAACATGATTGGCGGCCTGACGCAACTCGGCAAGGAACGGGCGTTGCTGCTGTTTGCCGACTGGACCGACCGCATCAATCGCGGCGAGGTGCCGCCGGCGCCCGAGCGTCCACAAGGCATCGAGCGCAACGTGGTCATCAGCATGTGGGATTGGGCCGATCCGAAGGCCTATCTGCATGACGTGGTCTCCACCGACCGCCGCCGTCCCACGGTCAACGCCAACGGTCCGCTGTACGGCGCGCTCGAGCTGAGTGCCGACTACGTGCCCGTGCTCGATCCGGTGACCAACGCCATCCGCCAGGTGCCGCTCACGGTGCGCGACGCCAACACGCCGCCGACCTCCCCGAAGATCCCGGCACCGTCGCCGTACTGGGGCGAGGAGGTAATCTGGACCAGCAAGAACAACGTGCACAACCCGATGCTCGACGAACAGAGCCGGCTGTGGCTGACCTCGGCCGTGCGCGCGCCCGAGAACCCGGCGTGGTGCCGGGAGGGCTCGGCGCATCCGTCGGCGAAGCTGTTCCCGCTGCAGCGGTCGGGACGGCAGTTGGCGATGTACGACCCGGCGACCAGGAAGCTCACGCACATCGACACCTGCTTCGGCACGCATCACCTGATGTTCGCGGAAGACGCGAACAACACACTGTGGACCAGCGGCGGCGGCCAGGTCGTCGGCTGGTTGAACCGCAAGATGTACGACGAGACCGGTGACGAACAGAAGTCGCAGGGCTGGACCGCGCTCGTCATCGACACCAACGGCAGCGGCCAGCGTGACGCGTATGTCGAGCCGGGCGCGCCGGCGGATCCCGCAAAGGACACGCGCTACGGCGCAGCCTTCTACTCGGTGGCGCCGGCGCCCGACGGGTCCGTGTGGGGCACCGTGCTCGGGTACCCGGGTTCGGTGGTGCGGCTCAATCCCGGCGCCAACCCGCCGGAGACCGCGCTGGCGGAAGTCTACGAGCCGCCGTTCGCCGATCCGAAGCGGCCCGGTTTCTCGCCCCGCGGCGGCGACGTCGATCGCCACGGCGTCTTCTGGGCGGCGCTGGCCAGCGGCCACCTGGCCAGCTTCGATCGCCGCAAGTGCAAGGGCCCGCTGAACGGTCCCAAGGCCACCGGCCAGCACTGCCCCGAGGGGTGGACGCTCTACACCGAGCCGCTGCCCCAGTTCCGCGGCGTGCGCGATGGCGGCAGCGTCGAGGCGAGTTATTACACCTGGGTGGACCAGTTCGATACGCTCGGCCTCGGCGCCAACGTGCCGATCAACACCGGCAACGCCTCCGAGGCGCTGCTGGCGCTGAAAGACGGCAAGTGGGTGGTGCTGCGCGTGCCGTACCCGCAAGGCTTCTATACCAAGTGGATGGACGGCCGCATCGACGATCCCAAGGGCGGGTGGAAAGGGCGAGGGCTATGGGCCACGGTCAGCACGCGGACGCCGTTCCACATGGAAGGCGGCAAGGGGACGACCAGCAAGGTGCTGAAGGTGCAACTGCGGCCCGATCCGCTCGCCAAATGATCAGGGTTCTCGTCTTTGTCGTCTTCGCGACCGCCACGCTCGGCGCGCAATACGGGACCACCGGCGGCGAGTGGCGCACGTGGGGTGGCGACCTGGGCGTCACGCGCTATGCGCCGCTCGATCAAATCGACGCCGGCAACTTCAAGCAGCTCGAGGTGGCCTGGCGCTTCCGGACCGAAAACCTCGGCTCGCGGCCGGATTTCAACCTGCAGACCACGCCGCTGATGATCGGCGGCGTGCTCTACGCCACGGCCGGCGAGCATCGCAACGCCGTGGCGCTCAACGCCGCCACCGGCGAGCTGCTGTGGATGCATCGGCTCGAGGAGGGGGCGCGCGCGCAGCGGTCGTCGCGGCGGCTGTCGGGCCGCGGCGTCGGCTACTGGACCGACGGCAAGGGCGACGAACGCGTCTTCTACGTCACCATCGGCTACCAACTGGTCGGGCTCGATGCGAAGACCGGTCACCCGCTCAAGGACTTCGGCGTCAACGGCGTGGTCGATCTGAAGAAGGACGCCGACCAGGAACTGGATCCCATCGAAGGTGAGATTGCCTGGAACGGCGCGCCGGTCGTGGCCAAGAACGTGGTGCTGGTCGGCGCCGCGCACCGCGCCGGTTCGGTGCCCCGCAGCCGCAAGAACGCCAAGGGCTACATCCGCGCCTACGACGCGCGCACCGGCAAGCGCTTGTGGATCTTCCATACCATTCCCATTCCCGGTGAGTTCGGCAACGAGACGTGGCAGGAAGGGTCGTGGGAGTACACGGGCAACACCGGCGTGTGGACGCAGATGACCGTGGACGAGCAACTCGGCATCGCGTATCTGCCGGTCGAGATCCCTACCGGCGACTATTTCGGCGGTCATCGCCCCGGCAACAACCTGTTTGGCGAGAGCCTGCTGGCCGTCGACCTGCAAACCGGCAAGCGCCTCTGGCATTACCAACTCGTGCACCATCCGATCTGGGACTACGACATCCCGTGCGCGCCGATCCTGGTGGACATCACCGTGAACGGACGCAAGATCGCCGCGGTGGCGCAGCCGACCAAGCAGGGCTTCGTCTACGTGTTCGATCGCAAGACCGGCGAGCCGGTGTGGCCGATCGAGGAGCGGCCGGTGGAGAAAGGCACGGTGCCACGCGAATGGTATTCGCCGACGCAGCCCTTCCCCACCAGGCCGCCGGCCTTCGAGCGCCAGGGCTTTCTCGAAGATTACGTGGTCGACTTCACGCCGGCGATCAAGGCCGAGGCGCTGGCGCTGGTGGCGAAGTACAAGATTGGGCCGCTCTTCACGCCGCCCATCGTCCGAGGGGAGAACGGCAAGGAGGGCCTGCTGTTCATCCCGAACGGCGCCAACTGGCCGGGTGGCTCGTTCGATCCGGAAACCGGCATGCTCTACGTGTATTCCCACACGCTGGTGCGCGTGCTGTCGATGGTCAACGACCCCAAGCGGTCGGACATGGCCTACATCAGCGCCGGCAGCGCGTCCGAGGATGGCGGCGGCGGGCTGTCGGTCAACGGCATTCCGATCATCAAACCGCCATGGGGCCGAATCACGGCGATCGATCTCAACAAGGGCGAGATCGCCTGGCAGATCGCGCACGGCGAGACGCCGGATGCGATCAAGAACCACCCGGCCTTGAAGGGCGTCACCATCCCGCGCACGGGCCGGCCCGGCGGCGCCGGCGGCAGTTCCGGCGGCATCGGCACGCTCGTCACCAAGACCTTGCTGATCTCCGGCGAAGGCGGCACCGTGGCCATGCCCGACGGCACGCGCGGCGCCATGCTGAGGGCCTACGACAAGGCGACAGGCGCCGAGGTGGGCGCGGTCCAGATGTCAGGGGCGCAGACGGGGTCGCCGATGACCTACATGCTGGGCGGCAAACAGTACATCGTCGTCGCTGCCAGTAGCTCGATCAGGCCCGGCGAGCTGATCGCTTATCGACTGCCATGAGCGCTGCGCGAGATCAAGAGGTGCGAAGAGGAGATCAGAAGATCAGGAAATTTCTATTGGTTTCTCCTATTCTCCTGATCTCCTGTTTAGCGTTGGCCGATAGGTTCGGCGACGTTGAGATTACGCCGTTCGTCCACTCGAGTATCCAGATCGAACACCGCGGTACGGTGATTCACGTCGATCCCTGGAGCGTCAGCGACCTGGGGAAGGCGAAACCGGCCGACCTGATTCTGATCACGGACGATGTGGGGCATCACCTTGACGTGAAGGCCATCGCGCGACTGAGGAAGCCGGGCGCGCCGGTGGTGATTGCCGCCAACGGGCTGAAGCAGGTCCCCGACGGTGTGGTCATGAATAACGGCGACACCAAAGTGTTCGGCGCGGTCCGCGTCGAGGCCGTGGGCGCCTACGACATCAAGCCAGGCGACCCGTACCACCCGAAGGGTGAAGCCAACGGGTATGTGATCACCGTTGGTGGCCAGCGGATCTACGTGGTCGGCGTGACCGAGTGCGTGCCGGAAGTGAAGGCCGTGAAGAATGTGGACGTGGCGTTCTTCCCGCTCAATCTGCCGCTGGCGCGCATGGAGCCAGATGCCGCGATTGACTGCATCGTGGCACTCAACCCGAAGGTGGTCTATCCCTATCACTACGATCAGGAATGGGTGCGACCGGTGCCGGCTGGCGGTAGAAGGCCGCCCCCGAGCACCCGCGGACTGCAGGAGTTGAAGGCGGCGCTCACTCCCAGGAAGATTGACGTTCGCCTGGCTGAGTGGTATCCGAAATGATCAAGTTGCCCGCACCGGGCACCGGCCCTAGTCCTGCTGCTGGTTCGCCGCCGCCACGAGAGTAGTCGTCGCTCACTTTGGCGAAGTTGTAGATGCCGATTTGCGAGATGGCCGGAGCCTGCGCCAGGCCCGTACGTGCGAAAGGCCCGGTTTCCCGAGCCTTTTACATCGATAAGTTGGTCGGGGCGAAAGGATTCGAACCTTCGACCTCTCGGTCCCGAACCGAGCGCTCTACCAGGCTGAGCCACGCCCCGACGTCCAGACAGCATAACCCAATGTGGGCCTGAAAAACATCAAAAGACGCTTTTGGAGCAATTCTCCACTGGCCATGTCGGGACTGCGGAGCGCTCTGGCCTGCTTGCCGGCGCCACAAGCCGCGGCCCGGACCCGTTCGTTGGGATTTGGTCCCTGGCATCGTAGTATTCGCCGCATGACAAAAGGGCTGGTCAGGCGGGTAGGGCTGGTAGGGCTGGTAGGAATGCTCGTGGTATCGGCGCTTGGCGCAGAGCAGCCGGCCCGCAAGAAGCTGCTTTTCCTCACCCACGCGGGGCTCTACAAGCACACCAGCCTGGGGCCGGCCGAAAAGGCGGTGATCGAACTGGGCAAGACCGGCGGGTTCGACGTGACGACGGTCGAGGGCTACAAGCAGGAGGCCGAAAAGCTGGACTTCAGCTTCTTCACGCCCGAATACCTGGCCGGCTTCGACGGCCTGATGATGATGACCAACGGCAACCTGCCCATGACCGACACGCAGAAGAAAGCGCTGCTCGATTTTGTGCGGAGCGGCAAGGGCTTCGTCGGCGCGCACTGCGCATCGCTTACTTTTTACAACTACCCCGAGTTTGGCGAGATGGTCGGCGGCTACTTCCGGCGCTCGATCAAGCAGAACGCGATCGGCGTGCTGAAGGTGGAAGATCCCAACCACCCGGCGACGAAAATGCTGGGCGGCAGCTGGCCGCTGGTTGACGAGTTCTACCACTTCGGCACGGCGCCGTGGGACGCGGCGCGGCCCAAGGACAACATCGACGTGCTGTTCGGCAATCACATCCCCATGGGCTTCACG
The DNA here is from genome assembly GCA_964350785.1 of uncultured Acidobacterium sp. Classification (GTDB taxonomy): domain Bacteria; phylum Acidobacteriota; class Vicinamibacteria; order Vicinamibacterales; family UBA2999; genus 12-FULL-67-14b. The sequence goes on along the minus strand of CAYGMD010000053.1, from coordinate 14,900 downwards.
CGCGATCGCGTGCATGTGCTGCTCAGCCTGGACACGGCGAAGACCAACATCGAGGGGATGCCGGACGTGGTGAAGGGCGGCGACTACCCGCAGGCGTGGACGCGGGAGTTCGGCAAGGGGCGATCGTTTTACACGTCGCTGGGGCATCGTGACGACATCTGGTCGAACGATCCGGTGTTTCGAGCCCACATCAATGGCGGGATCCGCTGGGCGTTGGGGATTGAAGAGTAACGGGAGTCGGGAGTCGGGAGTCGGGAAACGGGAGTCGGTCTATTTCTCGAACTCGATCATTCGCTCGGACTTGCCGGTCATGAAGAATCGGGCGCGGCGGCCGGCCAGGCGGTCGGTGCCCGTTCCCGCTTCGATTCCGACCGCCTGCGGATACCACTGCCCGCCGCTCATGATCCGGGCCGGCGCGGACCACGCGCGCGGGTCGGCGACGCCGGGCGCGAACGAGACGTAGATCCCCTCCTGCCCGAACTGATCATCCCTGGCGCGGTTGAGCAGCATCACGTACTGCTCGAGATACGTGTTCCAGTGAATGGATGCGCCCCAGAACACGTCGTTCGTGCTGTCGCGGTCGTGAAACGGCCGGCTGGCCTTCACGAGTGGCGTGCCGGCGGGATAGGTGAACGGCGCCGACTCGCCGGCTTGCGCCGCCGGCAGCCACGCGCCGTTGTTCCAGATCGTCGCCTTCCCCACCGGCGCATCGCGATCCGCCCACGCGAGGCGCGCCACCGCCACGCCCTGACCGGCCGCATCGCGCGAGTACTGGCTGAAGTAGAGATACAGATCCTGGCCGTTCGGGTCGAGCACCGCCGTCACGTCGCCGACGCCGCCCAGCACGAAACGGTTGTTCGACTCGCAGGCTTCGCTGCCCGGCGGCGCGTCGAGGATGATGCCGAGGTTCTCCCACGTCGCGCCCTGGTCGGTGGACCGCATGGCGCCAAGGCGCGGCAACTGGCGCTCGGGCCGCCCGCACAGGTCGGCGGGCCGCTCGTGATGGTAGTAGCCGTACCACACGCCGGTTTCGTCGGGCACGATGGCTTCCATCCACACCCCGTCGCCGGGATGCGAGCTGAAGGCCACGGGCGCGCCTGGCTGCAGCGTCTGGAGCGTGGCGCCCGAGGATCTGACCGGCACCCCGCCCCACGACGTCAGCGCGAACAGGCGGTTGACGCCGTCGACCAGCGCCCACGCCAGGGGGTTGCTGGAATCTATTTCACCAGGGAGGTCGAACTTCGATGCGGACACGAGCCGGGCCGTCGGCGTGCGGGTCGATTGCGCTTGTGGCGGCGAGCCGAGCAGCACGGCGAGGCCGAGACAGGCGGCCGCACCCGTCAAGAAGTGCCGCCCCGTCCCACCTTCGCGCCATGCGCTTCGGTAGGCAAGCAATTGCTGCCGCCCCGTCAAGTAGTGCCCTCCCGCCTACTTCAGGTCTTTGACCAGCCGCTCGAGCATGTCGTAAGCGGTCATGTCGGGCTGCAAGGGCGTGACCGAGGTGTAGCCGTCCATCACCGCCTCGTAGTCCGAGCGTCCACTGTCGGGATGGTACTCGTCGAGCGCTTCCTCGATCCAGTAGTACGGATTGCCCCGCGGGTCGGTGCGCGAGTCGATCTGCGTCACGTGGTTGCGCTTGGCCTGTGTCGTCACGCGCAACCCCTTGGGCGTGCCCGTGGGCACGTTGATGTTGAGGAACGTGCGCGGCAGGATGCCCTGCGACAGCACCATGCGGGCGACCGTCGCCGCGGCGTCGGCCGACGGCCCGAAGTCGTAGGTGGGCGTGCGCCGGAGCGACACGGCAATGCCCGGCACGCCGAGCAGGGCCCCTTCGAGCGCCCCCGACACCGTGCCGGAGTAGGTGATGTCGTCGCCGAGGTTCCAGCCCTTGTTGATGCCCGACACGACGAGGTCGGGCAGCCGCTTCAGGATGATCTCGCAGCCGATGTTCACGCAGTCGGTCGGCGTACCGTCGACGGCGTATACGCCGTCGCGGAGGGTCTCAATGCGCAGCGGCCGGCGCAGGGTCAGGGCATGGCCAATGGCGCTGGCCTCCTGCAGGGGGCCCACGACCACCACCTCGCCAAGCTGTCTCATGGCCTCGGCGAGGACGTGAATCCCCTCCGACTGCACTCCATCGTCATTTGTCACCAGAATCAAGGGCATGGAACCACCGATCATACCAGTCCGTCGAACTGGCTATAATCTCAACTATGGAATGGTGGCTGTGGCTCGCCGGCGGCCTGGCGTTGGTGGTGGCTGAACTGGTCACGCCCAGCGGCTTCTTCATCATCTTCTTCGGTATTGGCGCGCTGGCGGTGGGCGCGCTGGCCGCGATGGGAGCCGTCCAGTCGTTCTGGATGCAGGGCCTCCTGTTCAGCATCCTCTCCGTGGCCTCGCTGCTGGTGTTTCGCGGACGCCTGAAGACGACGTTCCAGGCCCCTCCCCCGCCGTCGATCGACTCGTTTGTCGGCGTGCTGGCCGTGGTGCAGGAGTACCTGGCGCCGGGCACGGTCGGCCGCGTCGAGGTCCGCGGCGCGTCGTGGAGCGCCCGCAACACCAGCGACGTCACGCTCATGCCCGGCCAGCGGGCCCGGGTCGCCGGCATTGACGGGTTGTTGCTGACCGTCGTGCCGGAGTAGATCGCTGGCGGCCGCCCATGCCGGGCGGCCTCTGCGGGCCCAAGCCCCAAGTCCCAAGCCCCAAGAAGGAGTGCGTCAATGGAAGGCGGCCTGATCGTCATCGTCCTGCTCGCGATCATCACCCTGGTCATTCTCGCGAAGACCGCGATCGTCGTTCCGCAGCAAAGCGCTTTCGTAGTGGAACGGCTGGGCCGCTTTTCCGGCGTGCTCGGCGCCGGCTTCCACATCCTGGTGCCGTTCATCGACGTCGTGCGCTACAAGCACTCGCTCAAGGAGATGGCGCTCGACATCCCGGCGCAGATTTGCATTACGCGCGACAACGTGCAGGTGCAGGTCGACGGCGTGCTCTACCTGAAGGTGCTCAACCCCGAGCGGACCTCCTACGGCATCTCCGACTACATCTTCGCCATCTCGCAGCTGGCGCAGACGACGCTGCGCAGCGAGGTCGGCAAGATCGACCTGGACAAGACCTTCGAGGAACGCACGAACATCAACATCTCGGTGGTCGCGGAGCTCGACAAGGCGACCGAGCCCTGGGGCGTCAAGGTGCTGCGCTACGAAGTGAAGAGCATCACGCCGCCGGCCGACATCCTGGCGGCCATGGAAAAGCAGATGCGCGCGGAACGCGAAAAGCGCGCCGTGATTCTCACGTCAGAAGGCCAGCGCGACGCGGCCATCAACTCGGCCGAGGGCGAAAAGCAGCAGGTGATCAAGGCGTCGGAAGCGCGCCGCCAGCAGCAGATCAACGAGGCCGAAGGCCAGGCCTCGGCAATTCTCGCCGTGGCCACGGCGACCGCCGAAGGCATCAAGCGGGTTGCCGCCGCGACCACCGCGCCGGGCGGCGCCGAGGCCATTCAGCTGAAAGTGGCCGAGCAGTACATCGCCGAGTTCGGCAAGGTGATCAACAACGCCGACACCATCATCCTGCCGTCAAATCTTGGCGATGTGGCCTCCATGATCACCACCGCGATGAACGTCGTCAACCAACAGAAGAAGTAACGCGGCGATCAATGCCAGGGCAGCGCCGGTCGTGAACGCGACCGGCGCGCCCAACCACTGCCAGAGCAAGCCGAAGAACAGGCCTGCGGCCAGCGCGCCAAAGCCCTGGACCGCCGCGTGCCAGCCAAACGCGGTGGCGCGCAGCGCCTCGGGCGCCAGGTCGGCAATCAACGCCTTCTCGCTGCCTTCGACGGCCGCGGCGTACACGCTGTAGAGCATGAACCAGCCAATCAGGGCCTCGACCGACCGGCTCCAGCCGAACCCGGCATAGACGGCCGCGTACAGCACCCAGCCCGCGATGATCAACGTGCGGCGGCCGAACCGGTCGGACAGCGCGCCGCCCTTCATCGAGAGCAGTGCCTTAATCGCGTGCTGGGCGCTCCAGAGCGCCGTCAGGCCCATCAGGGGCACGCCGGACTGCGACAACTGCAACAGCAGAAACGCGTCCGACGAGTTGCCCAGCGTGAACACCGACAGAATCCAGAGATAGCGTTTCAGCGGCCCTGGCAAAGGTGCCAAACGTGCCAAAGGTGCCAGGGGTGCCACAGTGCCAGGGTGCGCTGCCGGATGTTTCGTTTCCGGTACTCGCAGGAGCGTCAGAACTGCCAGCGCGCCGGGGATGATCGTCAGGCCGAACAGCAAGCGGTAGTTGTCGGGCGAGAACCAGAGGAAGACCGTGGCCAGCAGCGGACCGATCGCGGCGCCGGCGTGGTCCATACCCCAGTGGTAGCCGAACACGCGACCGCGTTGCCCGGGCGGCGCCAGCGCCGCGAGCATGGCGTCGCGGGGCGCGCCGCGCAGGCCCTTGCCCACCCGGTCGGTGACGCGAACGGCAAACACGTGGCCCCAGGACGTGGCCAGGCCGATGAACGGGCGCACCAGCGACGACAGCGCGTAGCCGGCGACGACAATCGGCTTGCGCGCGCCGAGGCGATCCGACCAGCGGCCGGCGAACACCTTGAGGGCGCTGCTGGTGGCATCCGCCGCGCCCTCGACAATGCCGAGCGCGATCGGCGGGCCGCCCAGCACTTGCGTGATGAACACCGGCAGCAACGGGTACACGGCTTCCGTCGCCGCGTCGGTGAGCAGGCTCACCCACCCGAGCAGCTTCACCGAACGTGGTAACGGACCTTCAGCCGTAAGAATGCCCTTCTACGGTTAACTTCTCACTGGAGCTATGGGACGTAGGCAATACAGTCGATTTCCACGCGCAAGCCGACGCCCGGCAGCCCAGCGGCCTGGATCGTCGTCCGCGCCGGGCGATGGTCGCCAAACACGCGCGCGTAGACGCCGTTCATCTGCTGGAACTCCTTCATGTCGAGCAGGAACACGCCGCACCGCAGCACGTGCTGCAGGTCCGAGCCGCCGGCCTTGAGAATGGCCTGGAGGTTCTTGAGGCACTGCCCGGTCTGGGTCTCGACGTCGGCGCCGGCCAGCTCACCCGTGGCGGGATCGGTTGCTCCCTGCCCCGACACGAAGATCAGGCGCTCGAAATTCATGCCGGGGGAGTACGGGCCGACGGGTTTCGGGAGATTTGGTGCGTGAACCGGCTTATGAATCGACATGCGGCATTATCATGAAGGCTCGTGCCAAGATTCAAGCTCACCATCGAATATGCCGGGACGCGTTACAGCGGATGGCAGAAACAGAAGAACGCGCGCACCGTCCAGGGCGAGATCGAACAGGCGGTTGGCGAGCTGACGCGCGACAAGACGTTCGAGTTCTACGGCTCGGGGCGCACCGATGCGGGCGTGCACGCGCTGCGGCAGGTCGCGCACCTGGACATTCGCAAGCCGCTGCCCGCCGAAACCATCCGGCGCGGCATCAACGACGCCCTGCCGGCCGACATCCACATCCTGGCGGTCGACACCGTGCCACACCGCTTTCATGCCCGCCACAGCGCCGTGGCGCGCAGCTACTTGTACCAGGTGTCGCGGCGGCGCAGCGCGTTCGCCAAGCCGTTTGTGTGGTGGGTGCGCGAGCCGATGGACCTGGCTCGCATGACCGCGGCGGCACGCCGGCTCACCGGCATGCACGACTTCCAGGCCTTCAGCGACGATGACCCCGACGAGAAATCGACCGAAGTACTGGTCGAAGAGGTGACCGTTGCCGAGGACGGTGACCTCATCCTGATTCGCGTCGCCGGCTCGCACTTCATCTGGAAGATGGTGCGGCGCATGGTCGGCGTGCTCGTCGAAATCGCCAAGGGCGGCATGCCCGTTGAGGACATCGACCTGCTGCTAGGCAACCCTTCACCGCAAGGCCGACCGGCCGGCGGCGGGGCGACACCAGCGTCGCTTACCGCGCCGTCATCAGGCCTGTTTCTAGAGCGAGTGTTTTACGAGGGCGACGGGCGGCAATGGCCGCTGCGTCCCGCTGTACCGGTGCCACCTGCGCGTGAGTGACATAACGCTGGTAGCACTTGTAACAGAGCGCGTAGTACGGGTCCCACGTGGCAATACCCTGCTGCCGGAACAGGCTGCGGCGGTTCTCGCAGTGCTGGCAAACCTTCTTGGCAGCCGGAGCGGGTTGACGGAAGCGAATGCGAATTGTCATAACCACACCTTATTTGCGGGGCGTGACAGATTAGGTCAGCCGGGTTACCGTCGCGCCCTTGGGCGATACCGTTGCATTCCGTTGCACACTGCTACCTACTAATGCATACGGCATGCCGTATCCAGAAGTTCGATTTCACGCCTTCTTTGTGACCCGATGGAACGCCATACCGAAATAGTCCGGCAGTGGAGGATTTTGCTCACCCTCGAGGGTCGCGCCCGAGGGCTGACCTTGGCCGAGGCCCAGGAAATCGTCGGCGAAGGGGTGTCGGAACGGACGATTCGGCGCGACCTTGACGCCCTCACCCAGGCCGGCTTTCCGATTGAAAGCACCAAGCGCGACGGGAAGACCGCTTTCACGCTGAACCGGGACGTCTTCAAGGGCGTGGCGGCGGCCGGCTTCTCCTTGTCGGAGCTCTGCGCGCTCTACCTCAGTCGCACCGTCCTGGCGGCGGTGACCGGCGGGCCGTTTCAAGACAGCCTGGCCTCGGCCTTCGACAAGCTTTACGAAGCGCTGCCGCCGTCGCTCTGGAAGTTCATCGAAAGCCTGCCCGATGCGCTGGGCGCGAAGGAGCAGGCCTCCCGGCCGCTCGCCGGCAGCTCGGCCAAGTCGGTCGACACGCTGATGTCGGCCATTCTTGGCCGGCGCCGCGTGCGCATGCGGTATCACTCGTTCTCGAGCAAGAAGCTCAAGGACTACGTGGTCGAGCCGTATCGTCTGGCCTATGCCCAGGGCGGGCTTTACCTGCAGGCGTTCGTGCCCGATTACGCCGAGATGCGCACGTTCGCCGTGCAGCGCATCGAGCAGGCCGTGGCCCTCGAAGAAAGCTTCAATCCGATTGCCGACTCCCCCACCGCTGTCTTCCCGCACTCGCTCGGCGCGTTCTCGGGGACGCCCGAGCCGGTGGTGATCGAGTTCACCGCCGCCGAAGCCCCCTACGTGCGCGAGCGCCAGTGGCATGCCTCGCAGGCGATCGAGGAACTCGCCGACGGCCGCCTGCGCCTCACGCTCAATGTCGTGCTCGATTGGGAACTACAGGCGTGGGTGATGGGGTTTGGACCGGCGGCGCGCGTGATTGCGCCGCAGGCGTTTGCCGATCGCATTCTCGACAGCCTCGAAGAGGCGCGCGCGACCTATCTCAGAACGGTGTAGGGATCGATCGGCGTCCCCTGCCACCACTGCTTCTTGTCGGTCAGCTGGAAAATGGCGAAGTGCAGGTGCGGCGTGTCCTTCGGCGCGTTGCCGGTCGTCCCCACGTAGCCCAGGACATCACCGCGCTTGATGCGGTCGCCTTCCTTCAGGCCATCTGCGTACGCATGCAGGTGGGCGTAGTAGTAGCAGTAGGTCGACGTCGGGTCGAACTGATACACCGTGATGCCGCCGGCATCGCTGATGAACAGGCGCGCGATCGTCCCGTCCTCGACCGCGATCACCGGCGTGTGACGAGGCGCCAGCATGTCGATGGCTTCGTGCCGCCGCGAGCCTCCCCGCTGTTCGTCGAACATGCTCCGCAGGTCTTCGCGCCTGGCCCCCTGCACCGGCAGCTCGAGCCGGCGATCGCGCAGCACCTCGACGGCATTGGCCGACATCACCGGCACGGCAACCGCTGGCGGCGGTGGCGGCGACATGGGCGGCGGGAGTTCCTTCGGGCTTGGCCGGACCGCTGACACCGGCGAGGCCTCGGGCGCGCTCGCGGCCGCGGCGGGGGTTGCGGAGGTGACGTGCCTGACGCCGGCCGGGAAAATCGTGAAGAGCGCGGCCATCACTACCATGCCGGCGGCAAAACCGCCGGCGGCAGCGTAGACCACCCACGAATACGCGGGTCCGGTGCGGGCCTTCATTGCGTGAAGGTCACCGTAGCGCCCTTGCCGAGGAGCGCCGCCACGGCGGTGGCATCCCAGTTCGTGAGACGCACGCATCCGTGCGACGAGGTGTGCCCCACCGACGCCGGCTCAGGGGTCCCGTGAATGCCGTAGTGAGGCTTGCTCAGGTCGATCCACACCTCGCCGACCGGACCGTTGGGTCCCGGCGGCAGCTTGGCCTTGGCGTGCGTCGGGTCGGCGTCCCAGAACAAGTCCGGGTTGTAGTTGAACGTCGGGTTGCGGACGATGGCGGTGACGGTCCATTCGCCGATCGGCAGGGGATCGTGGCGGCTCCCGGTGGTGACCGGCGCGTGATAGATGACGGCGCCGGCCGCATCAGTGAGGGTCAATGCCGAGGTCCGCTTCGATACGTTGATCGACACACCGGCGCCCGAGGTCGGTTCGGGCGCAGCCAGCACGTTCGGCACCTGCATGGTTTCGCCGGCGGCGAATCGCGCCGAGGGATTCAGGCGTTTCAGCAAGCTCGGCGACGCATGAAAGCGCTCCGCGAGCGCCTCGACGAGCGATGCATACGACAGGCGCTTCAGCGCCGCCTTCTCCATCATGTCTTCGGGGATCGGGGCGAAGGGCCCGGCGGCGTCCTCATCGGTGATGACGTAGGCCATCGTGGCTGGAGCGTCCATGGCGGCCACCGCTTCGGCGACGGTGCTGCCCTTGGCGCGCTCAAATGCTTCGATGGCGCGCGTGGTATTGGGCCCGCCCTTGCCATCGATCTCGCCCGGCGAGAAGCGCGCGCGGTCCAGCATGACCTGGATTGCCAGCCTGTCGGGCGGCGCGGCGGCGGCCTGCTGAGCGGCAATGGGTAAGCCGTTGCCATTGATGACGAGAAGGACGGCCGTGCTGGCGGCCAGAATGAGAGATCGAGACTGCATGCCGCCTCAAGAGCAAGGCGCGTGCCGTTTCCACCTTCGCCAAGGCTACGGCGGACAAGCCACCTTCGCCAAGCTACGGCGGACGAGTCAAGGAAGTTGCCTCAATCCGTCGCGGTGGTGTGGCAGCAACGGGTGGACTACGGTGCCCCAACCGGGGCTGGCGCCGCCGGGGGCTTGAACCCCGTAAGGGCGGCGAGACGAGTCTGGGTGAGGACCTCCTCGTAGCGCTGGCCGTTGATGAACCACGTCGGGTAGGTCTTGATGCCGCGGCTGCTGCACTCCGAGGTTTGCGGCGTGCCCTGGCCGCCCGTGCTGCACTCCACGTATGGCAGTCGCTTTGCCGCCTCGCCAAACAAGTCCTTCTGCTGGCGGCAGTGATCACACCAGTGCGCGCCGTACATGACGGCGCCGCTCTGTGCCAGGTGGATGGCGAGGGCGCGCGACGTGGGGTCCTCGACTCCCGGCACCCGGCCGACGACGCCGATGTAGTTCAGGTGCAGGAACACGATCACGGCCGCCGACACCGCGCCGCGCCACGTCAGCCAGGGCCGCCACGCGAATCCCTTCATGGTGATCGGCCGTTGGTACGTGGCGACGACCAGGATCGACGTCATCAGCGCCAGGCTGGTCAGGCAGTAGGGGCACGTGGCGCCGAGCGTGGTCAGGGAGATCGTGGTGAGGTAGATGCTGTAGAGGGCGCCGAAGAATGCCAGGGTCCACGACGTCCGCCACTGCGTGTCGGCGCGCCTGATGAAAGCCGTGCCCGCCAGTCCGAGGTAAGTCAGCAGCCCCCACACCGCCGTCGGCACGCCCATCAGCGTCGCCCATCGGCTCGACAGCACCGCGTCGCATCCGCCGCCCTCGGCGCAACCTTGCACCGCGGTGCTCGTCAACGCGGTCCACGACAGATAACCGGCCAGCGCGACGCCGATCAGGCTGAGCGCCAGCAGCGGCCAGTTCGGCGTCTGCCGGAAGGATCCCGGCGCGTCCGTAGCAGTTACCTTCCGTGTCCTGGCTTTTCGACCCATGGTGGAAGTTTACCTGAGCCGGACGCTACTGCACGACCGACTGGTCGACGGCGGCCTTGAAGCGCTGGCGCAGGCCGTCGGGACTGGCCGGCACGTTCTGCGAGAACAACATCACGATGAGCTCGCGCGCCGGGTCGATGGCGAAAAAGGTCCCCGCCGAACCGTCCCAGCCATATTCGCCCGCGGCCGTGAGGTAGCCACGCGGCGTCGGCGTGATCACCACGTCGACGTTGGCGAGGCCCCACCGTGGCGCCGCCGCGCTGCTGCAGCACCGGCGCCGGCAGGCCGTTCTTCGTCATCGACTCGACCGTCTTCGCGCGGAGCAGCCGCACGCCGTCGAGCTCGCCCTTGTTCAGCAGCATCTGGCAGAAGCGCAGAAAGTCAGGCGCGGTCGACACCAGGCCGACGGCGCCCTCGATCAGCGCGGGACGCGTGGTGAACGGGACCTCTGCCTCGATCTCGAAGGGCGTCAGCCCGCCCGCCTGCCCGGCTTTGGGAATAGATGCGGAACAGGGTGCGCTCGTCCATGGGTGCGCGGGCCGCGATGTCGCGCAAGCCGACCGGCTCGAGGTAGGCCATCTTTCCGTGACGGGCCACCAGCGCGACGGCGCCGGCGATCTTGCGGTCGGCGACGGCTTGCCGCAATACCGAGGTGGCGTTTTGTAAGCGTTCAGCCGAGAGGCCGACCGAGTCGGGCGTCGCCCGCGGCGTGGGCGGCGATTGGCTTGCCCACCGAAGCTCTGCGAGCGACGGTGGGGCCAACAGGCCCGCGGTCAACAAGAGGCCGCAGAGGCCCAAGGTGCGCAGCATGCTACGTACTTTGACCCGAAGCTACCTGAACGGCAAGCGGGGATTAGAGGTCGGCGAGCAAGCGATCGAGGGCGCCAGGCTCCACGGGCTTCACCATGTGGAGGTTCATGCCGACGTCTTCCGAGCGACGGCGGTCTTCGTCCTGGCCCCACCCGGTGATGGCCACCAGGAACATCGACGCGCCCCACTCCGCCTGGCGGATGCGTTGCGCCACTTCGTAGCCATTGAGCTTGGGCAGGCCGATGTCGAGCAATATGACCTGCGGCCGGAACGCCTCGGCGGTGGACACGGCCACCTCGCCGTCATGGGCGGTGCGCGTCTCGTGCCCCATCATCGACAGCATCATCGCCATGCTCAGGGCTGAGTCCGGATTGTCGTCGACGACCAGAATCTTCAATCGCGTTTTTGGAGGGGGCATCAGCGGCTCGGCGAACATTCACGCCACTCCATAGCAATGGTGATGCCAACGGGCCGCGGCCCTTGCCCCGCCCGTTCACTCCCGCGTCACGGCCGTCAGGTTCATCGTCAGGCGAATGCCCGGCTTGGGCAGGTCGCCGACGCCAATGGCCGTGCGTGCCGGACGGTGGTCGCCCATCCGATCCGCATAGGCTTCGTTCATGGCCTCGAAGTCGGCCATGTCGCGCAGGAAGACGTTGATGTGGACGACGTGCGCCAGGTCGGAGCCGACTGATTCGAGCATGACCTGGAACGAGTCCAGAATCTGCCGCGTCTGCGCCCCGACATCGGGCCCCGCCAATTCGCCCGTGGCCGGGTCGAAGCCAGCCGTGCCGCCGATGGTGATGGCGTCGCCGACCTTGCTGATGTGACTGTACGGCCCGAGGGGCCGCGGTGTGCCCGGCGGCGTGTAGGTGTCAACTTTCGGCATGCAACGGTCCTCCCGCAAACGCACCGCGTCCGTATGATACGCTCCGGCAGATGGCGAGCGCGACACCTGTCGACGATGAGGCCGGCCTCATCGCCCAGCTGCGCGCCGGCGACGAGTCGGCGTACGAACAGGTGGTCCGCACCTATGGCGGCCGGCTGCTGGCCGTGACCCGCCGCATCCTCGGCTCCGACGAAGACGCCCGGGACGTCGTGCAGGACGCCTTCCTCAACGCCTTCCGCAGCGTCGACCGCTTCGAGGGCAACTCGAAGCTCTCCACCTGGCTGCACCGCATTGCGGTGAACGCCGCGCTGATGAAACTGCGCACCCGCAAGCGCAAGCCCGAGCAGTCGATCGAGACGCTGCTGCCCGCCTTCCTGGACGATGGCCATCACGAAGAACGCTTCCAGAGCTGGGACGAGCCGGTCGACAAGGCCATGGAGCGCGCCGAGACCCGGCAACTGGTGCGGACGACGATCGACCAGCTGCCCGAGGGCTACCGTACCGTTCTCGTCCTTCGCGACATCGAAGGTCTAGATACCGAGGAAACTGCCAAGATGCTGGGGCTGTCCGTCAACGCCACGAAGATTCGGCTGCATCGCGCCCGGCAGGCCCTGCGCACCTTGCTGGCGCCGCACCTGGCGGCCCGCGCCCCGGGAAAGGCGGCGTCATGAAGTGCCGTGAACTGGCCGACTTCCTGATGGACTACGTGAGCGGCGAGCTCCCGGAGGAGAACCGCGCGCACTTCGAACAGCACCTGGACCGCTGTCGCAACTGCCGCGAATACCTGGTTCAGTACGAAGGCTGCGTCAAGGCCGGCCGCATCGCCTGCGGCGAAACCAGCGACGAGCTCCCCGCCGATGTGCCGGAAGATCTGGTCAAGGCGGTCCTCGCCGCCCGCAAGCTCGACCCCTCCCCGTAACTCGGCACCTTAGGCACCCCGCGAGTTGATACGCCACGACTCAAGTGCTACACTTGAGTCGTGTCAACTTCAGAGCTGATCTTCATCTCGGTCGCCGCCCGCATGCTGAACATGCACCCGCAGACGCTGCGCAAGTACGAGCGGCTGGGGCTGGTCCGGCCGGCGCGCACGGTGGGCAGCATGCGGCTCTATTCGCATGACGAGATCGAGCGGCTGCGGTTCATCAAGCGGCTCGTGGACGAGGCGGGCGTCAACCTGGCCGGGGTGCAACAGTTGCTGTCGGTCGCCGAGGCCATGCAGCGCATGCGCCCGCTCATGCGGCCGGCCGCGCTCCAGCGCGACGCGACGCGCCGCCGGCTGCTGCGCGAAATCGATCAACTGGCGGCCCGGCTGGGCCTGGACGGCGAGGCGTAGGGTGGACTTCAAGGATTACTACACCACGCTCGGCGTCGCCAAGACCGCCACCGAGAAGGAGATCAAGCAGGCGTTCCGCAAGCTCGCCCGCAAGTACCACCCCGACGTGAACCCGGGCGACAAGGGCGCCGAGGCCAAGTTCAAGGAACTGAACGAAGCCAACGAAGTGCTGAGCGACCCGGTCAAGCGGAAGAAATACGACGAACTGGGGGCGAATTGGCGCGCCTACGAGAACGCGCCGCCGCATGCCGGCGGCAGCCCGTTCGGCCAGGGCGCCGGCGGCTTCCACACCATGTCGCAGGAAGACATGGCCGACATGTTCGGCGGCGAGAGCCCGTTCTCGGACTTCTTTACCACCTTCTTCGGCGGCATGGGCGGCGCCGCGCCGCCGGCCGGCGGCCGCGGCGGTCGTGGCCGCCCGCGCGCCCGCAAGGGCCAGGACGTCGAGCATCCCTTCGCGCTGGACCTCGAGGATGCGTTGCGCGGCAGCGTGCAGCGGCTGCAGTTGCGCCACGACGGCCACGCCCGCTCGGTGGAGGTGCGCATCCCCGCCGGCGTCACCGACGGCTCGCGCGTGCGCGTGGCCGGCGAAGGCGGCCGCGGCACCGGCAACGCGCCGAGCGGCGACTTGTACTTGCGGGTGCAGCTGAAGCCGCATCCCGTGTTCGAGGTGAAGGGCCGTGACGTCTACACCCGGACCCGCGTGCCGGTGACCACGGCGGTGCTCGGCGGTGAAGTGGATGTGCCGACGCCCGAGTCGAAGACGCTGCGGCTCAAGGTGCCGGCCGGCACGTCAAGCGGCCAGCGGTTCCGCCTGCGCGGTCACGGCATGCCGTCGGTCGGCAAGCCCGACGAGCGCGGGGACCTCTATGCGAATGTCGAAGTCGACATTCCGAAGACGCTCAGCGGCGACGAGCGCGCGCTGTTCGAGCAATTGCGGGCCCTTCGGGAAGGGAAAAGTGAGAAGTGAGAAGTGAGAAGTGAGACGTAAGAGGGCGGAAGCGAGCAGATCATGAATCTCAACAAGTTCACCGAAAAGGCCCAGGAGGCCGTGCTGGCGGCGCCGCAGTTGGCGTCGGAACTGAACCATGCGCAGGTGGAACCCGAGCACCTGCTGGTGACGCTGGCCGAGCAACAGGCCGGCGTCGTGCCGAGCGTGTTCCGCCGGCTGGGCGTGGAACCCGCGGCGGTCGCCGGCGGGCTGCGCGCCTACCTCGCCAGGCAGCCCAAGGCGCACGGCGGCGCCGAGCCGCACCTCTCCCCTCGCCTCCGGGTGGCCTTCGATGCCGCGCAGGCCGAGGCCAAGACCATGCAGGACGAGTACGTCAGCACCGAGCACCTGCTGCTCGGCTTGCTGAACGAGCCCGGCAAGTCGGCCACCGTCGACCAGCTCAAGGCCAGCGGCATCACCCGCGAGAAAGTACTCGAGGCGCTGACCGCGGTGCGCGGCAGCCAGCGCGTGACCGACCAGAACCCCGAGGGCAAGTACGAGGCGCTCGAGAAGTATGGCCGCGACCTCACCGAGCTGGCCCGCAAGGGCAAGCTCGACCCGGTGATCGGCCGCGACGAAGAAGTGCGCCGCGTGATCCAGGTGCTGTCGCGACGCACCAAGAACAACCCGGTGCTGATCGGCGAGCCCGGCGTCGGCAAGACCGCCATTGTCGAGGGCCTCGCCCAGCGCATCGTGCGCGGCGACGTCCCCGAAGGCCTCAAGGACAAGCGCATCGTCACGCTCGACATGGGCGCGCTGATTGCGGGCGCCAAGTACCGCGGCGAATTCGAGGACCGGTTGAAGGCCGTACTGAAGGAAGTGTCCGAGGCCGAGGGCCAGATCGTGCTGTTCATCGACGAGCTGCACACCGTGGTCGGCGCCGGCGCGGCGGAGGGGGCG
>CAYGMD010000052.1:0-26673 GCA_964350785.1 uncultured Acidobacterium sp. | reverse complement strand
CGGGCGGCCCGCTTTTTGTCCGGCGGTACCCCATCCTCCAAGTCCAGGATGACCACGTCGGCGCTCGACGACAGGGCTCGGCGTACCTTTCGAAGGTCGAGCGGGGGTACGAACAGGGGCGAGAGAAACATGGCGTCGCTCACTCGCCACCCTGGCGACCCTCGCCCGTAGTGCCCGGCCGGTTCACCACGTGGCCGCGCTTGTACACGATGAACGTCCGCCTGAATTCGATCACCACAACGTTACCGACCTTGTAGCCCGTGGTCTTCACCGTGACGATGCCTGCATGCGGCCGGGACCGTGATTCGCGCTTCTCGAGCACTTCGCTGCGCGCGTAGACGGTGTCGCCTTCGAATACGGGATTGGGCAAACGGACCTCGTCCCACCCAAGGTTGGCGATGGCGTTCTGCGACAGATCGCTGACTGACTGTCCCGTCACCAGCGCCAGGGTCAAGGTGGAGTTCACCAGAGGCTTGCCGAATTCAGTGCCGGCCGCGTAGACACGATCGAAGTGGATCGGATTCGTGTTCATGGTCAGCATCGTGAACCACACATTGTCCGCAGCGAGGATCGTCCGCCCCAATGGGTGTTCGTAAACGTCCCCGACCTCGAAGTCCTCGTAGACCCGTCCGGTCCACCCCTGCTTAGTTGCCATCTGCGCTCATCAGATCGCGCCCGCCCGGCGCCAGGCGGCAACGGTGGTCGCGCTGAAGCCAAGTTCCCGGAGGATATCGTCCGTGTGCTGTCCCAGGATGGGAATCGGCCGGAAAGGAGCTCCGGCTCCCCCGAACGAGATCGGAGGCCGCAGCGCGCGCAACGGACCGACTGGAGAATCGACGGTCTGCCATCGGTTGCCCGACGCCAACTGCGGGTGCCCCAGGAACTCCTCCACGGTGTTCATCCGCGCGTTCGCGATGTCGTGCTCGTCCAGCCGTGCCACGATCTCGTCGGCGGACAGCGCGGCAAAAACAGACGAGATCGCGATATTCAACTCGATCCGGTTTGCCACGCGACTCGCGTTCCCGGCGAAACGCACGTCCCCCGCCAGCCCAGGACTCCGCAGGACGCCGCTGCAAAAGCGCGTCCACTCACGTTCGTTTTGGATGGCGAGATAGACCGTCCGCCCATCCGCGGCGAGATAGGGTCCATACGGAGCGATTGACGCGTGGTGCGCGCCGCTCCGCGGCGGCATGCTGCCGCCATATTCGGTGAAATACATGGGATATCCCATCCACTCCGCCAAGGCGTCAAACAGCGAGATCTCAACCACGGCTCCAGCCCCGGTTCGGCTCCGCTCAAACAGCGCGGCCAGAATTCCTGAAAACGCGTACATGCCGGCGGCAATGTCCGCGACAGGGATTCCGGCCTTGGCCGGCGAGTCCTGAGTCCCCGTGACGGAGAGCAACCCGACTTCGCTCTGAACCAGAAGGTCATAGGCCTTTTTGTCACGGTAGGCCCCGTCCGCGCCGTACCCGGAGATTTCACAGATGATCAGGCGCGGAAACGCGAGTCGCAACGACTGCCGATCAAAGCCAAGCCGCCCGATGGCGCCCGGCGCCAAGTTGTGCAGGAACACGTCGGCACGCCCCAGGAGGCCGCGGAGCACTTCGGGTCCGGCCTCGTGTTTGAGATCGAGCGTCAAAGATTCCTTCGAGCGGTTGAGCCAAACGAAGTGGCTCGACATCCCACGGACGGTCGTGTCGTACTGACGGGCGAAATCACCCGTACCCGGCCGCTCGATCTTGATGACCCGCGCACCCAGGTCCGCGAGATGACGGCTCGCCAGGGGCGCTGCAACCGCTTGCTCCACCGAGACGACCGTGAGCCCGGCCAGCGGATTCATCAGTAGGATCTCGGCAATCCCAGCACATGCTGGCTGAGATACGCCAGGATCATGTTCGTCGAGACGGGCGCGACCTGATACAGCCGTGTCTCCCGAAACTTGCGCTCGATATCGTAATCGGTCGCAAACCCGAATCCGCCGTGCGTCTGCAGCGCGACGTTTGCCGATTCCCACGAGGCGTCGGCGGCAAGCAGTTTCGCCGTGTTTGCGGTCGGACCGCTCGGCTGGCCGGCATCGAAAATGGCCGCGGCCCGGAACCGCATGAGATCAGCTGCCTCGAGTGCCGCCCAGGCACGCGCGATCGGAAACTGAATCCCCTGATTCTGCCCGATGGGACGGCCGAAGACCACGCGCTCCCGCGCGTACCGGCAGGCGCGGTCCACAAACCACCGGCCGTCCCCAATGCATTCGGCCGCGATCAGGATGCGCTCGGCGTTGAGGCCGTCAAGCAAGTAGTGGAATCCCTGGTCGACCTCACCGACCAGGTTGTCGGAGGGCACCTCGAGATCGTCGAAAAACATTTCGGTCGTGGAATGATTCACCATCGTCCGAAGCGGTTTGATCGTCAGGCCGGCTCCCGCCGCAGCCGCCAGGTCGATCAGGAAGATCGACAGGCCACCGGTCCGCCGGGTGACCGCCTCGACGGGGGTCGTCCGAGCAAGCAGCAGCAGTAGGTCGGACTGCAGCGCTCGCGAGACGAACACCTTCTGGCCTCGCACCACGTATCGGTCTCCCCGCCGCACGGCCGTCGTCTTCACCTGGGTGGTGTCGGAGCCGGTCGTCGGTTCGGTGACGGCGAAGGCCTGGAGCCGCCGCCGGCCCGAAGCGATGTCCGGGAGATAGCGCGCCTTCTGCTCGACGGAGCCGTGGCGCAACAGGGTGCCCATGACATACATCTGCGCATGGCACGCGGCTGAATTCCCGCCAGATCGATTGACCTCCTCGAGAATGATCGAGGCCTCAGTGATGCCGAGCCCGGAACCGCCGTATGCCTCCGGAATCAGGGCCGCCAGATACCCGGCATCCGTCATCGCACGGACGAACTCGTCAGGATACGCGGACCGCTCGTCCAGTTCCCGCCAATACGCGTCAGGGAAGCGCGCGCACAACTCCCGCACCGCCGTCCTGAGACTCGCGTGCAACTCAGAAGACCCGCCGTCTGTCATTCTCCCCCCGCGGACCGAAACTGGCAGCGCCCCAAATCCTTGCAAGGTTTCATACAATGAACCGTCGTTTCACTTGCAGCGCCACGGTACTTGGGCCGGTTCGCCGATGTCAAGCCGACAAGGGTCCGCCGACAAGGGTCCGCAGCGTTTCGTCTCGGCGGAGCAGGCGCGGCGGAGGCGCAACAACAAGGCGCCATGGCGCCGAATTGAAGACACGATGAGGACTACATTCGGCGCGTCGGGTGTGGCCTATCCGCGTCCGACCGGGCTGCGTGGCGATGCCGACGACTTGGGTCGAACCTTGCAGCCTCGCGGCTGCCTGATCGATGCGACCGCCCGTGACTGGGGCATGGTAACCACAGCCGAATCCCTGTGGCCCAATTGGCGCGAAATCCGGCGGGCCGCAGCCATTACATGATCGGCCACCTTGGGAATCGAGGCGTCCGGCATCCGAAACCACGGGCCCGCGACGCTGATCCCGGCGACGACCGCGCCAGAATGGTCGAAGACCGGCGCGCCCACGCACCGCAGTTCATCATGGAACTCGCCGTCATCAATGGCATACCCCCGACGGCGCGTTTCGGCGAGGTTCTCGATCAGCGCATCTCTGCTGGTCAAGGTGCGGGGTGTCACGCGAACGTACCGGATGGCCTTCAGGAACGCGTTAATGCGATCCTCCGGGAGAAAGGCAAGAATGGCCTTGCCGACGCCGGCGCAATGCGCCGGATTGCGGCGTCCCACACTGGACGGCATGCTCAGGGCCCGGGCGCTCTGGACCTTGACAAGATAAACAACATCCGCGCCGTCGAGGACGCACAGATGCGCCGTCTCCCCGCTCTGTTCGACCAACCGTTCGAGCTCCGGGTGTGCGATCGTCGTCAGGTTCAACCGGCTGACCGCCAGGGCACCAAGCTCGAACAACCGAAGGCCCAAGTGATACTGCCGCGTCTCCGGATTGAATTCCACGAGTCGATTGACGCGCAACACTTCCAGGATGCGGTAGGCCGTGCTCTTGTGAAGCCCGGTCCGGCTGGACAACTCCGTGAGACCAAGCTCGGCGGCGTCCGCACAAAAGCAACCAAGCAACGAGACTGCGCGTTCCAGGACCCGACTCGAGTAGCGGGAGCTCTCTGCTGTTTTCATGCGATCCGAAGGGAACCATAGCACTCCGGGCGGAACACCCGCAAGAACGTCACGCCAGTCCGCCAGTCACTTCCTCGTGTCCGGGTCCGTCGTACACGGACCCGCACCAAGGGCTGGATCATGACAGGACGGAGCCAAAGCGCATGACACCACGCCCGCCGGTTGAGGCATAGTATTCGTAATGCCTGGAAGGAAAGCCCCTGAAGTTGCACGTCGAGAACAGATCCTGAATGCGGCCTTTCGTGTCGCCCTCCGCGAGCGCCTGTCCGGGCTCAGGATACGGGATGTGGCGCGCGAGGCGGGACTCAGTTCGGGCCTCGTGCTCTTTCACTTCAAGACCAAGGACACGCTGATTGCCGCCTTGCTGGAATGGCTCCTGGAGAGCACCCGAATGCTCCGCCCAAAAGTCCATGTTCGCGGCGATGCCACCGCCGCCGCATGTTTGGGAACGCTCGTCGGCGCGGAAGCCCGCCGGATCTCGACCGACCGTCGCCGTTCGGAGTTATTTTTTGATTTCTGGGTGGCCGGAACTCGCACCGCTCGCCTTCGGGTGCAAATGCGGGCGGCGCTAACCAAGTACCGCCACGAGTTCCGCGAGTTGGCGGCGGAGATGCTGGCTTCCCGCGATCATCGTTTTCCGGGCGCCACCGCCGATGGGTTGGCTGCAGCGGCCGTGAGCTTTGTGCATGGCTGCGCAATTCAGGCTGTGATCGACCCCGAGGGATTTGATTTGAGCGCGACCTTAGGAGTCGTTGAAGCGCTCGCCGATCGCGCTTTCGTCTCCTCCGATAAAGCACTAGCGCCGGGCGCTTCATCATCAAGGTCGGTCAGACGCAAACCAAAACCACGGCGGCAGTCGACTAGAAACCGCTAGTGCTTGTGGTGGCGTAGAGCCTAGCCATTGATCTCGCGCCGTTGGGCGGCACCCATCCGGGCCGCAACGATTCCGGCGACAACGTCCGTCGCTTCCCCGAGTCCGACGGCGTCAGTATTCACGCACACGTCGTACATTGACGCATCCGTCCACTGATGATGCGTGAGAGATTTGTGAAACTCGGCTCGTTGTTTGTCCGACCGGCGGACCAGTTCAGTTGCCTCTTCCACCGTCGCAATTCCAAACGCCTGCATCAGCCTTCTGACGCGGAAGCTCTCTGGCGCATGGACGAACACGGCGACGAGCCCCGGGTGGCCGCTCAGCACGTGAACACCACCGCGCCCGACGATGACGGCATTTCCGCGCGCCGCGATCGAGTGGATGATCCCACGTTCCGCGGCGAACAGTTCGGAGCCGGCGGTATAGAGCGGCATCGCAGGCATTACCGGACCTCCCGTCACCCCAAGCAGAAATGGTGGCGCCAGGCGTTCCCAGAACGTCTCGGTTCGTTCCTCGAGCGGCGCCAGCCCTGCCTCGTCCATACCCAGCGACTCGGCCGCCTGGCGCAGAATGTCGCGATCGAAGTAACGGAGACCCAGCCGCTTCGCTACCTCCTGTCCGATGAACGATCCGCCGCTTCCAAGCTGGCGCGAGATTGCGAGGACTGTCGTGTGTTGTGCCTCGACCATATTGCCTCCCATGTGAGAACGAGTTCGCGTTACGAGAGAAAGGTGTTTATGTAGCCGTCCGTCGACGATTGCAGTGCTGCCAGCTCTCCCTCGAACACCATTCGGCCATTCCGCAGCATCAGGAATTGCGTCCCGGCAGCCTTCTCGGCGCCAGCGGGCACAATTGCAACCCGATCGCCTCGCATCACGGCTTGGTGGGTGGCCACGTAAAACGCGTCGCGCAGTTGGTGTGTGACCATGATCGAGCTGATGCCCAAGATGTCACGCAGCCTGATGATCTCGTCGTCGATCGTTGTCGATGTAATCGGATCGAGCCCGGTAGTCGGCTCGTCATACAGGATGAGGCGCGGCCGCGCCGCAATCGCCCTGGCGATCGCGACTCGCTTACGTTGGCCGCCGGAGAGCTCCGCCGGCATTCGCTCGGCAAATTCGGCCAATCCAACAGATTCGAGAACTCCATCCACTCGCT
Organism: uncultured Acidobacterium sp.; assembly: GCA_964350785.1. Taxonomy (GTDB): domain Bacteria; phylum Acidobacteriota; class Vicinamibacteria; order Vicinamibacterales; family UBA2999; genus 12-FULL-67-14b. The sequence continues at coordinate 20,489 of CAYGMD010000052.1, read as the reverse complement.
GCTCTTTCTCCTCCGAACTCATTCGCTTCTCTTGATAGAGCCGGTAGCCGACGTTCTCGGCGACAGTCAACGAGTCGAACAGCGCGCCCTCCTGGAACACCATCCCGATGTCGGCGCGCACCGGCGCAAGGTCAGCTTCAGTGAGCTGATCGATGCGAGCACCCGACACCCAGACCTCGCCCGCGTCTGGTCCGAGAAGACGCAGCACGAGTTTGAGAATGGTGGACTTGCCGCTGCCGCTGGCGCCGAGAATGATCTTCATCCCTCCGGCCATCAAGGAAAAACTCACCCCGTCCAGCACCGGTGTCTCGTCGTACGCCAACGACACACCCGCAAACCTGACGATCTCCGGGTTATCTGAAGGGCGCGACAATACGGACACCACGGCGGTGCACACCATCATAGTGATTTTCATTGAACCAGTGTTCAATATCAAGCGACAGGTCAACGCGCGATCCATCAGGGCCGAACATCTAGTCGACCATCACGACAGGCTCTCCCGTTGATGCGCTGGCCGGCTTGCGCATCAGGAACAACAGGGGAATCATAGCGAGAAAGATCAGCCCAAGCAGGTAGAACGCGTCAACAAAGGACATGAACGCGGCTTCTCGCACGATGATTCCGTGCAGCGCCGCATATGCCCGCTGCAGCGCGGTCCCGGCGTCATCGCCTCTTGATATGAAGTACGCCTGGAGTTGCGCGAGTCGGCCTGCAGCGACGTCAGAGTAAGGGGTCACGCTCGCCGAGAGCGTTTCGACATGAAAGGTCCGACGGCGAGTGAGCATCGTCGTGACCACGGCGATGCCGATGCTGCTGCCGACATTGCGCATCAAATTGAACATGCTGGCGGCGTTGCCCATTTCTTCCCTCGAAATGGCGCCCATGGTGATGGTCGTCAGCGGCACGAACAGGAGCCCCAGCGAGAAGCCCTGGAAGAACTGCGGCCAGAATAGATCCCAATAGCCGGCATCAAGGCTCAACCAGGAAAACCAGAACAGGGTGTACGCCCCGAGCAGCAAGCCAATGCCCACCAGCTTTCGGGGGTCGAATCGATCGGTGGCCAACCCGATCAACGGCATGGCGATGAACGAGCCGAGCCCCCGCGGCGCGAGCGCCAGCCCTGCCTCAACCGGGGAGTACCTCATCAGGGTCTGCAGCATGACCGGTAACAGGACGAGGCTGCCGTAGAGCACAAAACCCATCACGGTCGTCAGCACCACGCCCATGCTGTAGGTAAAGTGCCTGAACACCCGAAGATCGACAACGGGGTGTGGGGTCCGCAGTTCACGAATGAGGAAGGCGACGAGTCCGACCGCGCCCGCGACAAACAAGACGACGATGAGCTGCGACGCGAACCAGTCTTCCTGTTGGCCCTTGTCCAGCATGATCTGAGTCGCGCCCACGCCGAGGGCGAGCAGGCCGATGCCCCAGTAATCAACGGCCATGCTCTGCCGGCGGAGGTATGGCGGATCGAAGATGTACGCCCGCACCATCATGACGGCCACGACGCCGATCGGGATGTTGATGTAGAACACCCACCGCCACGAGTAGTTGTCGGTCAGCCATCCGCCAAGTACCGGTCCGATGATCGGCGCGACCACGATGCCCAGGCCCCAGAACCCCATCGCCTTGCCGCGATCGGCCGGCGGAAAGGCTTCGAGCAGGACGGCTTGCGACAGCGGCTGCATCACTCCGCCCGTGATGCCCTGAATGATCCGAAAGATCACTAAGGTGGTGAGGTTCGGCGAGATACCACACAGAAACGACGAGATCGTAAAGCCAACCACAGACACCTGGAGCAGGCGTTTGCGGCCGATGACCGCCGCCAACCAGCCGGTCATGGGCAGGACGACCGCGTTGGCAGCCAAATAGGCGGTCAACGCCCATGTGGACTCTTCGACAGTGGCCGAGAGGTTACCCGCGATGTGCGGCAGCGAGACATTCACCACGGTGGTATCAAGCACCACCATGAAGGTGCCGAACATCACCGCAACCGCGGTCATCCAGGGATTGACGTGCGGGTGCTCCCCTGGCTCAGGCCGTGCCCCTTGGGTGCCAGTCATGCACCTACCGGCGGCTCAGCACGCTGACCGCAACTGACATGCCTGGCCGCAAGACCCGCTCAGCGTCTTGACCGGTTTCGATCGCGATTCGGACGGGCACACGTTGGACAACCTTGACGAAGTTGCCGGTCGCATTCTCGGGGGGCAACATACTGAATTTGGCGCCGGTTGCCGGCGCGATGCTCTCGACGTGACCGGAATACGACTGGCCGCCATACGCATCGACCGCGATCTCGACCGGCTGACCGATCCGCATGGTACGGAGCTGCGTCTCCTTGAAATTTGCCGTGACCCAGACGTCGTGCAAGGGCACCAAGGCCATGAGCGGTTGGCCGGGTTGCACAATCTGACCTGGCTTGGCTGATTTACGGCTAACGACGCCAGCTGACGGAGCTCGCACCGTCGCATACTCGAGATTCAACTTGGCCTGTTGAACCGTCGCTTCGGCTTGGGCGAGTTGGGCTCGCGCGGAAGCGAGGCGCGCGCGCGTAATGGCCACCTGCTGCGGCGCGGTTTGGGCGATCTGCACGGCGGATCCGGCTTGAGTCAGCTCGCCACGCGCCTGCGTCAGGCGGCTTTCCGCCACTGACACGCCGGTTTGCGCCTCGGCAACGGTCGCTCGGGACGAATCGGCGGCAGCTTGCGCGGCTTGTTGGGAGGCCAAGATGCCATCGAACTGCTGACGGGAGACCTCGTCCTTCTCCACCAATGGACGCAGACGCTGCACGTCCTGCGTGACCTTCGCGAGATTCGCCTCCGCCTCGCGGACTCTCGCCTCGGCCGCAGTCAGCTTCGCGCGCGCCGCCTCGATCTGGCGTTCGGCGACGACGATTCCAGCCGCAGCATTGCCGCGCCCCGCTTGAGCAGACGCAAGCCCTCCTTGGCTTGTGGCCGACGTGACCGGGACTCCCGCCTCAGCAACAGCGACTGCCGCTTCGGCCACGGCCGCATCTGCCTGGGCGCGCGCGAGTGCGACCTCGAGATCGCGACGATCCAAGCTCGCCAGCACCGCACCGGCCTCGACCTGCTGATTCTCGCTCACGCTGATCTCGAGGACGATGCCACCGACTTTCGCCGCAATGGGCATGACGTTGCCATCCACTTGCGCGTCGTCGGTCGATTCGCGACCGCCGGAATACCACCACCACCCGGAGAAGATCGCGATTGAAAGCACGACTGCACCGGCGATCCAGCCCTTGCCGCGGCCTGCCCGATGCCGCCACCCGCCACTTATCGAGTGAGCTGAGTCTGAAACTCCTACCGCTGGGTCTGCCATGGTGCCTGTCCTCCCATAAATCCGGAAAAGTCGTGTTCGCCGACTCCAATGGCGCGCGCGAGGCCAGCCTTGGCGACATTGTGGGAATAGAGGCTCGCGATGCGGCCCTCGCGGGCGGCGACGACCGCCTCTTGGGCCTGGATCACCTCGATGTTCGTCGCCACGCCGGCAGCAAAACGGTCCCTCGCCTGGGTCAGCGCCTCGGTCGCCAAGTCGGCTGCGCTTTGCGCGACCGTCACTAGTTCCGCAGCGGCATTCAGGTCGCGCAGCGACGTCTGGATCTCGTACGAGATGCGGGTGCGCAAGTCTTCGAGCTCAGCCTCGCGACGCCGGAGTTCGGCTTCGCTTTCAATTGCGCGCGCCTTTGTCGCCCCGGCGAAGATGGGAACGCGCACGTTCGCCGCGACGGCGAACGTGCTGATCGCCGTTGAGGGTTCGGCTCCGATCCACCCGTAGTTGGCGTCAAACGTCAGGCGCGGCAGCCGGTCTGCGCGCGCCGCTCCGAGAGCCGCACTCGCCGCGTTCACGCGCTCTTGAGCCTGGAGAAAGTCGGCGCGCCTTGCATAAGCGGCGTTCAGCGCCACGGCGGGATCTACCGTGGCCGCAGGAGCATACGGCATCGGGTCACCGATCGAAAACTGCTGCTGCAGAGGAAGGCCGATCGCCTGCGCCAATGCGCTTCGCGCACGCGCGCCTTCGTTGTCGGCCACGATACGGCGTTGTGAGGCTGCCTTCCGCTCCACGTCAGCCCGGAGCACTTCGATGCGCGGCACAACACCGGCGCGGTTCTGATCGACTGCCAACTGATAGAGTGATTCAGCGGTGTCCAGCTGAGAGCGCGCGGCATCACTACGGCTTTCCGCCGCCACGGCCTGTAGATAAAGATTCGATACCACCAGAATCACAATGTTCCTTGCGTCCTGATAACCATGGCGCTCTGCCCTAAGCGCTGCCGCACCGGCCCTCGCCTCGAACATCGCTCCAACGTCGATCACCGGTTGGCTTACAGCAAGACGCGCGTCGAACACGTTGAACGGCCCTATTACACTTGGAACACCAGGAAAGCCCGAGAACCCTAACGCGGCGAGATTCACCTTTTCCCGCGTTTCATGGATCAGCCCTGAAATATTCGGAAGGAGGCCGTCCAACTGGCGCCAACGATTCCCTTCAGCGGTCCGAACGCGCTGCTCCTCGAGCAGCACGCCAAGGTTGCGATCCAGGCCTCGCCGTAACGCCTCGCTTAGCGAGAGCGCGAGCGGCGGTCCAGCTACGTCGGTCGCCGGCACACTACCGAGAAATGGACTCCGCGTCGGCCCGCTCGTCGCCTGCCCTCCGCTGGCCGCACGCAAGCCCTCCTGCGCTGACAGAGGAGCCGCACTCAAGGCGATCACCAGTCCGAGCCCTACGGTTTGGATGATGCGTTTCATCGGATCTCGAGTCCTCTCCACAACAGGTCGGTTACCGTCTCGACGTCCGAGACCGCTCGCTGAGATGGATTCCTGACATGACGGACGACCAGCCCGTGAGACAAATCGAGGGCGGCGGTCGCGACCGCCCGCGGGTCGACCTTCCGAATCTGCCCTGCTCTCGCTGCAGCCTGGAGCGCCGTTGCCAGCAGGTCGACCTGAAGCTCGTGAAGCCGGAGATACTCCTGCCGGATGCGGGTGGCACCGCCGCCGAGATTCCCGACCTCGGCGCTGTAGATTCGGAAGAAGTCGGCGTGAGTTTCGAAGTAGCGCAGGCGCGTCAGCAGGAAGCTCCGCAGAACCTCACGAATATCGAGTCCAGACTCCAGAACCGCGGTAGTCTGGTTCGCCAATTCCTGCAATCCCTCCATCACCGCCGCGGAATAAATCGCTGCCTTTGCCGGGTAATAGAGATACAACGTCCCCTTGGCGACGCCCGCGGCTGTCGCGATCAAGTCCATGCTCGTCGCTTCATAGCCGTGCTCGGAGAACACCTCTCGGGCGGCATCGAGAATTGAGACGCGGCGAAAATCCGCGACCAGCTTTCGCGCCTCACGACGGGCGGCTCGTTGCCGTGGTTTCGCCATGACTGATGAGTTCATAATAATGACCGAGTGGTCATAATACATCATCTCATATCATGAACTGGCTGGGAAGTTCGCGACCCAACGGACTAGTCGCTGAATGAGGCGCTGGTTGCGAACCGCCTCGACTCCTCGACCAGCTTGATCACGACCATCAGCTCTTCGCTGTTGCGCGGCGCGTAGATCATTCCGACGGAGGGTGACACCAATTCCCGTGAAAGGACATGGGGCTCCGCCCAACCCCGTTCGATCGCACTGACAAACACATCGGGCGGTAACGTGGCGTGAAGACTTCCATCCAGCAGCGGATGGAGGTGGGCGAACTCGCGCTGGGTCAGGAAGGCGACATCGGGACCGCGTTCGATGCCGTCCTGAAGGCACAACGCCCGGGTCCCCGGGACGCAGATTCGACTCGCGCGCTGTTCGACACCGGGCAGGGAGAAGCACATCTCTCGTAGCTGCGCGATGATTTCCGGAGGTCCGGGCTGGTCGAGCTGCGGGTGGAGGATGCCAATCGATGTGCGAGGGCGGGGCCCTCGACGCATCGGTAACTTCAGGACACCCATATCATTGTCTTTCAGTCTGGCTGTAACCGAATGTTCCAGTATTCGAGGCCGTCACCCAGTGCATTTCTCAGAGATGCCATTGCGGTTTCCAGGTCGGTTTCGGCTTGGATCTGCCTGGCCTGCGCCGCGACCAGCGCGGTCTGGCGCTGCAAGACCAGGAAAACCGTCGATGTTCCGGCCTCGAACTGGCGACGCTCGCTCTCGTACTGTTCTTGAGCCGAAGCCCTTGCGGCAGTGGCCGCCGCCAGCCGCCCGCGGCCGGACCTCACTCCTTGGATCGCATCGCGGACTTCAGCCTCGATGGCCTGCTCGGCCTGCAGCCGTTGAGTGCGAACCTGCTTCTGTTGTATCTGAGCGACCGCGAGATTCGCTTCCGCTGTCCGGTTTCTGATCGGCAACTGCATTCGCAGGTCAATACGAGCCGTCGGGAATTTCGCCTGACCCAGCGTCTGAAACGACTGGCCATAGCCGCCGATGAGGAAATCCTGGATGGCGGCGCCGGTTGACGGTGGCGGCAGTTCCGTCAGACCGACCCGACGGCTCAGCTCGTTAACGCGGTCCTGCAAAACCACGGTGCCTGCCGTAATGGGATTCGGGCCATTTGAGATCAACGAGCCAGCAAGACCTGCCAACGCGTAGGTGCCGACGAGGTCGACCTGCGGTCGCGTTTGATCCTGAAAGAACCGAACGTCGATGTCGGCAATCGCCGCCGCCGCATCCTGCCGCGCCAGTTCAGGGCGATTCGCCAACGCGCGCTGCACGGCCTCCGACACGTCCCATTCGCCTGGTGGGGCACCCGACGGCGTGACCAGTTGCAATTCGCGGCCCCACAATGGCGACGACCGGTCGGGCAGCATCAGTTGTTTCAGTGCGTTCTCGGCCCGAGTCACCGCGTCCTGTGCCGCATACGCAGCCTGTTCGAAGGTCAACGCTTGCGTCTCGGCCTCGACGACGGCAATCGGCGCCAGCACACCGGCATCCGCCATGCGCCGATTGCTCTCGACCTGAGACCGTGCTTGATCGAGGGCCTGCCGCTGAGTGTCGAGATTGCGCTGGGCAAAGACCAAGCCCCAATAGGCCTGCTCAACTCGAGCGACAATGTCGAGTGCCCGCTCCCGAAACACGGCAAGGCTCAACGTCTCACTCCGTCGTGAGATCTCCAGCTGCCGCCGGGGCGCATCGAACGACAACCCGCGGCCGAGCGGCTGCACGTAGCTCGCACGAAAGACGCTCGGGAACTGCGGATTCAAGGTGACGAACAGGTTGTCGCTTTCGAAGCGTGTGGCCGAGAAGTCGACTTGATACGAGCCGCCTCCCCACGGTGTGAGCCCTCGCGTTCCGGCATTTACGGTGACGTTGTCCTGAGTCAAAGAGCCGTTCGCCCCGCCACCGATGATCGAGGCCACCGGGCTGACCGCGTGTTCGAAGAAGCTATTGGAAGAAAGGTTGATGTCGTACGCCCCTCGCGCAGCGCCAGAGCGCAGCTTCGCGGCGGCCGCGTCCAAGCCGGCCACAACGATGTCGGGATTGTTAGCCAGTGCCAGTTCGATAGCCCGCTGCAGCGGCAGGGGCTCGGGCCCCGCTTCGACGCCGACGCGTGGCGGCAGAATCCGGAGCGACGGCTGGCCGGCGGCGCCGATCGGCGCCTGCGCGGCAACCGAGATCGCTGAACCGCACACACCGAGTAGGACAAGCAAGGCACGAATGGCTTGCGCACACCCGATCATCGAGACTCCTCGGATGAGTTACGCGCGAAGCCGGCCCGCTGCTCGACGACCACCGGCGAGGGTAGCGGCTGACGCGCGTTCGTGGTTTTGCTGCGCCACGCACTGGCCAATTGTCCCCAGATGCGATGCTCCCCGAGATCCTCCCAGAGCGAATAGAAAACCGGCACGGCGAGCAACGTCAAGATCAGGCACATGAGCTGTCCACCAGCCACCAGTACTCCAATTGACCGATTGGTAGCGGCGCCAGGCCCGCTGCCGACGATCAGCGGCATCATCCCGGCCACGAGTGCAAGCGTGGTCATGAGAATCGGACGTAATCGGTCGCGGTTCGCCTGGATGATCGCGTCGTGCCGCACCATGCCCTGCCGTCGCAGCTCGTTGGTGTGATCGATCTGTAAAATGGCGTTCTTCTTGACGATGCCAAACAGCAGCAGGACACCAAGCGCCGAGAAGATGTTCAACTTCTGTCCGAACATCAGGGTCGCGAGCAATCCGAATGGCACCGCCAGCGGCAGGGTGAGCAGGATCGTGACCGGGTGGATGAACGACTCGAATTGTGATGCCAACACGATATACATGAAGACGAACGAAAGCAGGAACGCCAGGCCGAAGTACAATCCCGCCCGTTCGAGTTCTTTGGACTGTCCGGTCAGTACGGCAGCATACTCAGGTTCCATGTTGAGTGCGGCGGTGGCGGCACGCAGCGACGCCAGCGCGTCGGTCTGCGAACCGCCCGGAGGGACGTTGGCCAACAGCGTCACTTGGCGCTGACGGTTGAGTCGGTCAATGGTTCCGGGGCCCGTCCCCGAGTGAATTCGGACCACGCTGGCAAGCGGAACGGTGGTGCCCTCGAGTCCTGGCACGGAAATGCGGCCGAGCGAATCGGAATCGCGACGGAATTCGCCGCTCGCACGCAGCACGACGTCGTATTGCTCCTGGCCCTGGTTAAAGGTCGTCACTTCCTGACCCGCCATCATGAAACTCAAGGTCTCGGCAATGCTCGAGACCTTGACCCCGAGATCCGCCGCGCGCTGCCGGTCAATCTCGACCCGCAACTCCGGCTTGCCGGGCAGCAAGGTGCGGTCGGGATCGACGAGGTTGGGATCGTTGCGCATGTGTTCGAGCAACTTTCCAGAGTACTCGTCCAGCTTCACCAGATCGGGACCGCCGAGCACATACTGAACGGCGGAGTTCCGGACACCACCGCCGCTGATGGCGGCGACCGGCTGCACTGACGTGGAAATGTCCTTCGGGTACGAGCGGACAATCTCTCTGGTGCGCACAATCAAATCGGATTGAGCCACGTCACGCCCTTCGAGCGGCGTCAGGCGCACAAATACGGTGCCGGTATTGACGACCTGCTGCGCACCGAAGCCGGCAACAGTCAAGGTGCTCTCTACACCCGGAAGTTGCGTGCGAATATCCCGCGCAATCCGCTCGAGGACCGACTGTGTCGCGGCCAGACCGGTACCCTCGGGCGCGCGCACGGTGACCTCGAATTGGGACTCATCCTCTTCTGGTAGAAAGTTGACGCCAATCATCATGAACAGCGGAACGATGGAGGCCACGGTCAGCACCGACACTCCCACGATCACGGCGCGATGCGCCATCGACCACTCCAGCATCCGGGTGTAGGTTCGGTCGACCGGCTGATAAAACCGTGACTGCTTGGATCCCTGCTTGACGCGGTGATCACCGCCAGGAGCTCCGTCGGGCTCGTCCGGCGGGCGGATCCACCTCGCCGCCAACATCGGCGTGAGCGTGAAGGACACCAGTAGGCTGATGGCGATGGCGGCCGCTGCCGTCAGGCCGAACGAAGACATGAACCGTCCGACGATCCCGGCCATGAAGCCGACGGGCAGGAACACCGCCAGCAGCGAAAGCGTCGTCGCCATCACCGCGAGACCGATCTCACGCGTGCCCTCGATTGCCGCATGGAACGGGTGCATGCCCTTTTCTTCGACGAAGCGGTAGATGTTCTCGAGCACCACGATGGCGTCGTCAATCACCACGCCGACCATCAGCGTCAGTGCCAGCATCGTCATCTGGTTGAGGCTGAAGTCCAAAGCCGCCATCAGCGAGAACGCGCCGATGATCGAGGTCGGAATGGCAATGGCCGCGATAATGGTGGTGCGCAGGTTCCAGAGAAAGATGAACACGACGAGTCCGGCAAACAAGCCGCCGAGCAGCAGATGCTCTTGAATCGCATGCAGCGCCGCTTCAATGAATTCGGACTGGTCGCGAACAATGCGGACGGTGAAGTCTTTCGGTAGCAGCGGCGTTAGTTCGGCCATCCGGGCTTTGATGGCGTCGGCCACCGCCACGGTGTTGGTGCCTGACTGCTTGCGGACGGCCACCACCACTGCCTGTTCACCGTCGAGCTTCGCCGCTGTACGCGGCTCGATCCCCGTCTCCTCCGCGCGCCCGATGTCTCGCACACGAATCGGGTATCCGTTGACGGTCTTGATGACGAGATCGGAGAACTGCCCAGCGTGTTCGATCCTGCCGAGGGCTCGAATGGACAGCTCCTGGCCGCCGGCGTCGATCCGGCCGGCGGGCAGCTCCATGTTCTGGGCGCGAAGCGCTTGCGCCACGTCGGAGACGGTGAGGTTGTACGCGCGAAGCCGATCGGGATTGGCGTAAATGTGGATCTCGCGACGGCGTCCGCCGTAGACAATGACATCGCCAACGCCGGTCACCGTCTGCAACTTCTCCTGGAGCTCGTTCTCGACGATGCTGGTCACGTCGATCGTCGGGCGCTTGGCGCTCACCGCGTACAACATGATCGGCGACGAATCAGGATCGAGTTTCTGAATCGTCGGCGGTTCGACCGTGGTCGGCAGGTCGCGCATGACGAGGTCGACTTTGTCTCGAACTTCCTGCGCCGCGACATCCACGTCCTTATCGAGAACGAAGCTGACGAACACCTGCGACAGACCCTCGACCGAGGTCGAGCGAAGTTCCTCGATCCCCGAGATGGTGCTCACCGTGCCTTCTATGATGTCGGTGATCTCCGTCTCAATCTGCTCGGGGGCGGCGCCGGGATTGGCCGTCACCACGGTGATGATCGGCAGTTCGATTTTCGGAAACCGGTCGACGCCCAGCGTGAAGAACGAGAATGCACCGATGACCGTTAACGCCACAATCAGCATGGTGGCGAAGACGGGCCGGCGAACACAGAGCTCGGCGAGTTTTTGCATGGCGGACTACCTTTCGAACGGCGTTCAGCGAGACGCGCCAGGCGCGCCCGATCGACCGGCCGCCGTCACGCTGACCACGGCGCCATCGAAGAGCTGATCAAGCGCACCCGTGGCCACGACGGCGCCGGCATCGAGACCCGACCGCACCCGTACTTGTTGCTGGTCTTCGCCGGCCACTTGCAGCACACGCAGCCGAACCACGCCCTGCTCGACGACGAATGCCTGGAACGAATTGGTATTGGGGTCGGAAAGCAACGCGGCACGCGGAATGAAAACCCCGCTCTCGCTAGTGCCTAGCTCGATCCGTGCCGTCGCAAACATCTGGGCGCGCAATCGAGCGTCTCGATTCGGCGCGGTCGCCTCGACGATGAACGCACGAGTCGCGGGGTCGAGTGCCGCACTGACGGCTGTCACTGTTGCGGTGACGCTCGCATTGCCAAGCGCTTCGACGTTTGCGATCACGGTTTGTCCGCGGCGGATCTTCGCGGCGGCGACTTCAGGCACTTGCATCCGCAATCTGATTGGATCGAGCCGCATCACGGTGGCAATACGCGTTCCAGGTCCGACGAACTCGCCGACTGTCACGGCACGATCGGTGACGTGTCCGTCGAAGGGTGCGTGAATGGTGGTGTCGGCCAGCGCCTTTTCGGCAAGAGCGATTCGCGACTTGGCGTCGAGCAGCGCTGCCTCAGCGGTCATCACCGCCTGAGCCGAGGTGTCGCTTTCGCTCACGAGTTGGTCGTAGACGGCGCGGGACACGTCGCCGCTCTTGACGAGGCCGTCGTAACGGGCCGCGGTCGTCTGCGCGAGGCGGTGCCGTTCGCGGGCCTGGTTGAGAGCCGCTTGCGCCTGTTGGTGTGCCGCATTGGACTGGTCCAGTCGCAATCTCGCGTCACGACTGTCCAGCTGCGCGAGCACTGCGCCGCGGGCAACCCGATCGCCAATGTCGACAGGCGTCGCGGCCACGCGACCGGATCCTTCAGCGGCGACATCCGACGACTCATCCGGCACAAAGTTCCCTGGCACGTCGACCGCGAGTGGAACGTCGCGGGCCGTAGCAACGGCGGTCGTAATGGCAATCGCATTCGTCCCCGAGCCGGCGGAAACGGGCGCTTCCGCCGCCGCCGGTCCGCGCCCGCAGGACGAAGCCAACGCGGCGAACAAACACAGCGTGGTGGAGAAGGCCAGTGGCGAAGAGCGGAGCATGCCGAGAATGTCAGTCACTTTGTGGCAATCCTGGGTTTGCGGACGCCCTTAGGTGTGGCAGCGCCGGGCATCGAGAGCGCGTCGAGCATCAGTCGGGCATAGATGTCGGCGGCTTCGTCGCCGACATGGCCGAGCGTGTCTCCCCCGAGGAGCGTATCGAGCAGGGCGTGATAGCTCGGGACTGCCAGCAGCACCCTGGCCAGGGCGTGCGGATTATCTTGCCGGAACCGCTTGGCGCGCTGACCCCGCTCCACGAACTTGACCAACTCCTGATACAGCGGAGCCAGGTGCCGGCTGCGAAACTCGCGCATCATTTCCCGGTGGTCCAGTGCGGCGTGCAGCATCAGTCGCAGAAACTGCGGATCCTGTTGCGAGTGATCCATGATCAGCGCGAGCAGTCGGTGGAGCACCTTCAGGTCGTCGCCCGAGTCGGCGGCGTCGCGCAATTCGTCCACCCAACGCTCGGTGCCGGCTTCACGTGCCTTCACTTCAAGAATGGCTTCGTACAACTCCGCTTTGTGCGCAAAGTGCCGAAAGATGATGGCTTCGGTGACGCCGGCGGCATTCGCAATCTCTCGCGTCGTCGTCGCGCTGAACCCGCGGTCCGAGAACAGACGCGTCGCCACGGCGATTAGCCGCTCGCGGCGATCGGCCCCCGATAGCCGCTTGGCGGCCACCGCCCTCGTCCGGGGTCGGGACGATGCGGTCTCGCGCCGAAGGCGCGTTGACGGGGTAAGATTGGCCATGGTAAGTAAGCACTCACTTTACACAGCCGCTGAGAAACCGTCAAGCGACAGAGGAGGCGTCTTCGTGTCAGACACATACGCGTGGACTCGGGCAAGAGAGGCGAAGTTGCGGGCTTATTTCGGGCTGCCCGAAACCGGGGAGCTGACCCCGCATATGAGAGAGCCGGAACTCTCGGACTCGGGTCGCTCGGCCTTCGAGCATTACGGATTCGAGTGGTGCGCGATCCCGGCAGAGGATGTGCTGCCGTTCGATGACGCCTACGTTCGAAGATCCTACCCAAGCGCGGGGCCAGCCTTCCTGTCGCCGCTGCGGCATGGAACAAGCGTGTATCACGCGCTTCTGACAGGTCACCGCGAGCACATGGGTCGCTTCGTCGCCGTGGAACGCACACAAAAGCCCGGATACCTCCCGGGCAATCAACAGTTCTATGGAACACCCTACGGTTTCCAGGCCGCGGCCGACCCGTTGGTTATCTACATGGGGCGCGCCGGCTTCACAACGCGCACTCGCTTTGACCACAATTACGAGTCGCTGCGCAAGCTGATCCAGTTGATTCAGACGGATTGGAGCGCAGCGGGCTGGCTTCCCCAAGGTTATCGCGTATCCATCTGTCCGCCCGCAGTGTTCAACCTGGTCGGCTCCGTCTTTCATCCCGAATGGAGCGAGACGGCGTCGCTGGAGCTGGGCTTCTATCGTGACAGCCACGGCAATGCGCAATGCTTCGCGGTTGGACCGAACGGACCTGGTGATCTGTCGCTTGTCCACGAGGTCGAAACCGAGGCGGAGTGGCCGATGTTGGGCTTCAGGCTCGCACTGCTGCCGGACCTCTCTCGACCTTGACCGACAACTCTTAATCAATTCGCTGGAGTGCCGGCCATCCACAAGATCAGAACGCTCGCGATGTTTGTCGCGACTCTCGCAATCATGCTCTTGCACACCGCCACGGTGCGTGGCCAGAGTGTGCCCGCGCGGCTTTCGGCCGCTTATCAAATTCTATCCAGCGCAGCTTTGGTCTGACCCTGCAGTTCGACTGAGGCGAAGCTCCGCGAGGCGTCAAGATGGGACCTTGCCAAGGTTGAAGCTGGCGCCTACCATTGGACTGCTGTTCAATACAATGACGCATTCCTTCTAAGAAGAGATCGCCATGCATGCTTTGTACATACTTCTGCCCGCACTGTGCATCCTCGCGATCGCGTATCGCTACTACAGCGCGTTTCTCGCAACCAAGATCTGGATGCTGGATGACGCCCGGAAGACCCCGGCCCACACCAAGTTCGACGGCGCCAACTATTACCCCACCACCCGGTGGGTAATGTTCGGCCATCACTTCGCGGCCATCACTGGCGCGGGACCGCTGGTCGGCCCCATGCTGGCGGCGCAGTTCGGCTATGCGCCGGGCTTCATCTGGCTGGTCGCCGGAGTGTGCCTGGCCGGCGCGGTGCACGACTCCATCGTGCTCTGGGCATCGGTGCGGCGAGGCGGCCGTTCGCTGCCCGACATCGTCAAGCAGGAGATCAGCCCGTTCACCGGGTTCATCGCTTCGATTGCGGTGCTGTTCATCCTGGTGATCGCGATCTCCGGCCTCGGCATCACGTTCGTCAACGCCTTGTCGGACAGCCCCTGGGGCGTGTTCACCATCGCCATGACCATCCCGCTGGGCATGTTCATGGGCATGTGGATGTATGTGTGGCGCAAGGGCAAGATCCAGGAAGCGACCATCATCGGCGTGATCGGCCTGCTGCTGGCGGTGGCCGGCGGCGAGCCGCTCAACCACCCCGATTCGTGGCTGGGCAGCTTCTTCCGCCTGTCGCGCACGGAGATCGTCGTCGCGCTCTGCATCTACGGCTTCGCGGCCTCCATGCTGCCGGTGTGGATCCTGCTGTCGCCGAGAGGTTATCTCAGCTCGTTCACCAAGATCGGCACCATCGCGCTGCTGGCAATCGGCGTGATCATCGTCAACCCGGTGCTGCAGATGCCGGCGCTGACCGAGTTCATTCACGGCGGCGGTCCGATCATCCCGGGCCCGATGTTCCCGTTCTGCTTCATCACGATTGCCTGCGGCGCGATTTCGGGATTCCACGCGCTGATCAGTTCGGGCACGACTTCGAAGATGATCGACAAGGAATCGGACATCCGCCCGGTTGGCTACGGCGCCATGCTGGTTGAAGGCGTCGTCGGCATCATGGCGCTGATTGCGGCCTCGTCCATGGCCCCCGGCGACTACTTCGCCATCAACACCAGCCCGGCCACCTTCGCGGCCATGACCTTCCAGGGCCAGCACCTGCAGCCGGTGCACCTGGCGGAAATCGAATCGGCGGTCGGCGAGGTCGTGACCGGGCGCACCGGCGGCGCCGTGTCGCTGGCCGTCGGCATGGCGCAGATCTTCGCGAAGCTGCCCGGCATGTCGGGCCTGCTCGCCTACTGGTATCACTTCGCGATCATGTTCGAGGCGCTCTTCATCCTGACCACCATCGACTCCGGCACGCGGGTCGGCCGCTTCCTGCTGCAGGAGTTCATGGGCCGCGCTTACAAGCCATTCGCCGAACCGAACAACCTGGTGGGCGGCGCCGTCGCCACGGGCTTGATGGTTGCCGGCTGGGGGTACTTCATCTACACCGGGCAGATCAGCACGATCTGGCCCATGTTCGGCGTCGCCAATCAGTTGCTGGGCATGATCGCGCTGGCGGTCGGCACCAGCATCCTGATCAACATGGGGAATGCGAAGTACACCTGGGTGACCCTGGTGCCGTTCGCCTTCCTCGGGACCAACACCCTGTACGGCGGCTTCCTCAACGTCCGCGACAACTACTACCCGCTCGCGATTGGTGCCGACCCGGCGCGTAACACCGAAGGCTGGATTCTCACCATCTGCACGACCGTGATGATTGTGCTGGCGCTGATGGTGCTCGGTGCGGCCATCCAGAAGTGGGTCTCGGTGCTGAGCGGTGGCCCGGTGCCGGAAACGGCCGAGCAAAAGGGATAACTGTGGTGGTAGGCGACCTACGCCAGTAGGATTCGCGGTACCGCCGGGGTGATCGCCATCGTCGGCGCTCCATGAGACATCCCGCGAGGAGTCCACGATGTTGCGAATCACGATCCTTGGGTTGGCCGTCATTCTCGGCGGCACAATCGTCACGGCACAGCAGAAGAAGGCGAGCCCGGACGCCCACGCGGACGGACGGTGGCCCCCGTCGCCGCAGGTGCTTCCAGAGGAGTGCTGGGCCGGCATCTCTCCTAACCGGCGATTCACTCGAGATCCGCTGTTTCGAGAACAGATTGACGCGAAGACACCAAACCCGATCGTGCTCTCGGGCGATGTCCAAACGCATTGGCGCGCCGACCTCAAGATGCACTTTGCCAATCCGAAGTCAGAGACCATCGGTGTGGAGTTCACCAACACGTCGGTCACGTCCGGCGGCGACGGCTCAGAGACGCAGGCCAACTGGAACCGGTTGCACGCGGATAACCCTCACCTGACGTATCACAGCAGCAAGCGCGGCTACATCGCGTGCACGGCCACGCCGAAGACGATGCAGGCGGACTTCAGGGTGATCGTCGCCGGCGCCCCCGCGCGAACGCGGATGGTGCAGGCCGGCAGACCCGGCAGCCTCCCCTCATAGAGGCTGGCGCGAACGGCCGACGTAGATCGCGTTGGAGACGACCGTCGGCTGGCCCGCAGTGTCACGAACGACGACGCTGAACCAGTCGCCAGCGTGTGCGTTGACGACGCGCCGGCGGGCGCCGGCGGTCACGGGATCGGAGGCGAACGGTTCGCCATTGCGAACCCACTCGATGATCTGGCCCTCGGCGCGCTCCAATTCCACGATCAGCGTCAGTGGGGTGGCCGGCGTCGGGATGACCTCTCCCATTTCGAACGTCTCGCCCGCCGACTCCGCCAACAACGCCAGCGCTGGACCCTTGGGATTTCTGGTGCGAATGTAGACGCGGCCGGACTTCAACCCTTCGACAATCCCCGCTTCCGACAGCTCCCGCGCGAACACGACCGTGGTGGGCGTCCCCAGGTTCTGATCCTGCGGCGCATCCACCGTGTGCTCATCGCTGCCGCCCACGCCGGTCAGGCGGTCGCCGCGGTTCAAGAGGCGCGCCCAGAACGGCCACCCATCCATCGAGCCGCCGCGCAGCGCGCCGTTGATCACCTCAACCCCGTGCAGTTGCCGGATGGTGTCGGCGCTGTCCACGTTCCATCCGCATCCCATGCACGTCTCATCGTCTGGCCGCAGCGGATGATTGATGGAAATGAAGGCGCCACTCGCGGCGATGGTGGCCAGCAGTCCGGCCGGCGAGGCGGAGGGGCTTGGCAACCGGAACTCATTGAAGGAGGTCTCGCCCACCGTATTGGCATGACCGCGATACGTGGTGACTTCCCGGCCATGCAACAGCAACAGCGAGTCGTAGTGGGGCTGCAGTCGATCGACGTCGAGCCAGTGACTCGCCGTGTTGTGATCGCTCAGCGCCACGAAGTCCAGGCCCGCCGCGACTGCCGCGTCGAAGACCCGATGGACCGGCGTCGGAATCGCCACGCCCGACCGGCTCAATGAACGGCCGTCACTGTGCCCGGAATGGGCATGCAGGTCCCCGGCGTACCAGCCCGGTTGCGCGCGAATCACGCGGCCGGCCGTCGGCAGGTCCGTGTCGAACATCCGGATGGTGACCGTGTAAGCATCCTGGCTGCCCTCCCGGATGTTGGGAACACCCAGGATGACGGCCCACTGGCCGGCCTCGAGAGGGCCCGGCAGGTACCCCGGCGTGGCGCCGAGGGCCGAGACGAAGACGCTCCGCTTGCCGCCGCCACTCCAGCCACGAAGTCCCGACGGCCCGCGCAGGCCGAGGTCGACGACGGTTCGGCGATCGGCGCCGGAGACGAGGTAGTCGATTTCAATGCGCCGGACGCCGGCAGGAACCTCGAAGGTGCGCTCGAGTACGCGCTCGTAGTCGGCGCGCGTCAAACGGCCGTCGAGCGTAATAGTTTGTGGAAAAACGTCCTGCTGCTGACGTGCGCCCGTCAGCAGCAGGACAAGGAGGATCGAGAAGGGCCGCACCGGGCGTGCGGTCCTAGAAATGGAAGCGAATCGCGAGCTGCATCACGCGCGGATCACCCGCCAGGCTCGAAATGGTGCCGGCGGTCGCACCGGTGATGTCGGAATTCGGGTTGCCGAAGTTCGCCCGGTCGAACACGTTGAAGATATCCCACCGCAGGGTGGCGGCCAGGCGCTGCGTGAACGAAATGCGGCGCTGCAGACTGAGGTCGAACGCGACGTAACCCGGCCCCCGCAGGATGTTGCGGCCGGCGTTGCCGAACTGCCCGGCAGGCACGCGGGTGAACGCGGCGACATTGAACCAGTTGTCCACCGTCTGCTGCCCTTTCGCATCGCCCGTGAGGTTCGGCAGCCAGGTGGCGCCTTCGAGACCACCCTGCGTCACGGTAAAGGGCCGGCCGGAACGGGCGGTGTAGATGCCACTCACGGTCCAGCCGCCGAGAACGACGTTGCCAGCCGCCCCCAAGTCGACCGCACGGCCCACCGGACTTTCAGCAATGAAGCTGGCCACGAGCCGGTGGCGGACATCGAAGTCGCTCGGGCCTTCCCACGCGGCAATGTCGTTGGTGTCTTGCGGCCGGCCCGAGGTGGCCGCCAGGTGTTCCGGCGCCTGGTCGCGTGAGTCGCTCAGCGTATACGCCACGCGGTAGCTGTATCCCTGCGCCATGCGCTTCTCGGCGGCAACATCGACGCCCTTATAGTTCGACTCGCCGATCGGGTCTCGCCATTGGATGTGCCCGAAGTTCGGATACGGACGGGCGCCGTTGCCGTTGGCGGGCTGGTTCAGGTTCCGAAGCACGGCGATGTTGCGGCCGATGTTGCCGATGACGTCGGCCGACACCACGAAGCTCCGTCCGACTTGGCGTTCGATGCCCGCCGCAAACTGCTGCGACGTCGCGCTCGTGCCGTCGGCACTCGCCGCGCGAATCAGCAGCCGGCTGAACACGATATTCGATGGATCGAGGTAATTCGACGGAAAGCCGTCGCGCATCAGCAGGACCGGCGTGGTCGTCGACGTGGTCTGCTGGTTGATGTTGCGAAGCCCTGGAGGGTTGAGCGACAGCTGATCTTCGGAGCCGATGCGATCGAGGGAATTGAAGAACATGCCGTACCCGCCGCGGATGACGGTTTTGGGCGTCACCTGGTAGACCACGCCGAGGCGCGGACCCAGGTTGTTGCGATCCGGCGTCACCAGCGCGCGCTCCTCCATGGAGCCGGCGCTGGCGAACACCAGCGCCCCGGCCGCCGGATCGAAGTTCGCCATCCGGTTGTCGGCTTCATACGACGGGCTCATGTAGTCGTAGCGCAGGCCGAGATTCAGCGTCAGCCGGTCGCTCGGCCGCCAATCGTCCTGAAGGAAGAAGGCGATCGATTGCCGGCGCTGGTTGACAACGTGCACGTTGGACAATTCCGCCGTGCGCGCCCAGCCCAGCATGAAATCCGCAACCGCGTTGCCCGTGTACTGGCCGCTGAACTGCAAGTTGCCACGCGTCGACGGGATGTCGATGTACTCGTTCCGCATCGGCATCATGATGTCGGTGCCGATCTTGAGCTGGTGGCGGCCGCGCAGCCACGACAGCGTATCGAGATATTGCACCTGATCGGTGTGCTGGTACTTCGGCATGAAGTTCGGGGATCCGAGCCGCACGTGACCGGCAATGTCCACGCCCACGATGCCGCCGAGAACCGCGGGATTGGCCGGCACACCCTTGAACCCGATCTGCGCGATCCCATCCTCGCCGAACGGATCCTGCACGCCGTCCGAGACCCCCCGCGCCCACGACACGCGGAACTCGTTCACCATCGTCGAGCCCAGAACCTTCGTCCACCCGCCGACGGTGCTGTACGACTTCAGAAAATTGCGCCCCCACGCCGAGGTGCCGGTGCCATCGATCACCCCGCCGATGAAGCCGGGCACGAAGCGCGTCCGATCGGTGTAGATGAAGCGGAGGAAGACGTTGTCGTTCGCGGACGCCTTGACGTCGCCCTTGACCAGGTACCGCTCGCCGTCGTCTTCGACGTTCGGCTGGCGGATGAAGTTGTTGGTGCCGGTGGCGTTCGGCAGCGGCAGCAGGTTCATGATGTTACGGGCCACCGGGTCCAAACGATCCGCGGGGATGGTGTTGTTCGGGAACGGGAGTCCCGTCAACGGATCGCGAATGGCCGAGGCGAAAACGCCGTTGCGTTCGTTCGCCGTCGCCACGCGCGAGTTCCGCAGGACGCCCTGCGTGATGCGCGTGGCTTCGAAGTCGGCGAAGAAGAACGCCCGATTGCGGACGAGCGGGCCCCCGATGTTGAGGCCGAACTGGTTCTGATCGTTCGCCGGCTTGTCGAGGTTCTGCCGCTTGGCGAAGAACGACCGGGAGTCGAAGCTCTCGTTGCGGAAGTAGTCGTAGCCGGTGCCGAAGATCTTGTTCGTGCCCGACTTGGTCGTCACGACGATGGCGCCGCCTGGCGCGCGGCCGTACTCCGCGGTGAAGGGGCTGGTCACGACCTTGAACTCGTCGATCGCATCAATCGAGGGCCGCGAGACCTGCGTCGACAGCTCCTGCACGTTGGTCGAGATCGAGTTGTTGTCGACGCCGTCGAGCAGGAAG
>CAYGMD010000051.1:0-27090 GCA_964350785.1 uncultured Acidobacterium sp. | reverse complement strand
GGGGTCCTTGTTGATGCCAAGCACGCACGACCCTTCGCACGGCGCCGGGCACAGCGTGACCGTGTTCGAGAAGTCCGACCGCGTGGGCGGCCTGCTGCGCTACGGCATTCCCGAGTTCAAGATGGAGAAGCGCGTGCTCGATCGCCGCCTCGACCTGATGCGGGCCGAAGGCGTGGTGTTCCGCGCCGGCATGAACGTCGGCGTGGACGTGACTGCCGGGGACCTGCGGCGCGACTTCGATGCCATCCTGCTGGCCGGCGGCGCCAGCAACCCCCGCGACCTGAGCGTCCCCGGTCGCCAACTCAGAGGTGTGCATTTCGCCATGGAGTTCCTGGCGCAGCAGAACCGCCGCTGCCAGGGCGAGGATCCACAAGAATCCATCACCGCCGCCGGCAAGCACGTCGTGATCATCGGCGGCGGCGATACCGGCGCCGACTGCCTGGGCACCGTGCATCGCCAGGGTGCGCTCTCGGTGAGCCAACTCGAGCTGATGCCGACGCCACCCAACCAGCGCGCCGAGGACAACCCGTGGCCGCTCTGGCCCAACATCTTCCGCACCTCGTCTGCGCACGAAGAGGGCGGCGAGCGCGTCTACGCCGTCGCCACCACCGAGCTGACGGGCGACGGCCACGGCCGCGTCCGCGCGCTGCACGGCCACAAGGTGAGCCGTGTCGTCACCAACGGCCGCGCGGCGTTCGAGCCGCTGCCCGACAGCGCGTTCGAGATGAAGGCCGACCTGGTGCTGCTGGCAATGGGCTTTGTCGGGCCGGAGAAGAGCCGGCTGCTCGCCGACCTCGAGGTCCGCATGAACGAGCGGGGCGCCGTCGCGCGCGACGAGCAGTGGATGACCAACGTCCCCGGCGTGTTCGCCGCCGGCGACATGCAGCGCGGCCAGTCGCTCATCGTCTGGGCGATCGACGACGGCCGCCGCGCCGCCGCGGCGATTGACGCCTACCTGGCCACGCCCAACTAGCGGCGTCGGAATTCAGGCGCTCAGTCCGGCGTCTGTACAATACCCACCTTCAACGGCGCGCCACTTTCGTCTGGCTGGCGGGCGTGTTGTTCGCGGCCGGCGTGTTCTCGATTCCGGTTTATGTCCTGCTGAGTAACTAGTCCCATCACCGGTTGAAGGGAGCGGCATATGCGGCTCGATTCCGTGCGCAGTCTCAAGGCAGAACTGGTGTCCTCGGTTGTGGAACCGATGAATGCCAGGAGCGATCGTGTTCGAACCGCCGGCGCCAGGGCACTGGCTGGTCCCTTGGCGTCGGCCTTCACATTCGGCATAGGCGCCCGCGCCACCGACACCGTTCCGGACGTGCAACGCACGTTCGCCTTGGGGGTCGCTCCGCACGGCCGCGACTACCGTCTGGCCATCCGCCTCCAGCGCCAGGGGTTGCGCGACAGCGAGGTCATCCAGTCGCTGACCAAGCGGGCCAGGGGCGAGGTCGACGTGCGCCTCGTGGGCCGCATCGAGAAACGGGCCAAGAAGCCGGCGGCGCTGTGGTACCGGTCCGATAACCGGCCGCTGCTCATCGGTTCGTCGATCGCGCATGTCCTGGTGACGGCCGGGACGCTCGGCGCATTTGCCAGCCGGGCCGGGAAGACCTACCTGCTGTCGAACAACCACGTGCTGGCCAACGAAGGAGACGCCAAGAGCGGCGATACCATCCTGCAGCGCGCCCCGTTCGACGGCGGCAAGAGGCCGGCGCAGGCGGTCGCGACCCTGGGGCCGTTCGTGGCGCTGAGACCCGGCGGCACCAACTTCGTGGACGCGGCTCTGGCCCTGCTGGACGACCCGGCCCCGGCGTCGTTCGACGCGGTCCGGCTGCGGCAGCTCGTGGCCGGCAAGGATCGCAAGCTCAAGGGGCTCGGCAAGGCGTTCCTGGACGAGGGCGCCACCGTCTACAAGCTCGGGCGCACCACCGGGCCGACCAAGGGCCGCGTCACCGCCTTCGACCTGGACAACGTCGTCGTCAATTACGGGATTGGCAACCTCCGGTTTGACGGGCAAATTGAAGTCGAGGGAACCGGCGCGACCACCTTCAGCGACGGCGGCGACAGCGGGTCGCTGATCGTCAACGCCGCGATGGAGGCGGTGGCGTTGCTGTTTGCGGGCAGCGACATCGGCGGCAAGAACGGCGCCGGGCTGACCTACGCCAACCCCATCCACAAGGTCCTTGGCGACCTCAAGTCGACCCTCTTGTTCTAGTGGGCGAATGGCGCAATCATGAGGGCATGCCGCGCGTGTCGCTGGAACGGGCACAGGCCGCCAAGAAAACCGCGCTCAGGCGGTTCAGGAACCTCGAGACCGTCACGGGTATCGGCATCACCCGTGTCGGCGGCGAGTACGCCGTGAAGCTCAACCTGAGCGAGCCGATGGCCGACGCCGCGTCGCTGCCCGCCGAGATCGATGGCGTGCCCCTTCGCATTGAAGTCACGTCGGTCATCCGGTCGCGTTAGCCGCGTTCAACCGTACAAGGAAAAGGCCGGGCACATTGCTGTGTCCCGGCCTTTTCTGCTTCGCCCCGTGTGTTACGGCAGCGCCATCGTCGTGTAGCCGCCGTTGCGCGGCAGCACGATGTACTGCTTGCCCTGGTGCATGTAGGTCATCAGGCCGTACTGGCCGAGGACCCGCGTCGGCACCGCGCCGACGCGCTTGCCGGTCTTCTTGTCGATGGCAAACAGGTGCGGACGGTTGTCGGCGGTCTGGCCGGCCGACAGCAGCAGCGTCGACGTGGCGGCGAGCGCGGCGGTGCCGCGGCGGCCCCAGTTCGTGTCGACGTTCAGGCCCTTCATCAGCGGGTTGTTCTTGAACGCGTCCTGCGCGGCCTGCGCGGTATCGCCGTACGGGATCATCCACAGGTGCTCGCCGGTGTTCATGTCGATGGCCGTGATGCGGCCGAGCGGGCCCTTGAAGATGTCCGGGAAGCCGTTCAGCGGATCGTTGGGATCCGGCTTGGCGGGCGGCGCCCCTTCGCCGCGGGCCACCGCGAACATGGCCAGCGTCGTGCCGGTCATCTTGTCGTTGTCCTTCTCCTTCGCCGGCGCCAGCAACGTCGGCGAGCAGCCGCTCGTCGACGCGACGAAGATGATGCCGCTCTGCGGATCCGCCGCGGGCGGACCGGTGATGTTGGCGCCGCCGCCGCCGCCGGGGCAGATGTTCGCCGGGCCCTTGCCCTCCTTGTTGCCGCGATGCGTCGGCGCGGCGAACAGCGGGGCTAACAGATCGCGCTCCTTGGCGCGCGCGAGCGCCAGGCGCTTGATCTCGGGCGTGTAGTCCACCAGGTGCGCTTCGGTGCGTCCCTGCAGGTCGTACGGCGCCGGCTTGGTGACGTGCGGCTGCGTGGCCGCCAGCTTCTCAGTGGGCACCAGCGACTGCGGCGCGGGCCGATCGACAATCGGCCAGATCGGCTTGCCGGTGGTGCGGTCGTAGGAATAGACCCACGACTGCTTGGTGATCTGGAACAACCCCGGGATGCGCTTGCCGTCCACGGTGACGTCCATCAGGATCGGCGCGGTCGGCGTGTCGTAATTCCAGATGTCGTGTTTCACCAGCTGGTGGTGCCAGACCCGCTTGCCGGTCTTCACGTCGAGCGCAATCACGCTGGTGCCGAACAGGTTGTCGCCCGGACGGAAGCCGCCGAAGTAGTCGATGGTGGCGCCGTTGGTCGGGATGTAGACCAGGCCGCGCGCCGGGTCCGCCGACATCGGCGCCCACGACGAGATGTCGCCGGTCCACTTCCACGCGTCGTTCTCCCACGTCTCGTGGCCGAATTCGCCGGGCCGCGGAATCACGTGGAACTTCCACAGATACTTGCCGGTCTTCGCGTCGTAACCCAGGATGTCGCCGGGCACGTTCTCGACGCGCGTCTGGTTGTAGCCCTGCTCCGCCGAGTTGCCGACGATCAGCACGTCGTTGACGACGATGGGCGGGGAGGAGGTGGTGATGTAGCCGAGCGACAGCGGCAGGCCCTGCGCCGCGTCATATGGCAGCTTGGCGTTGAGCCACGGATCCCAATCGGCGATCAGATCCTTGAGCAGGTCGACCGAGCCGGTCTTCGGGAAGCCGCGGACCGGCACCGCGCCGCCCCAACCCTCGAGCGGCTGGCCGGTCTTGGCGTCGAGCGCGTGCAGGAAGAAGCCCGGCGTCGTGACGTAGACCACGCCGCGGCCGTTGATGCGGCCATAGGCCACGCCCTTGCCGTGGTTCGACCGCATCGAGTACGCGTGGCGAGGGGTCTCGGGTTCCTGGAACGTCCACAGCGTTTTGCCGGTGGCCGGGTCGATCGACACCACCGTGCGGCGCGGGCCCGACGTCGTCAGCAGCATGCCGTCCACGTAGATGGGCAGCGAGCGGCCGTTGATGTCGCCCAGC
The DNA here is from genome assembly GCA_964350785.1 of uncultured Acidobacterium sp. Lineage (GTDB taxonomy): Bacteria > Acidobacteriota > Vicinamibacteria > Vicinamibacterales > UBA2999 > 12-FULL-67-14b. The sequence continues at coordinate 22,715 of CAYGMD010000051.1, read as the reverse complement.
TCGACGCCGGGAGCCGAGTCGGCGCCCCATTCCCACGCGATCTTCAGCGAGTTGAAGTTCGAGGCGTTGATCTGGTCGAGGGGGGAGTAGCGCGTCGAGCTGTCGCCACCCGTGATATTCGGCCAATCGGCCTTGTTCTGCGCGTCGCCCGCGAGGCCCGAAAGGGCCACCGCGATCGCCATCGCCAACCCGCCCACCCACGTGTGGCGCGTCCAGTTCCGAACCATTCCTGATTTCATCGGCACCTCTACCAGTTGACCTTACTTCCAGCGCGCCAAGATTGTGCCGCCGGGGCGCCACCTGTCAACTGTTTCGAATAGTCACCCGTGATTGCTTAGAAAAGCGACGGATTGCTGGGGCTGGGACGATTTGCGGGGATTGCGGCGGTGGTGTACAAGCTAAAGCTCACCTGGAACATTGATGTCGTCCGCAAAGCGCCGTGACCGGCGCGAGGCAACCCCTCGCCGTCCTGAACTATCCTCGAATGTCCCCGCGGCCGGATCGCCGGCGGTGTTGGCGCTGCCGCTGGCCTTTACCGCCGGGCTGCTGGCGCTGACGCTGCTGCCGCGGCTGCAGCGCAGCGAGCAGTTGCTGTGGTCGTTCTGGGGCGCCGCCGGGGTCCTGTTGGCCTGGCTGGCGGCCATTGCGATCCGCTCGGCCAGGGGAGGCCCGCCCTCCATTTACCTGGCGCCGCCGCGGCCCCAGCATTACATCCAGGCCTGCTGCCACCTCACCGTCTACGCCTACTGGGGCTACTACTGGCGCCCGGTTTACGACTTTGCCCCGCTGCTGGCCGGCCAGTTGCTGTTTGCCTACGCCTTCGACATGTTGCTGGCGTGGTCGCGGCGCGAAAGCTACGGGCTGGGCTTCGGGCCGTTCCCGATCATCTTCAGCACCAACCTGTTCCTCTGGTTCATCGACGACTGGTTTGCGTTCCAGTTCCTGCTGGTGGCCATCGGGTTTGCCGGCAAGGCGTTCGTGCGGTGGGGTCGCGACGGGAAGCGCGTCCATATCTTCAATCCGTCGGCGCTCACGCTGGCCCTCTTCTCGGTCGTGCTGCTGGCCACCGGCACCACCTCGCTGACGTGGGGGCAGGAGATTGCCACCACCTTCAGCCTCGGTCCGCACATCTACAAGGTGCTGTTCGTGGTGGGCCTGGTGGTGATGTACTTTTTCTCGATCACGCCGGTCACGGCGATGGCGGCGCTCACGCTGTTTGGCGGCAGCTTGATTTACACCGGCATCACCGGCGTGCCGTACTTCGTGGATTCCGACATCCCGTCGGCGGTGTTCCTGGGCCTGCACCTGCTGGTGACCGATCCATCCACCTCGCCTCGCACGCCGCTGGGCCGCGCCATTTTCGGCGTGCTCTACGGCCTGGGCGTGTTCGGGCTCTACGCGCTGCTGGGCGCGTTGGGCATGCCGACCTTCTACGACAAGCTGCTGTGCGTGCCGCTGTTGAACCTGGCCGTGCCGTCGATCGATCGCGCGGTGCGCGCCATTGGCGACAAGCCGCTCCTGCACACGCTGGGTCTCGATCCGCCGCTTGGCCGCGCCAACCTCGCGCACATGGCGGTGTGGGTGTTGATTTTCGGCGTGATGACCATGACCGGGGCGGCCGACGGCATGCACAAGGGCGACTCGCTGCCGTTCTGGGAGCAGGCGTGCGCCGCCGACAAGCCGCAGGCCTGCGCGCGGCTGCTGCGCATCGAGGCGTCGTACTGCGGCGACAACGCCGGCTGGGCGTGCAACGAGCTGGGGCGCCACTACACCGAGGGCAGGCTGGTGCCGGGCGATCCCGAGCGCGCGTTTGCCTATTTCGCGCGCGCGTGCGAGGGCCGCTTCCAGGCCGGGTGCGTCAACCTGCTCGATGCTTCGACGCCGGCCCGGGCCCACCCGCGGGCGTTTGATCTGCGACTGTTGCTGCGCGAGGGCGGACCCAACCTGATGGAGATGCCGGAGCCCGATCTCTACGCGCGCGCGTGCAAGCACGGCTGGGACTTCGCATGCAATCGATGACGCGGCTCGCAGTTGTCGTGCTCGCCGCGGCCATGGGCCTGGGGCTTGGGGCTTGGGACCTGGGCCTGCAGGCACGCCAGGCCGTTCCCGCGCCCGAATTCGTCGAGATTCCCGCCGGGCCGTTCACCATGGGCGCCGATCCGGCCACGGATCCGCGCGCCTTTGACAACGAGAAGTGGTCGGCCGCGCACGGCGAGGGGACGGTCGACGTGCCCGCGTTTTTCATCGCCCGGCACGAGGTCACGGTGGCGCAGTTTGCCGCCTTCGCGCGCGCCACGAAGGCCAACGTCGATCCCAACGCGCTGGCCGGGCCGCCCAATCATCCGGTGGCGTTCGTGACGTGGCCCACGGCCCTGGCGTATTGCCGCTGGCTCGAGAGCGTGCTGGCGACGGAGCGGGGGCCCGCCGGCGAGCGCGTGCGCGCCGGCTGGCGCGTGACGCTGCCGACCGAGGCGCAGTGGGAAAAGGCGGCGCGCGGCACCGATCGGCGCGCCTATCCGTGGGGCGACCAGCCGCGAAAAGATCGCGCCAACTTCGAGGGCACCGGCACGACGCCGGTGGGGCAGTTCGCATGCCCCGAGTGCGCGTACGGCCTGTCCGACATGAGCGGCAACGTGTGGGAGTGGACGAGCAGTCCGTACCAACCGTATCCGTACGACCCGTCCGACGATCGCGCGAACCTTGCTGCCGATGCGTTGTGGGTGATGCGGGGCGGTCACTTCGGCGATCCGGCGCGCCAGGTGCGCACGACGACGCGCGGCGCCGCGGATCCCGGCGCCCGCCGCGCCTTCATCGGCTTCCGCGTCGCGCTGGTGCTTCGCTTTGGGGGGGCTGATTGACGCATAATACGTGTGCACGTAATATGTGTGAATGAACATCACCTTGTCGATTGACGAAGCCGTGATCGAGAAGGCGCGCAAGTTGGCGGCCGCGCGGGGCACGAGTCTAAACCAGCTGGTCCGCGACTATCTGGAATCGCTGGTCCGTCCCCGCCAGACCGACCGCTTCAGCAAAGATCTTCGTCGCCTAACAGCCGAAGGAAAGGGACGCGCGAAAGGCTGGCGCTTCGATCGCGAGTCGCTGCATGAGCGCTAGCTTCCTGGACTCGAACGTCCTGGTCTACACCGACGATCACGACGCGCCCGCCAAACAGGCGATCGCCTTGGCCCTGGTGGAGGCGGGACACGCCGACGGGAACACGTTTCTCTCAACCCAGGTGCTCGAGGAGTATTTCTCGGCGGCGACGCGCAAACTGCGCGTGCCAGTCCCTGTGGCGCGCGCCAAAGTCGAGTTGTTCGCGCGGTTGCATGTGGGCCTGATCGAGGTCGATGACATCCTGGCCGCGATCGATCTGCAGCGGCTGCATCAACTGTCATTCTGGGATGGTCTGTTGGTGCAGAGTGCCCGCCGGGCGGGCTGCGCCGAGTTGCTGACCGAGGACCTGCAGGACGGCAGGCGCATCGACGGCCTCGTGATTCGAGACCCTTTTAAGCGCGCGGGCCAGCGCCTGTGACGCTGGGTCACTTCTGACAGATCGGGCAGTAGTAGGTCGATCGCGCGGCCTGCGTGATCTGCTTGATCACGCCATCACAACCCTTTCGCAAGCACTTCTCGCCCGTGCGTTCGTACACCTTGAAACGCCCCGCCCGATAGGGTGTCTCTGAACGTCGAATCGCGTTCGTCAACACCGCCTTGATCGCCGCCGCCAGCCGCACCGCCTCGGCCTTCGGCTTGCCGGTCGCCGTCGCAATGCTTCCGGCCTGCCGCAGCGGCGACAGCTTCGCGTGGTGCAGCGCCTCGCTGGCGTAGATGTTGCCGAGCCCGCCCACCACGCGCTGATCGAGCAGCGTCACCTTGAGGGATGCCTTCTTGCCCCGGCACGCGCGCGCGAGCGATGCGGCGGTGAACTGCGGTGACAGCGGCTCGGGCCCCATCGCCTTCAGCGACGGATACTCATCGGCTTGGCCGGCCCGGGCCAGGTCCATGAACCCGAACCGCCGCGGATCGTTGAACACCACGCTTTGCCCCGACGACATCACGAACACCACGTGATCGTGCGCATCCACCTCGCGCGTGCGATCGCCGATGGCGGCGACGTGGAACCACCCCGTCATGCCCAGGTGCATGATCAGCGTCTCGCCCGACGACAGCCCCACCACCAGGTACTTGCCGCGCCGCTGCACGGCCTCGACCAACGTGCCGCGCAGACGGTCGGCGAAACGATCGGGAAAGGGGATGCGAAGGTTGGGCCGATTGACGATCACGCGCCTGAACTTCGCGCGTTGCATGGCTGGCTCGAGCATTCGACGCATGGCTTCGACTTCGGGCAGCTCGGGCACACGCAATTCTAGAACAGGCGTAGAATGAACTTGTCGCCGGTTCGCCAGCACCGGACGAGACGAGAGATCAACATGCGTTACCTCTGCGTCGTCCTCGTGCTTATCGGGATGCCGCTGCCCGTCAGCGCGCAGCACAATCGCCAGCCGGTCCCCCCGGCGCCGCCGCTGATGACCGGCCTTGGCCCCATTGGCTTGCCAGGCACGGCGGTGGGCCTGCCCCCAACCATCAACTATCCAAAACCCTGGGAATGGACCGTGCCTGTGCCGGCGTGGGAGCGCTATCAAGTGCCCGCGTGGGAGAAGCAACGTCCGCCGGCGTGGGAGCGTGGCCCGAGTCCCACGCAGCCCATCCAGAACCCTCGCGACCGGCACCGCCCGCGAGCGCCCCTGTACGCAATCTACCCAATCTACGGGTTCGGCTATTCGTACGGCGTTCCTTACCTGATGACGCCGGCGGTCGCGCCCGGCCCGGCGCCCGAGCCGCCGCCGCAGCCGGTTTCCGACGTCGGGTACCTGCGGCTGGAAGTCGAACCGGCCGCGCTGCTGCAGATCTACGTGGATGGCGTGTTCGTCGGCACGCCGGCCGACCATCGCGGCGAGCTCGAGCTGCGCGCGGGAGCGCATCGCATCGAGATCCGCGCGCCCGGTTACGAGCCGCTGACGTTCGACGTGCGCATTGAGGCCGAGCGCGGCGTCACTTACCGGGGCGACCTCCGCGCCGCCGCCGCGCCGCCACCGCCCGCCGCCGCCGCGCCCGTCGTCGCGCCAACCGGCAACAGGACGCTTTACGTCATTCCCGGTTGTTACCTGGGCAACATCCTGCCCGATCCGGATCGGCTGCCCGCCGGCTGCGACATCAGCCGGATGAAGACCCACGCACCCCAGTAACAGGAGACAAGAAGATCACGAGAAATCCATTCTCTTGATCTCTTGATCTCTTGTTAATACTGAATGGTCTCGCCGGGCAGGGCGGGCGTTGATCTCGGCGCAGCCCGGTTCTTGCTCGCCTGCTCGTAGCCGTGCGCGATCTTGAGCAGCGTCGCGTCGCTGAACGGCCGGCCCATGATCTCCAGCGCCAGCGGCAGGCCTTCGGCGTCCCACCCGGCTGGCACAACGATCGCCGGCATGCCTGCCGTCGACACCAGGTTGTTGTCCCTCAGCCCATCGTCCGACGCGCCCACCGCGGGGGCGCCCAGCGACTTCATGGGATAGACGAGCGCGGCGACCCCGTAGCGATCCATCAGGGCGATCAGCTGCTGCCGCATCATCTTCTGGTTGAGCAGCCGCGCCTGGTACTCGACGTTGGTGTTGAGGTCGCCGGCTTTCATAGTGTCGTTGAAGCGGGCCTCGAGCACGCCGCCCTTGAGCCACTTGCCGCTGTTGAAGAGCTCGGCAAACGACTTCACGGGGCTGGGTCCGCGCCGCCTCAAGTAGCTGTCGAACGACGAGCGGAGCTCGTAGCTGTTGACGCGCAGCGACGGCATCAGCCCGACCAGGTCGGTGCCGGTCGAGAGGCCGTCGATGACGATGGCGCCGTTGGTGGCGAGCAGGGCGAGTTGCTTGTCGATGACGGCGTTGCCGGCGGCGGCTTCCGCGTCCTTGCGGAACAAGTCGCGCAGCACGCCGACGCGGACGCCGCGCAGGCTGTTGGCGGGCAGCGCGGCGAGCTCGAGCACCGGATGCTCAAGGCTTTCGGCCGTGGCCAGGTCGTCGGCGTCGAAGCCGCGAATCACGCTCATTACCACGGCGGCATCGGCGGCTGTCTTGGCGTGCACGCCGACCCGGTCCTGCGTGAACGAAATGGGGAGCACGCCGGCGCGGCTGACCAGGCCGCGCGAAGGCACCACGCCGACGAGCGCGGTGTTGGCCGCGGGGCTGCGCACCGAGACGCCGGTCTCGGTGCCGAGGCCCACTGTGGCAAAGGCAGCCGCGACCGCCACGCCGGTGCCGCCGCTCGAGCCGCCGGGGTTCTTCGCCAGGTTGTAAGGATTCAGGATCTGCCCGCCGACGGTGCTGAAGCCGCGCACCGACTGCGCCATTTCATCCATGTTGGTCTTGGCGATGATGATGGCGCCGGCCTGCCGCAGCTTGTCGATCACGGTCGCGTCGCTGGCAGGGCGGCTGCCGGCAAAAACTTCGTTGCCGCCGGTGGTCGGCATGTCGGCGGTGTCGATGTTGTCTTTGGCCACGATTGGGATGCCGTGCAGCGGGCTGCGGCGTCCCTTGGCCTTGCGCTCCGCGTCCAGCTCGCGCGCAATCTCGAGCGCGCGCGGATTGATCGTGATTACCGCGTTCAGCCGCGGCCCCTTCTTGTCGTACGCGTCGATGCGCTTGAGATACAGGCCGACGAGGCCCTCGTAAGTCAACTTGCCGGCATCCACCGCCGCCTGGATGTCGGCAATGCTCGCCGTCGTCAACTCAAAGGATCGCGACTGCGCGCGAGGCGTGGCGAGCGACAGGACAACAAGCGAAAGGACGAGAACGAATCGGCTGGAAAGCATGCGTAATGCTATCCCGACTCCCGACTCCCGACTCCCGGCCGTGTCCGAAGCCTATCGGCACGTCGCCGCCGCCGGCCTTGGTTCCGCCATCCTGACATCCAGGTACTGCACCTTCGGCGGCATGCTTGGCGCCAGCGTGATGGCCACGCGCAGGTCGCCCCGCTCGCACTTCATGGTCCAGTCGCCGCGCAGCCAGTTCTCCACGGTGTCGAAGGCGGTTGGCGCCGCGCATGTGCCGACCTTGGCGCGCAGCTCGGCGATTTGTTTCTGCCGGCGAGCCTTCGACGTGTCGAGGTACAGGTTCATGGCGGCCATGTCGTCGGCCAGCTTGTCGTCCCAGTTCATGATCAACCGCGACACGGCATCCCGCGACGCCACCAGCGTGGCCGACGGCTGCGGCACGCGTGGCTGCAGGCCGCCGGTCCTGGCCATCAGGTCGAACGCCTGTGTCACGACGCCGCCCCAGCCGGTGTAGGTGACGTTGCCGAAGGCGATCACGCCGACGCCGTAGCTGGGCAGCCAGCGCATCATCGAGCCGTAGCCGGGCAGGCCGCCGCTGTGCGCGACGATCTGATCGAACTCGCAGGACTGCGTGATGCCCAGGCCGAAACCGTAGCCGCCCGAGTTCAGGTTGGGCGCGCCCGCGGCGGTGCGCGTGACGGTCGAGGGCCGCGAGCGCCAGATCTGCTGCATCTCCCGCAGCGACGAACGGCGGATGGGGCCGCCCTCAGCGCCGTCGCGTGGCGGATACGCGGCCAGCAGCGCGCCCACGTACTTCGTGAGATCCGAGATCGACGTCAGCATGCCGCCCATCACGCCAAACGCGCCGTCGGCGAGCGCCGGTTCGAGCTTCCACGTCTCGTCTTCCCAGCGATACCCCAGCGCCATGCGATCCGGCCTCACCTCCCGCGGCTCGAGCGTCGTCGAGGTCATGCCCAGCGGCTGCAGGATGGTTTCGTTCAGGAACTGCCGGTACGGCTTGCCCGACACGTTGGTGACGATGCGGCCGACGATGGCGAAGGCGTAGTTGGAGTATTCGTAGGCGACGCCTGGCGGGTTCGAGAAGGGGATGCCTTGCTGCAGCATCCGCGAGAACGCGTCTTCGGTGGCCGACAGCTGCTGGTCGCCCCACGGGTTGTCTTCCGGAAAGCCCGCGGCGTGCGACAACACCTCGCGCACCCGGAGACGCGGCGAGTCGGTCGTGGGGTAGCGCAGGTTCTTCAGCTCGGGCACGTGCTTCTCGACCAGGTCGTCGAGCGACAGCTTGCCCTGGTCGCGCAGCGCCAGGATCGACATGGCGGCAAAGCTCTTCGACATCGAGGCGATGCGGAACACCGTGTCGCGCGTCACCGGCGCCTTGGCCGGCAAATCGCGATAGCCGGCCACGCCAATGTGCGCGAGCTCGCCGTCGATGACAATGCCCCACGCGGCGCCCGGCACGTGGGCGCGCGTCATGAAGTCGGCGACGACCTTGTCGATCTCGGGAAACGCGGTGGCCAGCTTGGCCCGGCGATTGGCGTCGGCAAACACCGCCGGCGGGTTCGCCACGGCGGTCGCGGTCGCCACTTGGGCCGATGTATGAACCGCGCCTTGTCCGGCGGCGAACGCGAGCAGAAGGAGGGCGAGAGACCAGCGAATCCGTGCACTCATGGCGGCACTTTACCTCACCCCCTTGGCACCCTGGCACTCTGGCACCCTGGCACCCTTGGCACCTTAGAATGTGCCATGCGACAGCTTCGATATTCGGTAGCAGCGAGCCTCGACGGCTACATTGCCGGTCCCAACGGCGAGTTCGACTGGATTCCCGTGGACACCGAGATCGACTTCGCGGCGATGTACGCCGGCTTCAGCGGCCTCGTGATGGGGCGCAAGTCGTACCAGGTGTTTCTCGACACCGGTGGCGCTCCCGGTCCGGCCCTGCCCGTTCACGTCTGCTCGCGCACCCTGCCCGAAGGCGTGCGCGACGGCGTCACCTTTGCTCGCGATGCGGTGGCGCACGTCCGCGCATTGAAGGAATCGGCGTCGGGCAAGCCGTTGTGGTTGTGGGGAGGCGGCGAGCTATGCCGCGAGCTGGCCACGGCCGGCCTGGTCGACGGCATCGACGTCGCCATCATCCCGGTGGTGCTTGGCAAGGGCCTGCCGATGGTGGCCGAGCCGGGCCCGCAACTAAGCCTGAAGCTGAGGTCGCACCGGCTCTACCAGCAAACTGGCACCATGTTCATGTCATACGACGTCGTTCGCTGACACGGTGGAGGCTGACGACGGTGGAGGCAACCCTTCAGGGTTGCCTGAGTGCCTCGACGTACCGGCCTTGTCGCTTCCCGTATACTCGGTCCAGGCTGATGCACGCGAACCATCCCACCAAGCAGAAGCTCCTCGACATGGGGCTGGCCATGCTGCTGGAGCATGGCTATCACGACCTGGGCATCCAGGCCCTGCTGGAGGCCACCGGCACGCCGAAGGGCTCGTTCTACCATCACTTCACCGACAAGGAAGACTTCGCCCTGCAGGTGATCGACCAGTACATGCACGCGGTGCACGCCGGTCTCGACGCCTGCCTCAACGATCCGGCCCACCCTCCGCTAGTCCGCGTGCGGCGCTTCTTCGAGATGACGCAACGCAGTTATCGCAAGGAGGGCTACATGGGCTGCCTGCTGGGCGGCCTCGGCCAGGAGCTTTCGGGCGTGAGCGACACATTCCGCCGCAAGATCGAGTCGTGCCTGTCGGCCATTGCCGGCCGGATCGCGGTGTGCCTGGACGAGGCGAAACAGTGCGGGCAGTTGCCGGCCGATGCCAACCCCCGGCGCATGGCCAGCCTGCTGGTGGACTGCTGGGAGGGCGCGGCGCTACGCAGCCGCCTGCGCGGCAGCCCGGCGCCGCTCACGGCCATGCTGGACTTCTACTTCGACCAGGCCGTCAGCCGCCAGGCCGAACCCGCCTCCGCAGCAGCCGGAACGCCGCCAGCATCTCGGCGTGCGTGAAGTTGGCGTTGCGCCCGCTCGGGTTGGGCAGCACGAACACCTCGGTCTCGCCAATTCGCTCGGGCTGCGGGCCGAGCGTGACCTTGTCCTTCCGCTCGGGAAACATCGCCCGGAACACCGTAACCCCGACCATGGCAATCACCGGCGGATTGTAGCGCAGCACCTTGCGCCGCAGGCGCAACCGCCCGGCCACGTACTCCGCCGGCGCCAGCGTGCTGATGCTCGGCGTCGCCCGCGGCACGATGTTGGTGATGCCGTAGCCAAACTCCGGCAGCCGGTCATCGTCTTCAAAGGTCAGCGGCTCCGGCACCAGCTTCGATTCGTGCAGCAGCCGCCAGAAGCGATTCGAGAAGCCGGCGAAGTGATGCCCGCTGAGCGCCGACCGCACGCCCGGGTTGATGCCGACAAACAGCACGCGAACGCCGGGACGAATGCGGTCGCGCAGGGGCGGGAACGAGCTGAAATCCTCCGGCACGTGCACGCACGATTATGACTTTACTTGCCTGCGAACTTCTCGGGGAACTGCTTGATGATGCCGTCCGAGAGCGCATCCGCCATCTTCAGGATGTGATCGTAGGTGGCGTCGAACGCCCGGATGTCCCCGTCCCAGTCCTTCGTGAGCCGAGCCACCACCTCGGCCGTCGTGGTGGCGAGGTGCATGTTCATCATCGACGCCAGCGTCGCTTGCGGCCAGTTCGGATTGGCCTTGGCGAGCAGGGCGGCGATCTCGTCGCCGTTGCGCTTCCCCTTCGCGTCCGCCTGCTGCTGCGCGGCCTTGTCGCCGGCCCTGGCGAACTTGATGACGCCGACGAGGATGAGTGCCAGGCCCAGTGTCTTCATGTGAAGTCCCCTGAGTTATGCGGTGACGGTGTGGCGGGTGGGCGTGCCGGCCATGACCTGCAGGCCGCGCGCGAGGGTGAACGCCGCGATCGACATCACCACGTCGCGCACCGCGACGTCGAGATGACCGGCGACCGCGAGGTTGATCGCGACCAGCAGCAGCCACGCGCTGGCGGCATAGGCGCCGAGCCGCGGCGCGAGGGCCAGTACCGAGATGCCAACCGCCATCTCGACGACCCCGACGATGGCCATGAACGTGGCCACTTCGAATGGCATCAGTTGCGCAATGGCGGGGCTGACGTAGCTGCCCCAATTGGCGAGGATGTTGAAGAACTTGTCAGCGCCCGCCAGCACGGCGGTGAGACCGACCGCCCACTGCAGGGCGCGAAACGGGGTTGCGAGCTGGGAATCCATGGTTTTCTGCCTCCACCCAACTGAGTCGGCGCCGGTCGAAAGGTGACAACGGCCGTGCTTGTCACGTTTTGCCGGCGTGTCACTCTATTGGGTGTGAGGACCCCTCGATGCCCGTGACGCCTTCCGTTGCCGCTGTGCCCGGCAGCCTACCAGACGAGGCGATCGTGTCGCGGGTGCTGGCCGGCGAGACCGCCCTGTTCGAAGTGCTGATGCGGCGCCACAACCAGCGCCTCTATCGCGCGGCGCGCGCGATCCTTCGCGACGAAACCGAGGCGGAAGACGTGATGCAGGAGGCGTACGTGAACGCCTACACCCACCTGGCGCAGTTCGACGGCCGGGCGCAGTTTGCAACCTGGCTGACGAAGATCGCGGTCTACGAAGCGCTCGCCCGCGCCCGCCGGCGCGGCCGCTACGACCCGATGGACGAGAGCGAACTGGAGACCCTGATGCCGCCCACCCCCGCCCCCGACCCCGAGCGCCTGGCCTTTGGCCGCGAGCTGGGCGCGCTGATTGAATCGGCCGTCGACCAGCTCGGCGACGGTTACCGCGACGTGTTCATGCTGCGCCAGGTGGAGGGGATGAGCACCGCCGAGACGGCGCAGGCACTGGGCGTGAGCGAGGATGTCGTGAAGACGCGCTTCTCGCGCGCGCGCGTCGCGCTGCAGCGCGACCTGCTCGAGCGCACCGACGCCGCCGCGGCCACCGCCTTCACGTTCGGCCAGGCCCGCTGCGACCGCCTGGTCGCGGCCGTGCTGTCCCGGATCGGCGTGCGCCCACAGGGACGTGTGCCCAGGGTTCCTTGACGACTCCGGCGTACGTGATCTAGAAAAAAAGTAGCAGCAACTTCTTCACCGGGGAGCCTCGTTTCCGGCTGGGGCCGGCGCCAGCTCCCTCGAGGAGCGACATCATGAAGGTCCGGATTGCGATACTGGCAGTGTGTGCACTGATGGTGGCGGCGGTCGCGCAGGCGCAGACCCATGCGCCGCTGGTGACGATGAAGATCGTAGCGGCCGACGGCCAGTCGCACGAGTTGACCGCGCGCGAGAGCGGCGTGGCCGCGTTCAAGACCAAGGACGGCACGGAATACGAGGTGCGGCCGACCATTCTCGACGGCTCGCCCTTCAACCGCGTGGTGATCGCCGTGTTCAAGGCCGCCACCGCCAAGGAAGCCACGACCTTCCTGGGCGAGGGCGAGGCCAAGACCGGCGGCCCGGCGATCACGCTCAAGACCAAGCCGGCGTTCACCGTCAGCGTGCTGAAAGTCGCTCTTCCCTGAGATCGCACCCTCTGCCGCGTGATGCGCGCCTACTGCCCAATCGCCCAGACGTGGCTGAGCGTGCGGACGATCAGCAGGCCGTCCGAGATGGCCGGCGACGCCATGATCACCTGGCCCATCGGGTTCTTGCCAAGCTCCACGTACTCGCGTCCCGCCTGCACCACGAACACGTCGCCGTCTTCGCTCGCCAGGTAGAGCCGGCCGTCGCTGGCGACCGGCGAGGCCGAGAACGCCGCGCCGCCGCCCACGCGCGCCCGGTACAGCCGCTCGCCGCTCGTGGCGTCGTAGGCGGTCAGGATGCCGTTGTTGTTCAGCGTGTAAAGCACGCCGCGATACACGATTGGCGACGAGATGTAGGTGCCGTCGCGATCGTGGCTCCAGGCAATGGCGTCGCTCGTCGAGCGGCCCGCGGGCAGCGAGATGTCGCCGCGCGCGCCGGCGCGAACGGCGTAGACGGGCCGCACGGGCGGGTAGCCGGCAGTGACGATGGCGAGGTTGCCATGGACGACGGGCGAGCCGATGGCGATCTCGGAATTGGGCGCCAGCGTCCACAGCAGCGCGCCGGTGGCGGGATCGTAGCCGCGCACCTTGGTGCCGTTGGTGACGAGCTCGTCGCCCGTGGGTCCGGCGATCACTGCCGGCGTCGCCCAGGTCGACACTTCGTCCGGGCGCTCCGTGCGCCACAACTGCCTGCCGGTGGCCACGTCGAACGCCGCGATGAACGATCCCTTCTGCTGATCCGCCTGCACGATCACGGACGACTTGTAGATCACCGGCGAGCTCGAGTGCCCCCACTGGTAGCTCGGGTCCAGGAACCAGCCGCTGTCGAGCGCGCCGAGCTGTTTCTGCCACACCAGCGTGCCGTTCATGTCGTAGCACACCATCAGGCCGATCGAGCCGAACAGGGCGACGATGTGGGTGCCGTTGGTGACGGGGGTGGCGTTGGCCTGGCTCGACTTGAAGTGGCGCTTGGTGAGGGGCTTGCCGACAAAGGCCTCGCGCTGCCACACCTCTTTGCCGGTGGCGCGGTCGAGCGAGTGCACGCGGAAGGTGTGGGTCGGCAACGTGGCGATGGGCGTGATGTCGCCGGTGAGCCCGGTGCGGAACGACGTGTCTTCGTCGCTGGCGGCGCTCACCACGATCACGCGGTCGCCCCACGTGATGGGGCTCGACGTGGCCAGACCCGGAATGGCCACCTTCCACTTCACGTTGCGCCCGGTGGCCGCGTCCCAGTCGGGCACCACGCCCTGGCCATCCGCGACGCCCGATGCGTTGGCGCCCCTGAACGACGGCCACGGTTGTGGCGCGAGGCGCGCCGGTGGAGGCGCCGCCGCTGGTGGAGTCAACCCTCGGTTGCCTGTTCCCGCGGCGCCGGGATCGGGCGCGGCCGACGTGGCATCGCTGAAGCCTTCGCGCTCGTAGCGCACCGACGAGGTGCCGCGGACGATCGACAGCCGTTCGATGATGCCGCCGCGGCCCGCAAACGCCACGCCGAGCTCCGGCGCATCGTCCGCCACGAAGCGGCGTTCTTCGATCGGCTGCAGGCGCAGCGGCGTCTGGCCGTCGGCGGTGAGCGTGAGACGCGTGCCGTCGAAGGCCACCCTGACGCCGGCGCCGGTGGTGGCGTTCTGGTAGGCGCCTTCGTACGAACGAAGGAGCGTGGCTGGCAGAGTGATCGGCGTCGGCGCCACGGCCGGCGTCGCATCCGCGGCGGCCTTCACCATGGCGGCGATCGCCGCGTCGCCGGCCTGCGCGGCGATGGTGTTGGCGGTGGCGAGCGCCGTCGCGTCGATTTGTTTCGTGTCGAGAGCCACCCTCACGGCGGCGGCGTTGCGCTGCCGAATCGCCGTGTTCAGCACGCTCGCCGCGCCCGGCGACTTGTGTTGGAGCAGGTAGAGGGCAATGTCGAGCCGTCCGCCGCGCAGCGCCATGTCGAGCGGGCGCGAACCGTAAAACGAGTCGGTGATGGTGACGTCCGCCCCGCGCTCCACCAGTAGCCGGACCACGTCGAAGTGACCACGCTCGGCGGCGAAGCCCAGCGCGCTGACGCCGTATTTGGTGGCGGTGTTGACGCTGGCGCCGGCGTCCAGCAGCGCCGCCACCTTCGCGCGATCGCCGGTGCGCGCCGCCTCGATCAGCGCCTCGGCCTGGCCGGTGGGCGCCAGCTGCGCAAGGAGCGTGGCGGAGAGCAGTACGACCAGCGGAAGCGAATGGCGCATGCAGACCTCTGGCGGCCGATTATGCGCCAGTTGCCCCCGGACGCGGTGCCAAACGGGGGGTAGAATCCCCCAGGAGGAGCGAGACGACGTGGAGGACAGCGGCCGTCGGGTGTTTATCTCGTACTCGCACGATGACGCCGCCTTTGCCGACGCGTTTGCCGGCGTCCTCAACACGTTCGGTCTCAACGTATGGAAGGATGACCGGGACGTCCTCGTCGGCGACGCCATTCTCCAACGCGTGTTCGATGGCATTCGCGGCGCCTCGCACTTCTGCTGCGTCATCTCAACGTCGTCGATGGCCTCGGAGTGGGTCGAGCGGGAATTGACCTTCGCCCGCGAGCGCCAGCGTATCGATCCGCGCCTGAGAATTGTTCCGGTCAAGATTGACGGCGTCGCGATCCCGGACCATTTCAAGGCCTACCTGGTCGCGAACCTCGCAGGCCGGAACCTGTCGATCAAGAACCCCGAGTTCGTGAAGGTGCTCAAGGCGTTTGGCACCGACCTGACGCGGCATCACATGCAGATCCTGATCGGCCCGGGCCGCCGGCAGATGCTGGCCGCCTGTGCCGACGTGCAGGCGTGCCTCGTGCCGTTCAGGGAGTTGCTGGGCAACTACCTCCGCGCGGAGGAAGCCATCAGGAGCGCGTGGGCGAACCGCGGCTACGACGAGCCGCGCGAAGTGGGCGGCCGCGTTCGCGCCACCACTCATGGGTCCGACTACCTGATTGGGCAGGCCGAGAAGACGGCGGAGGCAATCCTCGGCAACCTCAGGCATTTCGCGCGGGACCTTCGCAGGGCACTCCATAAGTTCCGGGACGTGTGGTCGCACGTCGACCCGAACCACGATATCGAGAGCCTGCGACGGCTGTTGTCGAACGACCTGACGCTGGCCACCTACATGTCGGAGACGATCGCCGGGTCGGCGGATCGCTCCAAATCCTCCTGGTGGGTGCGGGACAAGCTCGGGCCGTGGCTCGCCGGTCTGACGCAGATTGAGAGCGCCGTCGAAGGGGCGGCGGTCTTGCTCCGGGCGTGGGCGGCATTCGAGCCGAAGAGCTCCTGAAGCGTCGCCCTGGCCGCGGCAAAAGTCAGCAATGTCGCGCCCCGTTCTTGACTGATATGGCCATGAAACTCGTCGCGGCCGACCATTCTCGACGGCTCGCCCTTCAACCGCATGGTGATCGCGGTGTTCAGGGCCGCCACCGCGAAAGAAGCCACGACCTTCCTGGGCGAGGGCGAGGCCAAGACCGGCGGCCCGGCAATCACGCTCAAGACCAAGCCCGCGTTCACCGTCAGCGTGCTGAAGGTCGAGGCGCCGAAGTAGCGATTGCGAGCAGCAAGGAACCAGGCTACTTACTGGAGCCTGAGCTCCTTCGCGACGGCCGGGTTCGCCTTGATCACGGCGTCGATGATCGCGTCGACGCGGATCCCCTCGTTGTTGAGCCACGCTTTCTTCTGGTCGTCGTAGTCGCCCGCGGAGTGATGCAGGGCGATGATCCGCCACATGTTGTTGAACACGGGCGAACCCGAAGACCCCGGCTCGGTGTCGGCGGTGTAGCGGACCACCGACTTGTGAATGGACGCGATCTCGTTCTCCTGAATCGCGATCTGCTTGTGCTGGCCGTTGGGATGCTGGATGACGTTGGCCAGCTGCTTCTCCGAATAAAAGTAGTTCTTCGTCAGCGACAGGTAGCCGAACTCGTCGCCCGCGAGGAGCTGCGACGTGCCGTTGCTGTCGGTCTTCACGCGTGGCTTGACGGCTACGATTGTGAAGTCGAGCCCCGGATCGGTCAGGAAGACGCTGGCGGGATCCATTTCGTAGGTTTCGTGTGGCAGAAGCCGCGAGCCATCGTCGGAGAACTGGTAGTTGAACTGGAGATCGTATTGTTTGGCCTCGCCGGCGGAGCCGATGACGTGGTTGTTGGTCATGAACAGCCGCGGGCCAATCATGAAGCCTGTACCCAGGCCGGCGTCGGGCAGGGCCACGTATTTCATGGCCACGCGCGCCACGGCGCGGGCGGCGTTGACGCCGCTGGCGAGATAGCCGACGGGCAGAAAGTTGTTCCGGCCGATCAGCCGCTCCAGCAGCGGCTGCTTCTCAATCGGAATCACCCGCGGATCGTTGCCGGTCACTTTGGGACCGGGATCTGGCACCGAGCTGGTGGACCTGAGGGTGCCGTAGCCGACCGGCACGTTAGCAATCACCATTTCGTGGATGATCGCCGGCGTCGAGCCGGGCGCGGCAATGCTCTCAGTCTTCACGCTCGCATCGATTCCGCCGACCGCAACCCGCACGGCCCCTTCGACGTCGGTATCGCCAATCGACTGCCCCATTTTCAGCTTGGGGTTCGGTAGCTTGATTCCCATGGATGTCGGGCTCGGGACCTGGGCCGATGCGGGTGCGCCAAGCGCGAGTAAGCCAGCCACGAAGATCGCCGGAACAAACCGATTCATTGTCAAACTCCTTCCCTGAGATGCCTTGTCGGGCGGCTATTGTCCGAATGGGCTGGTGCCAAGGCGCAGCGTGAAGGCGACGAAGAGGTTGCCGCGCACCGAGTTCTTGTTCAGTTGGTCCGCTTCGAGGGCCTCCTTCAGCACTTGTCCCTCGTGATATTTCGCGCCGAGGCGGCGATGGGGGTAGACGTTAACGCCGGCGGTAATGCCGATGTTCTGGTTGAAGCGGAGGGAATAGCCGAGCATGGCGCCCAAGCGGCCGCTGTTGGTCGTCAGGCCCACGCCGATGGTTGGGCCATGCTGGAAGTTCTCGAACGCTTGGGAGGTCGAGAGCCAAGTGTAGAACACCGATGGCAGGAACGTGATCGAGTTTTTGTCGCGTTTCTCGCGGCGGATCACGAACGCTTCGTCGCCGGTCTGCTCGGTGAAGAAGTCCTCGTCGTGGTTCGGGCTGAAGACGAACCCGTAGCTTGACTGCCAGACGCCCCGCCCTGCTGAGCTCAGTGCGAGGCTCCAGGTATCGCCCAGGCTGCTGGCGACGGTGATTCTCCTCGCCGACTCGGCATCCAGCTTGATCTGGTGTGACATCACCGGCCGCGTCTGCCCGACCACTTCGTTGGCCAGCGCCTTCTCGTTCGGGCACTCACCGGCAGTCGCCAGCGCCACGCGCACATCGTCAACCAGCTTGGGCACATCGGCTTCAAGGGCCGCGGACGCGAGCGCTTTCCTGGCCGCAGCCAGAGACGGACAGGAGTCCTTGTCCGTTGTGGTTTTCGGCGCGACCCTTTCTGTCGTCGTTGCGGCGCCCTTCAGTTCCGGCAGTTGTAGTGGCATGTTGGGCCCGGTCCGCAGGAAATACTCGCGACCGGGCACGGCATTGCTCAGCCGGACTGTGTATGTCGCTGCCTCGACCTCCCAAGTCAGGATCCTGCCTTGGGCGAGATCGATCACCAACTCCGTGGGTTCTGGCTTTTGCTCCGGATCGTTCTCCTTCGGTTGCGCCCAGGCAAGTACGGGCAGTCCGAGCACGATGGCGAGAACAAAAAGGCGCTGATGACGCATGTCTCCGTCTCCTCCTGTGTCGTTCACCCCCAGAGACAGACACGACCCCGAGATTCCACGAGTGGCGTGCCAAACCGCGTGCAATCCTGTTGCTAGAGGCGACTAAGCCCTCCGCTGCGCGATGCTTACTCAAACTGAGGCATCTGGCCTTGGCCGGTTCCTGGAGGCGATCACGCGCGGTAGAATGGCCCACCCCTGGAGGTCATGATGCCCCGCCTGTTGTCCCGCTCCGCTCTGTTCCTGTCTCTTGCCGCGCTGTTGTCCGTTGAGGCGATTTACGCCCAGGTTCCCGCGGCGGCGCCGGTCACCGCCATTCGCGCCGGGCGGCTGCTCGATCCCGAGAGCGGGCGAATGCTCACCAACCAGGTCATCCTGATCGAGGGCACGCGCATCCGCGAGGTCGGCGCCGGCCTGGCGGTGCCGGCCGGCGCGCAGGTCATCGATCTGTCGGCCATGACCGTGATGCCGGGCCTGGTCGAGGCGCACAACCACCTGGCGCTCACCTACAAGCCGGTGCCCGAGAACAACGTCTACTACTACACCTACGTCCAGGAGTCGACGGCGCTGCGCGCCATCCAGGCAGCGTCCAACGGCATCCAGATGCTCGCCTCGGGTTTCACCATCGTCCGCGACATGGGCAACAACGGCAACTATGCCGACACCGCGTTGCGCCAGGCCATCGACCAGGGGTGGATTCCCGGGCCGACCATCATCAACTCCGGCATCATCATCGGCGGCATGGGCGGGCAGTTCTTTCCGACGCCCGAGATGGCGAAGGATCACAACATCGTCTATCCCGAGTATCTCGACGCCGACACGCCGGACGAGATCGTGAAGGCGATCCGCCAGAACGTCTTGTTCGGCGCCAAGGTGATCAAGATCTGCGTGGACTGCAAGCCCTACGGCTACACCGCGGATGAGATTCGCCTGGTGATCCGCGAGGCCGCCAAGTCGGGCATGAAGGTCGAGGGCCACGTCCAGACGCTGAACGGCGCGAAGAACGCGATCGAGGCCGGCATCTGGTCCATCGCCCACTCGGGCGCGTTGACCGACGAAATGCACAAGCTGATGGCCGAGAAGGGCATCTGGCGCGCGGGCACCGAGACGCCGCCCGGGCTTGAAGGCCATCCGGTGTCGGCGCAGGCCTACGAGCGCACGGTGGCGGGCCTCAAGAACGCGTACCAGAACAAGGTGTCGCTCACATTCTCCACCGACGCCGACTACTGGGTGCCGGGCAAGACGCGCGGCGAGCTGTGCCTGGAGTTCATCAAGACGTGGATTGACGCCGGCATCCCCAACGCCGACACCCTGCGCGCCATGACCATCAACGGCTACAAGGTGAGCGAGACCGAGACCACGCGCGGGCCGATCAAGGCGGGGTTTTTTGCCGACCTGATCGCGCTGCCCGGCAACCCGCTGGAGGACCTCAACGCCCTCAAGGACGTGCGGTTCGTGATGAAGAACGGCGTCGTGTTCAAGAAGGACGGCGTGATGACGCCGGCGGCGTTCTTCCACGCGGGTCCGGTGAACGGGTGGCGCATTCGCTAATGTGGCGTCCGGCTTTAGCCGGACCCGCCGACTGGACCCAGTGGATAAAGCCATACCAATATGGCAATATCGTATGGCATGAAGAAAACGCTCCACATCGATGCGGACCTCCTGCGCGACGCCAGGTCCGCGAGCGGGGCCAAGAGCGACACCGACACCGTCCGACTGGGGCTGGAGGCACTGGTTCGCCAAGGCGCGTATGACCGTCTGCGGGCGCTTCGCGGCAAGGAGCCGCGCGCGACCGACACGCGGCGCCGGCGCGAAGAGGCCGGTGGCAAGCACCAGGTGGCGTAATGGTGCTCGTCGACACGTCGGTCTGGATTCGCTTCCTGTCCAATCGGGCGCCCTACGCGAGCGGACTGGAAGAACTGCTGGCGGCGGGTGAAGTCTGCGGCCACGACTTCGTCCTCGGCGAACTGTTGATGGGCGACAAGGGCGGGCGTCAGCCACTGCTCACCGACTACGCCCTGATGCATCGGGCCCCAGTGGTGCCTCACCAGGAGATCGTGGCGTTCGTGCGCCACCGGCGCCTTCAGGGCCGGGGCATCGGTTGGATTGACGCGCACCTGCTGGCGTCGGCGCTTGTCGGCCGGGTCAGTCTATGGACGGCGGATTCGAGATTGGCTGACGTCGCGAGCGAACTGGGAATTGCCTACTGACCTCAGCACCTCAGCACCTTAGCACCTCAGCACCCAAGCACCCGCAAGCCGTGCGAACCCTACATGCCGCCGCGCCGTTTGCGCGCGGGCTTCCGCCTGGACGCGATGATCCGTCGCGCCTCGCGCAGGTGGCTTTCGAGCGCGTCATCCGCGATCTGATCGAGCAGGATGCCGACCCACCCCGCGGTGCCGACGTACGGCGGGTTGAAATAGACGCCGGGCGATTCTTCGATCATCAGCGACGCCAGGCCGTCCGCGACCGGCACCCAAAGCGCCAGCCGGCCATCGTCCCGGTGGTGCTCGGCAAACATCGCGAAGCAGCCCTTGCCCGGCTCGACGAAGAAGCAGGGCGTGCCGTGCGACATCTTCTCGAACGCGCTGGGCAGCGCGGCGCAGAGGCGGCGGATCCGATCCACCTGTCCTTCGCGTCCGCTTTTCCGCCGGCCCGTGGCCCCGTCGCGCGTGGTGACCTGCCGGGCTCTGAACTTCGCGATGCGCTCAATCAGGCGGACGGGCACAGGCTCGGACAAGGGGAACTTGAGTGTCCCCTTGCTGCTGCGTTCGTATGGCGCCAGCTCCTTGGCGAACGCCTCGACCAACGCATCGCTCGCGGGATAGAGCGAGTAGTGCGACTTCCACCCGGCGAAATACAGCACGCCGACGCCGTTCAGGGTATAGGCCGGCATTTGATAGGCCAGCCCTTCTTGCGCATTCGGAACCGCCTTGAGAATCGCCTGGCGCACCGCCTCCAGGCTGGCTCGAGACTCTTTTGGCTTGGACGCGATGTACTCGCGGACCGATGCGAGCTTTCCGGACCGTTTTACCGGCATGCGCAGACATGCTACCCGAAGCCGACAAGTGATACCCTCTGCCGGTCACTGGAGGGCATCGATGGACGAGAATCAAGCTCAGGCGAAGGGAAAAATTCCTGCCGAAGCCGTGGACCTGTACACGCGCTACATTCATGGCGAGGTCAGCCGCCGCGATTTCCTGAAGGGCGTCAATCGTTTTGCGGTCGCCGGCCTGACCGCCACCGCCATCGTCGAGGCGCTGATGCCGAACTACGCCCTGGGGCAGCAGGTGCGCAAGGATGACGAGCGGATCACGGCCAGCTACGAGACCATCCCTTCACCCAATGGCAACGGGCAGATTCGCGGTTATTTCGTCCGGCCGTTCAGCCAGACCACGCGCAGCGAAAAGCCTACCCGACTGCCGGCGGTGCTGGTGATCCACGAGAATCGCGGTCTCAATCCGCATACCGAAGACGTGGCGCGCCGGTTTGCGCTGGAGAACTTCATTGCCTTTGCCCCGGACGCGCTGACGTCGGTCGGCGGATATCCGAGCGACGACTTCAAGGGCGGGCAACTCTTCGCCAAGATCGACCGCCCGAAGATGACGCAGGACTTCGTGGCCTCCGCGCAGTGGCTCAAGGCCCACCCGCTCGGCAACGGCAAGGTCTGCGCGACCGGCTTCTGCTTCGGTGGCGGGATGTCCAACACGCTGGCGACGATCCTGGGCGCCGACTTGGCGGCAGCCGCCCCGTTTTACGGCGGCGCGCCTCCGGCGGAAGAGGTGACGAAGATCAAGGCGGCCATCCTCGTGCACCACGGCGCGCTCGACGCGGGGCTCGTGAAGGCGTATCCGGCGTACGAAGCGGAATTGAAGAAGAACAACATCCCCTACGAGGGTCACATCTGGCCCAATTCGGTTCACGGCTTCTTCAACGACGCCACTCCGGAACGCTACAACAAGGAGACGGCGGCGCAGGCATGGGCCCGGACGATCGCGTGGTTCAATCAGTACGCCCGGCAGGCGCCGTAGGACCTGACGGCTGTTGCCCGAGTCCACCCTCGACGTCACGAACGAACCAAGGTTGAGTAAGGGGCGGAGAGGGTGGGATTCGGACCCACCCCGCAGCACTAGGCCAAGCTCGATGTTCGATTCGCGAATGGTATCCGCCGCATCCTGACCCCCGTCGCATCAAACACCGCATTCGCCACCGCCGCCAGCATTGGCTTCACCATCGTCTCGCCCGCCCCGTAATGCTGCAGGTCAGGGCGATTTGGGTTTGGATCCCCGTTCACGATCACCACGTCAATCCGCTCCGGCGTGTCCTCGTGCCGCAGCGTCGGGTGCGTCATCCAATCCACGCTGGTGACCTTCTCGGCGTCGAACTTCACCTCTTCGTGCAGCGCGCGGCTGAGGCCGTAGAGGGTGCCGGCTTCGACGACGCGGATGAGTGCCTCGGGGTTGATCACCAGGCCGCAGTCGTGTGCCACGACGATGCGCTTGGCCCAGATGCGGCCGGTCTGCTTGTTGGCCTCCACCTCGACGATGGTGGCGACGACGGTTTGGCTGCGGTAGGCGTAGGCGATGCCGCGGCCGGTCAGAAGGGGCTGGTTG
>CAYGMD010000050.1:9724-27159 GCA_964350785.1 uncultured Acidobacterium sp. | reverse complement strand
CCGTGACGGTGACGCCGGGCAGCACCGCGCCCGTGTTGTCGGTGACTACGCCGTTGATCCGGCCTCGAAACTCTTGGGCGGCGGCCGGATTGACACCGGCGGCGATCGTGCACAGTCCGATCACCAGCCACACCTTCAGCATTCGCATTCATTCCTCCAAATGGGGGAGCGCCCCAAGAACAAGTCAGACAAAGTTGCCGACGAAAGACGTGTGCGGGTTGTACCGCGCACAGCCGGGCAACACAATCCGGTCACCCCGTGCGGGAAAATCAGGTCTTTCCGGGACGGCGCCGCCCGCGCGCCCACGGCAAGATCGGGCGTTGTCACCGCCGCGTTTTTGCTGTCGATGGCCCTCGGCGCCGGCGCGTGGTCCGGCCCCTGCGGCACCTTCCGCCAGCTCGGCTGGGTTTCGGCGCGCCGCGCGCCGCGTGCGGTTCATTCAGAGGAGTCAGTCATGTGGCATTTCCTCAAATACAAGGACGCGTTCGCCGGCCGCGGCCGTCACCGAACTCACGTCGTTGATGTCGATGACGCCGTAGCGGCCGCGCGGCCGCATCCCGGCAAGCCTGTATTTTTCGCGGTGGGTTCGCCGGATTGTCTCGGCGTGTCCCGCGAGGTACAAGTTTGCCGCACGTTGTGTCGGGTCGTCATCCACGCGGGTGGCACGGCCCGGTGTTGTGTTTTGCAGTTCGCAGGCGGCGCTCCGTCCGGGGTCCCGCCAGAGGAGGAAAATGACGATGAGGCTCCCCATACTCACAGGGTGGTTGGTGGCACTGGCGTTGGCGTCGGCCACGCCGGCGTTGGCCCAGGGCGGCGGCGCCAGCAGCACGGGCACGATTCAGGGCCGCGTCTCCGACGCGCAAGGAGCGGTGCTTCCCGGCGTGACGGTGACCGCGAGCAGCCCGTCGCTGCTCGGTATACAGACGACGGTATCGTCGGAAACGGGCAACTATCGTTTCCCCGCCGTGCCGCCTGGCGTGTACACGTTGGCGTATGAGCTGACGGGCTTCAACACGCTGCGGCGCGAAGGCGTGCAGATTTCGCTCGGCTTCACCGCCAACATCAACGTCGAGCTGGCGCTGGCGACCCTCCAGGAAACCGTCACGGTGAGTGGGCAGTCACCGGTCATCGACACGACTGCGACCCGGACCGTTCAGGCGTTCAAGCTGGACCAGTTGCAGTCGCTGCCGAACGGCCGCGACATGTGGTCGCTGCTGGCGGTCACGCCGTCCGTGCAGATGAGTCGCATCGATGTCGGCGGCAATCGCGCTGGAACCCAGACGGGTTACACGGCCTATGGCTTTTCGGGCCAGGTTCGCGTGCTGATTGAAGGCATCAACACCACCGAAGGCACCGGCGGCGCCGGGTTCTATTTCGACTACTCGTCGCTCGAAGAGGTGTTCCTCGGCACGTCGGGCCAGTCGGCCGAAATGCCGAACCCGGGCGTGCAGAGCCAGTTCATCGCCAAGTCGGGTGGCAACCAATTCTCGGGCGAAGGCTACATCGACTGGTATAACAACTCGCTGCAGGGTTCCAATATTCCGGACGAGGTGATTGCCGGCGGCATTCGCGCGCATTCCAACGAAATCGACCGCTACTATGACGCGGCAATCAACGTCGGCGGACCGATCATGAAGGACAAGATCTGGTACTTCGGGACCTATCGGACCCAGTTCAACGCCGTGGCCCAGCCGCAGTTCCGATTCGATCAGACCTTTGACACTACGCTCTGGAATCCGGTTGTCAAGGGCACATGGCAGGTCAACCGGAAGAACAAGGTCATCGGTTACTACCAGTACGGCCAGAAGATTCAGCCATTCCGCACGCCGTTTGCCACCTACGTGTACACCTCGCCCGATCAAACGTGGAGACAGGACTCGGGCAGCTGGGTCTACAAAGGCGAGTGGAACTCCACTGTCAGCGACAAGCTGTACCTCGAGGCGCGCGCCGGTGACTTCGGCTATTACTTCCCGCTGCTCGGCAACGGCACGCAGAATTTCAGCTTCCGCGATAGCGGTCTACAGACCATCGACGGCACCGGTCGCCGCTGGCAGACGGATCGCGATCGCAAGCAACTGACGCTGGCCTCCACCTACTTCCTGGACACCGGTAAGGGCAGCCACACACTCAAGGCCGGCCTTGAGATCTTCGATGAGACGCAGTGGGAGGGCTACGAGCAGTTCCTGGGTGGCAATCGAGACCTGATCTACACCAACGGCGTCTCGAACCAGGTCGTGTTTGGGTTCCCGACGGCCGACGGTCCCGTGGGCAGCAAGGGCGCGCGCAAGAATCTGCTGTCGATCGCCAAGCTCGGCGTGTTCGGCGCGTTCGTCAATGACACCTGGTCGGTCGGCAGGACCACCGTCAACATGGGCGTCCGCTACGACCGCTACACTGGCACCACGCCGGAGCAGCAGCAATTGGGGGGCACCAACGGCCCGGTGACGATTGCCGCCCAGACCTTCCCGGAACGGGAATACTACTCGTGGTCGTCCTTCGCCCCGCGCATCGGCGTGGTGTATGACCTGTCGGGCGACGGTCGGTCGGTCATCAAAGCCAACTATGGGCTCTACTGGCACAACCCTGGCCCCGGACTCGCCGGATCGTCCAACGCGAATCAGGCGGGCAAGTCGGCCACCTACGCTTGGAACGATGCGAATGGCGACCGGCGCTTCCAACTCGGTGAACAGGGCACTCTCCTGGCGTCCGCACTTGCCGGCGCCGTCAGCATTGACCCGGGCATCAAGCAGCCTTTCACGCACGAGGCCGGTGTCTTCTTCGAACAGCAGTTGACCGACACCATGGGCGCCCGCGTCGGCTTCGTCTACAAGACGGAGGACGACCTGTGGGCCACGTATCGTCCGGGTCGGCCGATCAGCGCCTATTCGACGCCCTTTTCGTTTGTCGACATCGGCGTGGACGGCAGGCGTGGTACGAGCGACGATCGAACCCTGACGCTCCGGGGCCTGCCTTCGTCGCAGGCGGCCAACTTCCCGGTCAATGCCGTCATCCAGAACGTGCCGCAGTTCTCGCGCTACAAGACGGTGGAGGCGCAGTTGAACCGGCGCTACAGTAACCGGTGGTCGGCGTCGATCGGCGGTGGCTACACGTGGCTGCACGACTTCCCGAACGGCTACCCGAACACGCCGAACGACCCGTTCGACGAAAACCGCACCACCTGGAACCTGAAGGCTTCAGGCAGCTACGACGCGATGTGGGGCATCCGCATTTCGCCGGTCCTGCGGCATCAGTCGGGGTCCAATTTCGCCCGCGAGATTTCGGTGCCGGCGTCGGCCGCCTCGGCGTCCGGATTGATCTACAGCGGCACGATCTTCGCCGAACCGGCGAACGCGAACCGCGAGGACAATATCTGGGTGTTCGACGTGCGCGCCGAGAAGACGGTGACCTTCGGTGCGAGGACGCGGGCGCGGCTGTTTGTTGATTTCTTCAACATCACCAACAGCAGCGCATCAGAGGCGATTACGCGCTCGACGGGCACCAACTACCTGCGCCCGGCGGCGATTCTGGCGCCGCGCACCGCCAGGTTGGGTCTCCGGTTCCTCTGGTAGCCTGAATTCCCGACTGGAGGAGGACCTCCCGTCGGGAAACAATTTCCCGCAGGGCTCTCGCTTCCTGCCGGGATTCGAGCTGACTCCTGTGGGGGAGTCTTTCGGGAGGGCCAACTCCAACGCCTGGGTTCCCTCCCATTTTTTTCGCCTTCAGCCCACGCCATCCCGGGAGTAAGATGACGCCAATCGTGACGAGACGAGCCCCTCTCGAGCGTCTCTCGATCCGCGCGGCCCTCGTGCTGGGCATTATCGTGACGCTCGGCCTGTGGCTGTTCACCAGCTACACGTTCACCCGCCACATCGACGACGTCGAACGCCAGGCGGCGGCCGTGGCGTCGCGCTACATGCGCGCCCAGGAGCTGTTGTCGAACGTGCGGGCGCAGGTACTGGTCAGCTCCGTGCGCGTGCGTGACGCGCTGCTCAATCCCGACCCGGGGGCCACCGCCGGCTATCGCAAGCAGTTGGAGGCCATCCACCTGGTGATCGACAAAGCGCTCGATGCCTACGAGCCGGTGCTCGACACGGCGCCCGGCCAGGACCAGGTGCGCAACCTGCGGGCCGAAGTCGATCAGTTTCATCGCACCAGCCTCGCGGTGCTGGCCGAGACCGGCGGCGCCTCGAATGCCATCGTCCGCGACCTGCTCAACCGGCGCATCATTCCGAGGCGCGAAGCGGCCGTCAAGATCTCCGAAGACATCCAGAGCCTGAATCGTCTCGCCTTCATCCGCCAGCAGGTCGACATCGCCGAGATCCACCGGGTGGCCGAAACCCAGAGCTGGCAGCGCCTGGGCCTTGCCCTGGCGACGAGCCTCGGCGTGCTGTTGCTGGCCGCGATGTACGCCGGCCGGCTTGAAAGCCGCCTGCGCCGCCAGATGGAGCGCGACTCGCGCATCTCCCAGGAGCTGCACGAGGCCACGGTCAAGTTGATCGGCGCGCAGGAGGACGAGCGGCGGACCATCTCGCGTGAGCTGCATGACGAGGTGGGCCAGGTGCTGACCGCGCTTCAGGTGGAGCTCAGCCTCGCCCATCGCCAGCTGACGGCGGCCGGGGTCGCCGTCGATCCGCTGATCGAAGCCCAGGCCCTCGCCGATGGCGCGCTCCGCACGGTGCGCGACCTGTCGCAGCTGCTGCGGCCCGCCGCCCTCGACGACCTGGGGCTGCCCGCGGCGATCGACGCCTCGCTGCGCGGCCTGGCCCGGCGGCACGAGATCAAGGTCGAGCTGTCCCAGGTCGGCATGAACGACCGGTTGGCCCCGGAAACCGAAATCGCCGCCTATCGTATCGTCCAGGAAGCCCTGACCAACGTGGCCCGCCACGCCGCCGCCGCCCACTGCCGCGTGCGGTTGCTGCGCCTGCCCGAATTGCTGCGCGTGGAGGTGGAGGACGACGGCGACGGGTTCGATCCGCAGGGCGAGACCACCGAGGCCGCCGGCTTCGGGTTGATCGGCATGCGCGAGCGCGCCGCCATGCTGGGCGGCAGCCTGCAGATCTTCAGCGCGCCCGGCGCCGGGACCCGCCTGTTCATCGAGTTGCCCGTGGGTGCCACCCGTGCCTAACCTGCGCCTGCTGATCGGCGACGACCACACGCTGGTGCGTCAGGGGTTCCGGAAGATCCTCGAGGAGCGGCCCGAGTGGGAGGTGGTGGCGGAAGTGGGGGATGGCCGCGAGGCGGTGCGCAAGGCGGTTGCGCTCAAGCCCGATGTCGCAATCCTCGACGTCGGCATGCCGCAGCTCAACGGCGTCGACGCCACCCGACAGATCGTGCGCAAGTCGCCGCAGACGCGGGTGCTGATCCTGAGCATGCACTCCGACGAAGCCTACGTGACGCGGGCGCTGCAGGCGGGCGCGACCGGCTACATGCTGAAGGACGCGGCCGGCAAGGACCTGCTGAAGGGCGTCGCGGCGGTGGCGGCCGGCCAGTCCTACTTCAGTCCGGCGGTGACCCGTCTCATGCTCGACGACTACGTGCGCCGGGTGTCGGGCACGGGCGTGGCCGACCGCTACGCAACGCTGTCGGAGCGCGAACGCGAAATCTTTCAGCTGGTCGCCGAGGGCCGCACGAACCGGGAGGTCGCCGAGTTGTTGCAGATCAGCCCGGCCACCGTCGAAACCCACCGCGCGCACATTCTGCAGAAGCTCGATATTCACAACACCGCCGAACTGGTGCTGTATGCCGTGCGCCGCGGCGTGATCTCGTAGCGCGCGAATACTTTCGTCATGACTCGATCCACCCTGTGCCTTGCCTCGGCTCTCGTGTTCGTCCTCGTCGCAACGCTTCCGGCTGCCGCGCAACAGGACGCGGCCAACATCGGCGCCAGGCTCCTGGCCGATTCCGCCGTGAAGGCCGCGGTTGAGGCCATCAAGGCCGCCGAGCCCAAGACCCTTGAAGACCAGGTCGCGCTCTGCGAGGTGGAAGCGCCGCCGTTCAAGGAACAGAAGCGCGCCGAAGTGTACGCGCGCATGTTCCGCGACGCGGGCCTGCAGAACGTGCGCATCGACAAGGAAGGCAACGTGCTGGGCGATCGCCCGGGCGCGCAACCGCGGCCGCGCCTCGTGTTCAGCGCGCACCTCGACACCGTGTTTCCCGAGGGAACCAACGTCAAGGTGAAGCGCGACGGCGCCATCCTGCGCGGGCCCGGCATTGGCGACGATTGTCGCGGCCTGGCCGTGTTGCTCGCGGTGGTTCGCGCCATGAACCAGGCCAAGCTGCAGACCGCCGGCTCGATCACGTTCGTCGGCACGGTGGGGGAGGAGGGCCTCGGCGACCTGCGCGGCGTGAAGTACCTGTTCAACGAAGGGATGAAGGGGCAGATCGATCGGTTCGTCTCGGTCGACGGCACCGGCCTCGGCATCACCCACATCGCCGTCGGCAGCCTGCGTTACCGCGTCACGTTCAAGGGCCCCGGGGGCCACAGCTACGGCGCGTTCGGCTTGTCGAATCCGCTGCACGCGCTCGGCCGCGCGGTCGAGACGATCTCGCAGTTCGAGGTCCCCAGCGATCCCAAGACGACGTTCAACGTCGGGCGCGTCGGCGGCGGCACGTCGGTGAACGCCATTCCGTTCGAGTCGTGGTTTGAGATGGACATGCGGTCGGCCAGCCAGACGGCGTTGCAGGCGATCGACGCGAAGTTTCACCGCGCCGTGGACGATGCGGTGAAGGCCGAAGACGCGCGGTGGCAGAAGAACGTGCTGACGGTCGACAAGGTGCTCGTCGGCAATCGTCCGGCGGGACAGACGCCGGCCACCGCGCCGATCGTGCAGGCGGCGGTCTCGGTGACCCGCGCGCTCGGTTTCCCGGTCACACTCGATGAAGGATCCACCGATTCGAACATCCCGATGAACCTGGGCATCCCGGCGGTCACGATCGATGGCGGCGGCCGCGGTACCGGCGCGCACGCGCTGGACGAGGCGTTCGATCCGGCCAACTCGTGGCTCGGCTCGCAGCGCGCGCTGCTCCTGGCGCTGGCCCTGGTCCAGCAGTAGCGATCAGGGATTAGCGGTCTCGCAGCGCTCGAAACTGCTGGAGGTCAGCGGCGCGTTGCGCGCGCATTGCCCGGTCGGCGTTGAACAACCAGACCATGAAGGCGGCGTGGGGGACTCCCATCGCGGTCAGTTCGATGGGGGTGGCCGGCGGCTGGGCCAGCAGCACCGGCAGGGTGTTGGCGATCGTGGCCAGAAAAAAAATCGGGACGAATAATGGGTGCCCGCCGGCCCCCGGCACCGCGCTCCAGCTCATCGCCACCCGTTCCCACGCGGGGGTGTCGGCGAGTGGGCGGCCGGGCTGGCCGGCTTCCTCGTAGAAGACCTGCAGGAAGCGGCCAATCCGCTCCGCGCCAAAGTGTAAAGGCCTTATTACCTCGAAGGTTACAAGGAGAACCAGCAGCGGGATGATTGCCGCCACGGGGTAGGGAATCCAGACGAGCACGGCCGTGAGAACGACAGCCCACCCGATCAGGCCCGCCAAGACAAGGATGGGGCGGAGGTTTCCCCGGGCCGCAATGGTTTCCCTCAGGACGCGGTACTCGGTCGCAGCCGGTCGTTCCATTAGGGGTTAGCTTAACTCAGGGAACGATAAACCCTATTGATTCTTGGGGATAGTGTGTCTACAATGCCCGCAAGTTGCTGATGACGAAGCCTAACCGCGTCACGAAACTGGCCGTGTGCCTGGCAATAGTTGCCACGGCCATGGTCGCTGTACCCACGTCAGCCGACGCGGCACGGGCCCAGGCCAAGTCGAAGACTGCCGCCAAGTCGGCGTCGGCCAAGGCCACGCCGGCGCGCAGCACCCCCAGGAAGAAAGCGTATTCATCGACGACGGCGCGCGCGCGTCGCGCGCAGTTGGCGCGAGCCCGCGCCGCGGCTGCCGCCCGCACCATGCGCGAAGTGCAGACGCCGCGCTTCCGCGTCGACGAGTTCGGCCGCGAAGTGCCCGACGTCCGCGCCGAAGCGGCCATCATCTACAACCCGACCACCGGGGAAGTGCTGTGGGAAAGCCACGCGCAGGATCAGCGCTCGATGGCCAGCATCACCAAGGTGATGACGGCGCTGGTGTTTCTCGAGAGCGGCGCGCCCATGGACGCGCCGGTCACCGTGCAGCGCAGCGATGTGTCGCGCGCGTCGACGACCTACCTGCGCACCGGCTTCAAGCTGACCGCTGACGACCTGCTCAACCTGCTGCTGGTCGGCTCCGATAACGCCGCCGCGCGGGCGCTGGCCCGCATCTCGCCCTACGGCGCCGACGGCTTCATCACCAAGATGAACGAGAAGGCCGCCGCGCTCGGCCTGGTGAACACGCGTTACGCCGACCCCTCGGGCTTGCTGGCCGAGAACGTGTCGTCCGCGTACGACCTGGCGCGCCTGATTGCCCACGCCTCGGCCGACGAGCGCGTCGGCGGCATCATGCGCAAGCAGACCTACACCACGCAGGCCGGCCGCCAGACGATTACGGCGCGCAGCACCAACCAGATCGTGCGCAGCGGCGACATCGACGTGGTGGGCGGCAAGACCGGCTTCATCAGCCGGTCGGGCTACTGCCTGGCGACCTTGTTGCGCCTGCCGCAGTCCGGGCAGCAGGTGGCCGTGGTGGTACTGGGCGCCAAGTCGAACGCCAGCCGCTTCTGGGAAACGCGCCACCTGTTCAACTGGATGAGCACCCGCACCAAGGCCATCCTCGACGGCGACGCGCAGCACCAGCAGGAACAGAACTAACAAGAGTTCAAGAGTTCAGGAGCAAGTCTCCTCCTGAACTCATGAACTCCTGTTAACTCCTTATCTCGCTCTCCGCATCACCGCCGCATCCAGCGGCAACGTCACAATCGGATCAGCGTACGGCAGCAGCGGGCGCGATGATTTTCGCGCATCGAGGGCCTTGATGTGGCGGCCGCACGGCTGGCAGATGTTCACGCGGTAGACGCCGTCGGCGGTGGTCATCGAGGTAATGGTGGCGCGATCGCGATTGCCGCAATACGGGCAATCGGTGGCGGCAAAGGCCCACCGGACCAGGCAGCGTCCGCAGACCAGTTGGCGCTCGCCGCCGGTCGTGATGACCGAGAAGTCGGGTTCGCCGGCGCAGACCGGGCACGTGGCGCGGCGCCAGCCGTCGAAGTTCACGCGCTGCTGCAGCACCTCCGCGGTGCGTTGGATGTACGGGCGGGCCGCCCACATCAGCACTTCGTCCAGCATCTCGATATCGGGTGATGGCGTGCCGTTGAACCAGGCGCGCATTCGCGCCGGCAGGTCGTCGGCGCGGCCGGCGTGGTGCAGCGCGACGACCCCGTCGGCGTCGATCGCGTCGTGGCGGTGCAGGATGTCGGCGATCTGCCGAACCAGCAGCCGCACGTCGTTCCACTCGAACAGGATCTGGTCGAAGTCGAGCAGCGACTGGCCGCGGGCCAGGCGCGCGTTCAGGTCGTCGGGACTGGTGTCGATCCAGGGCGTGGTGAGGCGGCCCTGCACGCGCCGCACCGTTTCGATCAGGCTGATCTGCAACTGCGCGGCCGACGCCAGTTCGGGCTGGCGCTCGGCCAGGGCCTTCAGTTCGGCGATGTCGCGCGGCACGGCCCGCGCGCTGCTCGGGGATGAGCCAGACACGACTGAATCATACCGGGAACCGGGAGCCGGGAGCCGGGAGTCGGTGGCCGGGACTGAAATAGACTGGAGTGAATGGCGAAGAAAGCCGCGACGCCGCCGGTGGCCCGTCCTCCTCACCGCCTTCGCGTCCTGATGATTGCGTCCGAGGCGCGGCCCTTTTCGAAGACCGGCGGGCTGGCCGACGTGGTGGCGGCCCTGCCCAAGGCGCTGGGGCGGCTCGGGCACGACATCACCGTGGTCACGCCGCGGTATCGCGGCGCGCCCGACGGCGCGGTCGTGGGCACCGTCAGCCTGGCAGTCGCCGGGCATCGCTTCCGCGCGCGGCTGCTCGAGCAGCCGCTCGGTCCCGGCGCGCGGGTGCTGCTGCTTGATTGTCCTGACCTCTACGATCGCGCCGGCATCTATGCCGAAGCGGGTGCCGACTATCCGGACAACCCGATTCGCTACGCGTTCCTGTCGGCCGCGGCCATCGACTTCGCCACGCAGCAGCGTCGGCCAAGTGCCGACGGGCCCGCCGCCTTCGACATCATCCACGCGCACGACTGGCAGGGTGGCCTCGCGCCGGTGCACGCGCGGGTGCTGGGGCGGGTGCCGACCGTCCTGACCATTCACAACCTGGCCTACCAGGGGATCTTCGACAAGGCCTGGGTGCCGCGGCTTGGGTTGAGCTGGCAGGACTTCACCATTGGCGGCTTCGAGTTCTTCGATCGGCTCGCGTTCCTGAAGGCCGGCATCAACTTCGCCGATGCCATCACCACCGTCAGTCCGACCTACGCCGACGAGATCCAGCGGCCCGAGTACGGCTACGGCCTCGACGGCGTGATTCGCGCGCGCCGCGATCGCCTCACCGGCATTCTCAACGGCATCGATCACGACGAGTGGAACCCGGCGGCCGACCCCCACCTGCCGGCGCCGTTCGACGCCGGGCACCTGGCGGCCAAGGCCGCGTCCAAGCGCGCGCTGCTCGAACGGTTCGGGATTCCGGTGACCGACGCGGCGCTGGCGCGGCCGGTGATCGGCATGGTGTCGCGCATGGTCGACCAGAAAGGCCTGGACCTGATCGCGGCCGTGGCGGGGCCGCTCGCCTCGCTCGATGCGACCTTCACCATCGTCGGCACCGGTGAACCGCATTACCAGGACATGTGGCGGCTTCTCGCGCGCTGGCAGCCGGAACGCATCAGCGCCTTCATCGGCTTCGACGAGCCGCGCGCCCACCTGGTGGAGGCCGGCGCCGACATGTTCCTGATGCCGTCGCGCTTCGAGCCCTGCGGCCTCAACCAGATGTACAGCCTGCGCTACGGCACGGTGCCGATCGTCCGGGCGGTGGGCGGGTTGGTCGACACGGTGCGGCCGTACAACCCGAAGAACGGCCAGGGCACGGGGTTCCTGTTTGCCGAGTACGATCCCGGCGTCATGCTCCGCACGGTCGAGGCCGCGCTGGCGGCGTTTCAAGACAAGAAGATCTGGACACGGCTGCAGAAGAATGGCATGCGGGCGAACTTCTCGTGGGACCGCTCGGCGGCCGAGTATGTCAAAATATATCGACGACTTCGCCCCTCGCGTACCGCGCGCGGGGCACCGGCATCCAAGGGGTAGTGAGCGAATCGTCGCTGACTACCGTTAGAGGGACGTTAATGGCATCTGAGAATGTAAAGGCGCTGACCGACGCTGATTTTGGCGAGTCCGTCAAAAAGGGCGTGGTGCTGGTGGACTTCTGGGCGACCTGGTGCGCGCCGTGCCGGCGCATCGCGCCGATCGTCGATCAGCTGGCCGACGAATACAGCGGCCGCGCCATCGTGGCCAAGGTCGATATCGATGAGAACCCGATGACGCCCAGCAAGTTCATGGTCCGCGGGATCCCGACCCTGCTGCTGTTCAAGGACGGCGATCTCAAGGAAACCGTGGTCGGCCTGGCGAACAAGGACGATCTCGCGAAGATGATCGACAAGCATCTCTAATGGTGGTCAGGTTCGAACACCTCCGGTTGGGCGCCGTTGGCGCCCAACGTAAGGCGGCCCGCCAGTGACGGCAGAACGACAAGTCATCATCATCGGGTCCGGCCCCGCCGGACTCACGGCGGCGCTGTACGCGGCGCGCGCCAACCTCAAGCCCCTCGTCATGGAGGGCATCGAGGCCGGTGGCCAGCTGATGCTGACCACCATGGTCGAGAACTGGCCGGGCTTCCGCGACGGCATCATGGGCCCCGACCTGATGACCGAGTTGCGCGCGCAGGCCGAGCGCTTCGGCGCCGAGATCATCCAGGGCGACGTGTCGGCCGTGGACCTGTCACGGCGGCCGTTCACCGTGTCGATGGGCAAGACCACCCACACCGCGCAGACGCTGATTATCGCCACCGGGGCCTCGGCCAAGTGGCTGGACCTGGGGGTCGACAAGAAGCTGTCGGGCCGCGGCGTGTCGACCTGCGCGACCTGCGACGGGTTCTTCTTCAAAGGCCGCCCGGTGGCCGTGATCGGCGGCGGCGACACCGCCATGGAAGAGGCGATTTACCTGTCGAAGCTCGCGACCTCGGTCACGGTGATCCACCGCCGCGACAGCCTGCGCGCCTCGAAGGTGATGCAGGACAAGGCGATGTCGATGCCCAACATCTCGTTCATCTGGAACACCGAGGTGATCGACATCAAGGACATCGACAAGGGCGAGGTCACCGCGTTGGTCCTGAAGAACACCCAGACCGGGGCGACCAGCGAACTGGCCGTCGACGGCGTGTTCATCGGGATCGGCCACGTGCCGAACACGGCGCTGTTCAAGGGCCAGCTGGCGCTGCACGACAACGGCTACCTGAAGACCCACGACGGGTCGCGCACGAGCGTGCCCGGCGTCTTTGCCGCCGGCGACGTGCAGGATCACGTCTACCGCCAGGCCGTCACGGCCGCCGGGTCTGGATGCATGGCCGCGATCGACGCGGAGCGCTTCCTGTCGGGCACCTTGCATGAAGCGAGTGAAAAGTTAGAAGTGAGAAGTTAGAAGTTAGATCTCTTCAGTCAATCCAGCCGCCGCCCAGCACTTCGTCTCCGTCATAGAAGACGACCGCCTGGCCCGGCGTCACCGCCGTCTGGGGCGTGTCGAACGCGAGTTCGGCACGCCCTTCGTCGTGGGCGCACACGCGCGCCGGCGCCGCGGCATGGCGATGGCGGATCTGCGCCGAGATGCGCAGCCAGTCGGCCGGCGCGACCCCGCTGACCCAGTTGACCGTCGATGCCGTCAGCGCCGTGCGGCCCAGCGCTTCTTTCGGCCCCACCACCACCTGCGCCGCGTCCGGCTTGATTTCCAGAACATAGAGCGGCTCGCTCGACGACAGGCCGAGGCCCTTCCGCTGGCCGATCGTGAAGCGGTGGACGCCGCCGTGCATGCCCAGCACGCGGCCGCCGCCGTCGACGACGGTGCCGGCGCGCAGCGCCTCGGGCGCCTGCCGCTCGACGAAGGCCGCGTAGTCGCCGTCGGGCACGAAGCAAATCTCCTGGCTGTCGGGCTTCGACGCCACCCGTAGCTGCAGCCGATGCGCGTGCGCCCGCACGGTGTCCTTGTCGAGATGGCCAATCGGGAACGCCGCGCGCGACAGCTGCTGCTGGGTCAGCGAGAACAGGAAATAGGTCTGGTCCTTGGTGTGGTCGGCGCCGCGATACAGGTGATACCGCCCCGACGCATCCTGCGTGATGCGCGCGTAGTGCCCGGTGGCGAGCCGGTCGGCGTCGTACGCCTTCGCGCGATCCAGCAGCTCGGCAAACTTCAGCTCGCTGTTGCAGTGCGAACAGGGGATCGGGGTTCGGCCCGCGACGTACTCGCGCACGAAGTTCGACACCACGTGCTCGCCGAACTGCGATTCGAAGTTGACGATGTAGTGGGGAATGCCGATGGCGGCGGCCACCCGCCGCGCATCGTACAGGTCGTCGATGGTGCAGCAGGTGCCGAACGCCTTCTGACCCGACGCCGTGGTCTGGCCCTGGTCGTAGAGCTGCATCGACACACCGATCACGTCGTGACCCTGCTCGGCAAGCAGGGCCGCGGCGACCGACGAATCCACGCCGCCCGACATGGCTACGACAATACGCATATCAAACAGGAGTTCGAGAGACCAGGAGAACGCTATTCAACATGCGCACCCCAAGAATTGGCTCCTTAACTCCTGATCTCCTGTTATTTCCGGCCACCGACGGTGGTCAGGCTGCGCAGTTTCGCGACGAGCGGCGGCAGCACCTCAATCACGCGATCGATGTCGGCCTCGGTGTTCGAGGCGCCGAGGCTGAAACGGATCGAGCCCAGGGTGCGGCCGTGGGAGAGGCCCATGGCCTTGAGCACATGGGACGGCTCCAGGGTGCCCGAGGAGCACGCCGAGCCGGACGACACGGCAATGCCGGCCAGGTCGAGGCCGATGAGCAGCGACTCGGATTCGATGCCGTCGACGCTGATGTTGGTGGTGTTCGGCACGCGCGGTGCGGCCGCGCCGTTGCGCTCGCTGCCGGCGACGCCGGCCAGGATACCCGCCTCCAGCCGATCGCGCAACCCGGCCAGCCGCGCGGCCTCGCCGGCCAGCTTCTGTCTCGCGACGTCGGCGGCCACGCCGAGGCCCACGAGCGCCGGCACGTTCTCCGTGCCCGCGCGCCGGTTGCGCTCCTGCCGGCCGCCGGTCATGGGCGGGACCAGCCGCACGCCACGCTTCAGCCACAGGGCGCCGGTGCCCTTGGGGCCGTAGAACTTGTGGCCGGCGATCGAGAGCATGTCGACCCCGAGCGCGCGCACGTCGAGCGGCAGCTTGCCGGCCGACTGCACGGCGTCGGTGTGAAACAGCGCGCCGCGCTCGTGCGCGATGGCGGCCAATTCGGCGATCGGCTGCACGGTGCCGATCTCGTTGTTCGCGTGCATCACCGAGACCAGCGCGGTGTCGTCGGTCATGGCCTCGCGCAAGCGGTCGGGAGAAACGATGCCCGACGCATCGACCGGGAGGATGGTCACGCGGGCGCCGCGCCGCGCGAGCGCCCTGACGGTGGCGAGCACCGCTTCGTGCTCGATGGCGCTGGTGATGAGATGCCGCCGGCCGCCGGCCTCGAGCGCCTCGGCGGCGCCGCGAATGGCAATGTTGTCGCTTTCAGTGCCCCCGCACGTGAAGACAACTTCCGAGGCTTCGGCGCCAAGCAGGGTAGCCACGGCGCCACGCGCCTCGTCCAGGGCGGCTTTGGCCTGTTGACCGAAATGGTGGACGCTGGAGGCGTTGCCCCACACGTCGCGCAGGGCCTGGGTCATCCGGTCAACGACCAGGGGGTCGAGTGGGGTCGTCGCGTTATGGTCCAGGTAGATGCGCATGAGTGGAAACCTTGATCGTAGCATTCCTGCTAACTCTCAGCAATAAAAGGACTAGACAACGGTTTGCAGGGGCTTCTATACTGGCTCCACTTCAGCACCGAAGCCCACTTCCCCGGGTTTCAAGAAAATAACAGGCACCCTCGCGCAGGATTTCCGGCAGAGGGGGAGGTTTCAGCGATGTGGAAGCGGGATGAGTCGGTCAA
Source organism: uncultured Acidobacterium sp. (assembly GCA_964350785.1). Classification (GTDB taxonomy): domain Bacteria; phylum Acidobacteriota; class Vicinamibacteria; order Vicinamibacterales; family UBA2999; genus 12-FULL-67-14b. The sequence goes on along the minus strand of CAYGMD010000050.1, from coordinate 11,978 downwards.
ACCGGCCACGCCACCGGCGCAAAGTCCGGCGGCGATGCCCTCGGCGCCAGTTGTCGCTGCGCCGGCTGCCAGCGAGCCGCGTACGCAACTTGGGAGGGACAACGTGAATATCGGAAAGTCCGTCATCATCAAAGGCGAGTTGAGCGGAAGCGAAGACCTGACGATCGAAGGCCACGTCGAGGGCCGGATCGATTTGAAGGACAACGTGCTCACCATCGGCCCCAACGGCAAGATCAAAGCCGAGGTCTTCGCAAAGGCCGTGGTCGTGCTGGGCGAAGTGACCGGCAACGTCACGGCGTCGGAAAAAGTCGACATTCGCGACAACGGTTCGGTGGACGGCGACATCGCCTCCCCGCGTGTCGCCATTGCCGAGGGCGCGCACTTCCGGGGCGCCGTCGACATGCAACGCGCCGGCGCCAAGGCGCCGGCCAAGCCCGCCGCGCCCGCGGCGCCGGGACAGGGTCAGCCGCAGACCCAAAAGGTCGGCGCGTAAACGAGCCGTATGGCTGACGCCAGATCGCTGACCGACCTGTTCGGGATTCTGGGCCCGCGCCGAGTGGGCGATTCAGCTGCCGCTGTCGATTCCTCCGTGACGCAAGTCACGGAGGCGTCGTATCCCACGCAGGCCCTTCAGAAGTTCCTGCGGTGCCTGCTCGGCGCCGACCACCCTCTCATCCTCGATCTCGGTCCCGTCGTCGGCAGCAACGTCACCTTCTTTGGCGAGCACCTGGGGTGCCGCATCCGCGTGGAAGATGTCGCGGCCGACATCGACCGGCACGTGAAAGAAGGGAAGCTCGAGCAGCTGCCCGAGTACTTCGCCGCGCGTTTCACGCAGGCGCCCGGTTCGGTCGACGGCATCCTCTGCTGGGACATTCTCGATTATCTCGATCGGCCGGCCGCGCAAGCGCTGGCCACGGCGTTGTGCCGGTTGCTCAAGCCCGATGGCTGCCTGCTGGGCTTTTTCAGCACCGCGGATACCGCCGGCCAGGTGTACACGAAGTACGTGGTCGTGGACGAATCGACGTTGCGGTATCGCACGTATCCGGCCCTGCGCCAGCGGCAGCGCAGCCTGCTGAACGGCGACATCATCAAGTTGTTCAAAGAGCTGCGCGTGTCGGATTCCTTCCTGATGAAGAGCAAGCTCCGCGAGATGCTCTTCCGCAAGCCCGCTTTCCGGGCCTGAGCGTCGGGCATTCATGGCCCGGCCGATCGTTGCGCTGCTCAGCGACTTTGGCACTCGTGATCACTACGCCGGCACCCTGAAGGCCGTGGTGCTCGGCGTGTGTCCCGAGGCCACGCTGGTCGACATCGGCCACGACATCCCGGCGCACGACGTGATGGCGGGCGCGCTGGAACTGGCGGCGTGTTACCGGTACTTTCCCCACGGCACGGTGTTCCTGGTGGTGGTCGACCCCGGCGTGGGGTCCGCGCGGCGCGGCCTTGCCGCCGACACGGGCGATTACCGCTTCGTGGCGCCCGACAACGGCGTCCTGTCGGCCGTGTTCCGCGAGTCGGCGCCGAAGAAGGTGGTCGAGTTGACGGCGCGCAAGTACGCGCGGCCCACCGTCAGCCGGACCTTCGAGGGCCGGGATCGGTTCGCGCCGGCGGCCGGCTGGCTGGCGAAGGGCATTGCGCTCGCCTCGCTCGGCAAGGGCGTGCCCGACTGGCACCTGCTCGAGCTGGCGCGGCCGAGCGCCGACGCCCGCGAGATTCGCGGGGAAGTGGTGCGCGTGGATCGCTTCGGCAACCTGATCTCCAACATCGACCGCCGCACGTTCGAGCAGCTGGCCGTGGGCGGGCCGATCGCGGTGCGGGCGGGCGGCCACGAGGTGGCCCGGTTGGTGGCCACCTATGCCGAGGCGCTGCCCGGCGAGGTGTGCGCCCTGTTCGGGAGCACCGATCATCTCGAAATCGCCGTGACCGCCGGCGACGCGGCCGGGCGGCTGGCACTGGGGCGCGGCGCCGCCATCACCGTGCGCCTCGCCTCGTAAATTTGATACGATTTGCTGTTCGTCGCCCAAATCACCAGATCCCCAAATCACCAGATCCCCAAATCATGGAATCAGATCTCTCCCTCGAGTTCCTCCGCGTCACCGAGCAGGCCGCCATTGCCTGCGCGCACACCATGGGTCAGGGCGACCGGCACGGTTCCGACCAGGTCGCGGTCGAGGCGATGCGCCGTGAGATGGATACCGTGCCGATCGACGGCACCATTGTGATCGGCGAAGGCGAGCGCGACGAGGCGCCGATGCTT